>NZ_JBPUGE010000007.1:0-88321 GCF_051549505.1 Veillonella sp. ZSJB6 | reverse complement strand
GCCTCGGTAGCTCAGTTGGTAGAGCAACGGACTGAAAATCCGTGTGTCGACAGTTCGATTCTGTCCTGAGGCACCATTTGTATTCCATGCGGTTGTGGTGGAATGGCAGACACGCCATCTTGAGGGGGTGGTGAGCGTACGCTCGTGAGGGTTCAAGTCCCTCCAACCGCACCAAATATATAAGGACCTACAGATTACTGTAGGTCCTTTTTGCTATAACATTAAAAGTTGTAGATGTATATAGGAGAGAGAAATGAATAAGAAATATTTTGTGCTGATGATGCTTTCACTAGCATTATCTAGTCAGTTTAGTTTAACGGCAACAGTGGATGAGATAAACCCCAATACCAGTGCTGAACTGAAAAATAATGCAAAGTCAAATCAGCCTGTACAAACTAAAGCTCCTGTGAAATTAGAGTTTGTTGAGATTATTCCTGGGGCTTTTAAAGCTGTTATAAAAGATAAATCGATAGATACGAAGGCACTTTCAATGGGCGATGAAATTATATTAGAGCGGATGGAGAAGGAGTACGCTTCTCAACGATTAAAAATATCAGAAAAACCTGATTTTGGAAGTGAATATAAAACGTTTGATCCACTTTATAATGATAAGGATGAAACAGCACTAAAAGAAATTAAACACTATAATACTGAATCAACACGTAATGAAGGCTATTTTATTGGTGGTCGAGAAAAACCCTTACGCATTGTGAGCCCATATATGAAAAAGAATGGTAAAGGGGAAATTAAGCTAACTAATCCTGTTAATACTAAAGATTATCGAACTCGTGCTGATCGGGATGCAGCAAATGAAAGGGAAATTCGAGAATATTTAGATAAAAATAAGGGAAAAGGGCATGATCTATTTACGGCTAGATCTAAAGCTGAAATTAAAGAATCTTTGGAAGAATTTTTTAAACCGATAGAATTGATTCAGTATCCTATCAATAATCCAAAAGATTATAAAAGGATGCCTACGATTCCAGGCTTTCCAAAAAATATGCCAAGTTTTGCCAAAAACATTCATATGCATAGTAATCCAGGCTTTTTACAAGGTAGGGCTTATGTACAATTTGGATTTGGAGGCACATCGGAACAATTAAAGCCATATGTTGATGAAGCGCTTTCAAATTCTAAAGTAGTTGTTTTAAAAGCTGATATATCCAATGTGTATGTTAAACGATATATCGATTCGAATATGGCTTATGCAGATTCTCTATATGCATTAATTCCAAGGTCGATATTGACTGTAAAAAATACAACTGTGCCGATGGGTAAATTTATACAAGAGCGACAAGACCATCCAATTGATAAATCTGTAGATGAAATATATGAGTTGGAAAATCAAGTATTGGCAGAATTCAATAAGGTACAGATTGCAGATGAAGACAATAGTGCAAAGTATAAGAGATATTTTGAAACTCGTAAACGCATAGAAGATGCGCGAGACGCATTAAAGCCTAAACCGGATTATGAAAATAAGCATTCTAAAGATAAAGTGTATCCAATTTATACTGAAAAGGAAAATCAAAAGCTTCAAAAACAATATTTGCATAGATTGTCATATAATGAAGATTCCATAGAAATACCAGACAATTATGTATTGTATGTATTTGATTTTGGCGGAAGTCGGAATCATCCATATTCTCTAGGTGCTGCAGTTAGTCCTGATAAAAACTACATAATATATTTCTGCCAACAAGGTTGATTATAAAACAATAAAAGGTAGCAACATATATGTTGCTATCTTTTTTGCTATATCCATCTAGGCAGAATTTCATATTATATGTACAATCATAGTAATTAATAATATATTGATTTTAGTATGAGAGTGTTTTATGAAATTTAACTATGGCGATACATTGCGAATCCGAAGTGATTTATATACAATTCTAGGTAAAATTCGCTACATTGATACTCATGGGGCGATTAGGTATAAGTATAAGCTGGTTAAGCATAAAAATAACGCAGAATTTTGGATCTGTTGGAATAAAAAACATGGCGCATATCAGTTTACAAAGTTGTGCAGTAAAGCGATGCCATCTGACATGAACGTAGTACATCGTGGCTATCAGATGGTTATAGGTACAAGAGGGGATATAGATATAGATTTTGCGGATGTAGCTCGTTATGAAGAGTATGAAGATGCTAATGGCACTCATACATTTATTGTTGAAAAAGGGGTCCATACGACTGAGTATTCAAAAGGCGTTTATGTTGATAAGGAATATGTGTCTCTTGAAAGCGATGCAGAGATACCTAAGCCCATTCTAGATAAAATGGATACCATTAAGAAAATGAGATTCATAGGGCCCATAATTTGGTTCTTAGCGAACTTATTAAATAATAAAAGGTAGTAACAATTTCTTGTTACTACCTTTTTGTTTGCTCTAGAATTTAGTTGTTAGCTGTTAGCTTCAGCTGTTTGGAGTTGTTCAAGTTCTGCTTCTTTAGCATCTAATTCTTTTGCACCAAAGTGGGCAAGTACACAGAATGTAATGCAAAGAATACATGCTACCATTAGGAGATAGAAACCTGCATTCCAACCGAATTTATCTGCTAAAACACCAAATAGTGTTGTACCAAGGTTGGCACCTACGATGTAACTCATAAAGCCACGAAGACCAACAGCAGAGCCTACAGCGAATGGAGGTACAATATCCATAGTTTGTACAGATGCTAAGAATTGAGGAATGTAGATTAAGCAACCTACAATAGCAGCAAAGAATGTAACCCATAAGAGGGATTCACTTTGCCAATAGCCAAAGATACAGAAGAAGATAATACTTACTGCAATGATTGCTGGTGGCATACGATAACCTTTGAAGAATTTATCGGAAATGTAACCTGCAAAAAGTGTAGAAGGAATGGCTGCCCATTCAAAGAATAAGAAGGCGATGGACATTTCAGCTTTAGAGAAGCCTTTTACTTGTAATAAGTAAATAGGTAACCATGTAAGCATACCGAAACGAATCATATAAACGAATGTATCAACTAGAGACACATACCAAGCATTTTTATTTTTTAATACATATTGTACAAAGATTTGTCTTGTGCTTAGGTGAGGTGCTTCTGCACTTCTATGTGCTTTATGAGATGTATCGGCAATGATTTCACTAGTTGGCGGCAAGCCTTCGCGTTCAGGACTTTCTTTAATCAAGAAGCAAATAATAACAGCTACTATAATTGCAATAATTGCAGGAATACCATAGCTGCCTAATTGCCAGTGATCGGTAGTAGTGAAGTATAGCGCAGCGGCTACGATTGGTGCTACGATACCACCACCAAGATTATGGGAGATATTCCAAATTGCCCCAAAGCGACCACGTTCCTGTTTTGGATACCATTTGGCAAGTGTGATGAAGGATGGACCTACACCAAAGCCTTGGAAGAAACCATTAAGAACTACTAATACTAAGAAGAAGGCGAGGCTGTCGGCAAAGCTCATAAAAATGTTGATAATTGCACAACAAATAAGACCGAAAGCCATGAATTTTGCAGGGCTTGCTTTGTCAGCAAGACTACTCATAAAGCCTTTACTTAGACCATAGGCGATAAGCATACCACTAGATAACAAACCGATTTCGGTTTTGCTCATGTGTAAGATATCTGATAAAAAATGAGTTGATAAGGCAAAGTTGTTACGAACAATATAGTATGCTGCGTAACCAATGAAAATACCAATTAAAGATTGGAATCTGTATTTATAGTATAGATTCATAATCATATTCTGTGGTACAGATGATTTTGCCTCTTTTGGTTGTAGAAATGAAAACATTATTATTACCTTTCTTTCTTAATAACCAAATTCTAGTGCACTGCTAATACTACCACTTCTAGATGATTTATGTAAATGATTTATGGTACGAAAATAAGCGTTTATGTCATGAAATTTATTAATAATACAATTTATATAAATCTTTTGCAAGTATTTATTAGTAAAAAGAAAAGATAAAATTTTTCTAAAATATTGACAAAGTTATTTTATAATTGTATATTAAAGGTGACATACTGGCGTGTCGTTAAAGGGACTTAGAGAGAGTTAGCCAGACTGACATACGATATAGTTCGAGAGTAACTATATACATAAAAGGCATGCCGCTGAGAGACGAGAGAAGGGTGGTGTGCCTTTTTTGTATACCTAATTCCAAATATATAAAATTTTATTAAAATAGTACTATTTGCAAGTTTAAGGAATAGACTAAAACCTCCCTATGTAATACAATGTATTACATAGGGAGGTGCTTTATATGGCAAATATTTCAGTCCGTTTAAATGAACAAGAAGAAGAGTTATTTAAAACATATGCTGAGTTTATGGATGAAACACTTTCTACTCTCTTCAAGAAGGCTTTACTAGAAAAGATTGAAGATGAATTTGATCTTAAGGTAGGTCAAAAAGCATTAGCAGAATATAAGCAAGATCCTGTTACCTATTCTGTGGCGGAAATGCGTGCAAAATATGGCTTATAAACTTGAGTTTTCTAAACGGTTTGACAAGCAATTTTCTAAACTCGATAAATCAACGCAACGTTATCTCTTTAATTGGCTTATCAAGAACGTAGATAATGTAGAAAATCCTAGATATTCAGGAAAATCATTGACTGGTAATAAGACGGGGCTGTGGCGTTATCGCATTGGTAATTATAGAGTCATTGCCGATATTAATGATGATAGATGTATTATTTTAGCGTTAGAAGTTGGACATCGAAAAGATATTTACAAATAGAGGATATACTATGAAATACTTACGTCGTGAACTGAATCAAGTAGAAAAAGAATACTTAAAACAATTTGGACAAGACTCTTTAAACCGTGTCGTTCTACACGATCCAAATACAAAGGATAAACAAGAGGTACAAGATACGATTGATATTCTAAAAGATGCTATGGCTAAGAATAAACCTTTAGAACAAGTTCCGGAGGATATGTGGCGACTTATTGAGTTTTAAATTACCTAAGTAGCTATATAATATGTGCAGCAACTCTTTTTTATATAGTTTATTTAATGGAGATATGAATGAAGTTAAAAGGATTTATACTTGTTGTGACCGCATTGGTTGCGAACATAGGAATAACAAATGCTGAGCAGTTATCCACTCTATCTGTAGGAACACCTTTGGGCACAAACGCTACTCAAGTTAATAGAATCCAATCTTTAGAGGTTATGCCTTATATGGAAAGTAAAGTAACGGGTGAAACAGAATTATCTTATGCTGTTATGTCTCTTGCTAAAAAAACATATAACGAACAAATATTACAGCAGCGAGATGAGGAATCGCGTATGCACGCTCATATAGAGGAACATAATAGAAGAATAAGAAGTACGCCACAACGAGACTTTATTAAAAATCCCTATACACGAGAAGAAATTGAAAAACAAATTGTAGATGCTATTAATTTTAGGGAAAGCATTAAATATCCTGTTAATGACAAGGAATATTACAATCATATAGATATAAATAAAGTGAATGATTTGTCTGGTTTTCCAAAGAAAATACCTTCTTTTGCTAAGCAAGTTGATATTCATTTAAAGCCACCTAAGGCGATTGAAGATGGTCGTTATATCCAAGTTTCTTTCACCGGTAAACCATCAGAGTTAAAGCCTTATATTCAAGATGCAGAAAATCATGCTAAGGTTATTATTACTAAGGGTGAGACTGAACGTGTTTCGATTAAACCGTACGAGGATGTTAAGACGAAGTATAGAAAATACATGTCTACTATATTGCCAGAAGAATGGATTGAAGTAACGAATACATTCAATAATATGTATCCATATAAAGTGGCCTTAAGTAATGAGAATATTAAGCGAAAGGTTGATTATGAGCTCTCTAACCAAATGAACAATAAAATGGGGTTGGACTTAGAGCAAGATTCTAGTCAATTAAGTTCTGATAAAGTGTTGTCTAATGATGAAAATAAGGCTTTACAGAAAAAATATTTAGGCTACTATTCGTTTAAGGAAGTTAAGCGACCATTTAACGCAGATTATACATTCTATATCTTTAAATTTGATTATTCATATAACACGTTTACTGTTGCAGGTATGGCAGTTAATCCAGAACAAACTAGAGTAATCTATTTCTTACATACAGTTCAATAAAAATAAAAGGCACATTGTTAATCGAATGACCTTCTTAATTTAAGGAGATAGTTCAAAACAATGTGCCTTTTTTGTTATAGGTTATAGAGTTCAGGTTTGCGATCTTTAAAGATATTAATTTTGTTACGGATATCTTCGACTACAGCGAGGTCGATGTCTACGGAAACAATGCCTTCGTTAGTGCCCATTTCGAGTAGGTTGGTGCCCCATGGATCATATACAGCAGAGTGACCTGTACTTTGAACGCGGCCCACTGTGCCGCAGCCGTTTACGGCACAGACGAATAATTGGTTTTCAATAGCACGCACTTCATTGAGTACCTGCCAGTGTCGTAAACGCATAGTAGGCCATTGCGCAGGCACAAATAATAATTCCGTGCCTGGTAATGCAGCCATTCTTACTAGTTCAGGGAAACGGATGTCGTAACAGATGACCGTGCTACAAGGAATTCCATCTAGCTCAAAATGCGTAGTATGAGTACCGCTAGCAAAGTATTTGTCTTCCTTAGCAGGGCTAAAGCCGTGCATCTTGGAATATTCTCCTACAAGTTCGCCGCTTCGGTTGTAAACATAGGATGTATTAAATACGAGATTCTCTTTGGCAACTGCTACAGATCCGCCTACAATATTTACATTATGTTCCTTAGAAAATGCACGTAATAAGGCTTTTGTGCGGTCCCCATTTGTATCGGCGATATTGATTAAATCTGTAGATGGATAAAAACCAGTGTTCCAGGTTTCCGGTAATACGATAATATCTGGACTTTCAGATAGGGATTGAGACAATAATTCTTGAACTCGATTGTAGTTATATTCTATGTCATTTACGTGGACATCCATTTGTATGAGAGTAAGACGTTTTTTCATGGTAAATCCTCTGTGTATTAAAATAGTATAGTTTACGCTATATAGTATATAATTAAAATATTAAAGCATTATTGAGCGTATTACAATATAACAATGGTAATAGTTTAAATGCTATTCTTTTGTAGGAATGGATAAAATGGAATTAGATAACACTAGATGTACAGGCAATCATTACCATAGGTATTCCAGATGAGCCTATGAATCCTAGACCTAGAAAATCGATTGATGAGATACTAGTAAAGCGTTAGTTTTTTACTAATCTTCATAGAAATGTTATAATATTCTGTATATAATTGTGTTCTAATAGAGGAGGACCTATGAAACGGATTCCATTGGTAACACTATTAGTTGTCGCATTGGCAATGGTTTTGGCCGGATGTGGATTGCTTTCACAAAAAACGGAACCGGCTAGTCCAACGGCGCCTGTAAAAGAAGTCAAAATGGTACATCCAACGGGCATCCCTGTTCTTATGTATCATAAAATTGGCGATGATAAGGATAACGATGCAGTTATTCGTGAGGATCTATTCAGAGAACAAATGAAGTTCCTCAAAGATAATGGTTATAATCCATTAACAATGGATCAACTATATGATTATGTCGTAAATGGTGCAGCAGTGCCTGAAAAACCTGTTGTATTAACCTTTGATGACGGTTATGCGGATACGTATTCTATCGTATATCCAATTATGAAAGAATATGGTTTTGCAGCCACTGTGTTTATCAATCCTGGCGATGTAGGTACACGGTTAACTTGGGATCAAATTCGTGAAATGCATAAAAATGGTATTACCATTTCCAATCATGGATTCCAACATATCGAAATGGGCCAATTGTCTGAAGCTAAACAAATAGAAAATATTACAAAGGCTCAAGAAGCCCTTGCAAAAGAGGTGGGCATCAAGGATAATCCTTGGTTCTGCTATCCTTATGGAGATAAAAATGAATTCACCGATGATGCCACTAAAAAAGCGGGCATTAAAATGAGTATGGCCATGAAATCTGGCTGGGCTCATACAGGTGATAATCCATATAACATTTTGCGTGTTTGGGTTGGTAATGCTGTTGATATCAAACATTTTGAAGAACGCATTAGCACTGAACATTTCACTGATTTATAAGGAGAAATACATTGTTCAAAAAGAATTGGGTAAAGTTCATCATCATGGTGTTCCTATTTACCGTTGTAACCTCACCATTCGTGGTGCTCTTTGGACCGTTTAATAATGTAAAGCGCGCTGTTATTGGTGCCATATTACAATCTCGCCACCCTCATTACATTACATGGCTATTCAGTGAAGATGAATTGCAATCTATTTTGGGGACGGTTGGCGTTGTTAAAAGCCAAGACCTATTCAAGTTTAATGCTCGTGAAGATAAGAGCTTAAACCTTGAAAAAATTCAGTCTGCTCGTTATGTAGGCTATATTCTTGAAATTCCAGACCCTCGTCGTATTGAAGTCGGTACAGCTGCTAATATTCAAGAAAAAGGCGATACTACAAGTAATATTGCGAAGATGAATAATGCGGTAGCTGCTATCAATGGTGGCGGTTTCCACGATCCAAATGGTACTGGCACAGGCCGTTTGCCTTATGGCTTTATTTTGCATGATGGTGAATATGTTATCGGTAAAGATGTAGGACCTGAAGAAGCAGTAGACTTCGTAGGTTTCTCTAAATCTGGTAACCTTATTGCAGGTAACTACGATAAAACACAACTTAGTGATATGAAAGCCATGGAAGGTATTACTTTTGGGCCACCTCTTATCGTAGATGGTAAGAAGATGATTACCGAAGGCGATGGCGGTTGGGGCGTAGGTCCACGTACTGCTATCGGTCAAAAGAAAGATGGTACAGTACTATTCCTCGTAATCGATGGTCGTCAACCAGGTTATTCTCTTGGCGCTACATTACGTGACGTACAAGATATTCTCTATGAAAAAGGTTGCTACATTGCAGCGAATTTAGATGGCGGTTCTAGTTCTACACTATACCTCAATGGTAAAGTAATAAACAAACCAGCCGATTTATTAGGGGAACGCATGATCCCAACGGCGTTTATCGTGAAATAGGAGGACACATGAAACCTTTTACGCGTGTACTGAGCGCCTTTGCGGTAGGTATTCTTCTGCAAGGTGGGGTATACCTATACCTTGATCAATATATGTTTGCACCGACTACAGATTTTAATGTAGCCGGCGCTTCTAAGGATGATACTAAAAACTTCCCTGATATTAAGGAAGGTACTAAGTATGTATCTTATGACCGTCAGTTCATGGCAGTTGTTACTGAAAGCTCTTTGAAAATTTATAAGGCTAATGAAAGCAAGCCTACAACGATTGATTTGAAGGGTCGCTCTATTAGTTACTTTAGTTGGATGCCTGACCGTAATTATGCCATCATGGGTCTATATGACTCTAGAGAGGTTGTTATGGCTCGTCTCAATGCGGATGATCCTGAACATGAAGTAGATACAAAACTTGAAGACTTGCCTCGTAATAGTAAAATCGTAGATGCTGCGTATTCTGAAGCGACGAATGTTGTGTACATGAAGGTAAAAGTTCAAGAAAACGCATATCGTATTTATCGTACTGATGCGAACTATGATACGCGTCGCGTTTATATGCAGGCTACGGATATTGGCCATATTGGCGTATTCTATGATGAAGATAGATTCTTCTATGATAACGTTAAAACTGGTGATATCTTCATGTTTAACGGCATTGAAGGTGGTTGGCGTGTAATTAATCCACCAGGACGTTTCCGTCTAATTGGCGTTGATATGGATAAAACTATCTATATTGCTCGCGTGGATGAAGATAATAATGCCCTAACTGTTTATACAGGTAAATTGGGTGTAGGCTTCAAACCAGTTTATAAATATAATCATCCTACTACATTCAATGAATTGACATTGTCCGATGTAAAAGACATTATCAAGAATGGTAGCGACGAAACTACAAAGGTGACAGAGGATGATACTTCATCTAAATCATCTAGTGATAGTAAAAAGAAATCTTAAGAAAAGGCCTTTATAATGATTCATTATAAAGGCTTTATTCCTATACTCGTTTGTACTATAAGGATATATATGAATATATTATTTGTACGACTCAGCTACATAGGGGATATACTACATGCCACACCTGCTGCGCGCTGGATCAAAGAGCATTACCCAGAGGCAAAGCTACATTGGATTGTAACCCCTAGTATGGTAGAACTTTTACAGGGAAATCCCTATGTAGATGAAATCATTCCTTGGGAGCGGGATGAATACGAAGCACATTCTAAAAAACTACATATTCCAACGATGTGGCGCATGTGGTGGGAACTTAGAGATAAGTTAAAACCATACGAATTTGATGTGGCTGTCGATGTACAAGGGCGACTCATCACAGGGCTCGTTTTATTGGCATCAGGTGCACCCATTCGCCTTGGACTTGGTGGTACAAAAGAGCTGAATTGGATGTTTACTAACTACAAGGCAAAGCCGAGTACAGATCATGTCATTAAGCGCTATATAGAGGTTGCTAAATTACTGAATACAGCCGTTGCAGAGCATAGTGGATTAACTACATCTCCTGCTGTTATCACTGATGATGAAAAACCTTGCATAGTCAACGGTTCTAGTGGTAAACGGCTATACCACATGGATTTTTTTGTGCCCTCTAATTTGCGTGCTTGGGCAGAAAAACAGTGGGAATCAATTAATTATGATACATCCTTAAATCGCGGAGAGGTAGATAAGCCACTGCGCATAGGTCTTGTCCTAGGCACATCTTGGGCGACGAAAGAGTGGCCTCAAGAGAAATGGTATTCTCTCATTAAATCTCTCCAGTATAGAGCCAATTTTGTGTGCTTAGGCGGTCCAAAAGAGGCAATCCAATACAAACCGTTGATGGACTCCATAACGGCTGATGGCCTTGATAAAATTATGCTGAATATGTTGGGGAAAACCACACTTCAAGAGGTAGGGGCTTTAATTAAAAGTTGCGATGTAGTAGTGACTGCTGATACGGGTGCATTGCATATTGCACTAGCTTTAAATAAACCTGTTGTCGCACTTTTTGGACCTACAGATCCTAAGCTGTGGGGACCGTTGACGGGGAACTTTAAGGTTCTTGTTAATGATGAGTTAGATTGCTTAGGATGTCGTAAACGACGTTGCCCTAAGCCTGATCAATATTGTATGTCTGGTATTGAATCGGTACGCGTGAAAAAGGCAATTTTCGAATTAATAGGAGATAAACATGGCAAAGTTTAAAATTCAAAAAGGCTTATCCGATGCGGATATGATGAAAAACTTTAAAGATACTGAAAATTTTGAAGAAACAATGCTTGATAGAGAACGTTCTGCTAAGAAACCTGTAGTACATCAAAGTCCAAAACAAAAGGAAGATGCATTCTATCGTGAATTCCTTACAGAGAAGGTAGAGACTTTAATTGGTAAAATGTTGCTCGATATTAAGATGGAATACTTCAAAGAAGGTGAGGGTGCATTCTCTATCCAAGTTAAACGGGATGGTAAAAATATCGTTCTTGAAACGGCACCAAAAAAGGTAAAACCTGAAAAATAATATAATAATAATTGCTTACTATAAGAACCTACCTATAAAAGGTAGGTTCTTTTGTATATTTATAAATTACAATAATGCAGGTGTATTATCAATAAAAGTGATGAGCTCATAAATATACCGATGATTATCGAAGTACTAGATTTATAAATACCGATATACTTTGAAAGCTGGTCAATAATAACTAAAAATTATTGCGATATAAATTTTGGTTTCTCATTAAAAAGAGAAATTACAAAGAAATTAAATTGATTAAAAATACATGTTAAATCCTAGCTTCTTAGCGCTTTATTGTGATTTCTATCACGAAAAAATCATAATTGAATACATGAAATCATGAGTAAATAGCATAATGTGGTTGTTGACAAAGAATTCTATAAGTAGTCTAATATAAGTATGTCTTAACGATTGCTTGAGTATTTGCTCGTGTGAGCAAGTGCTATAAAAATCGTAAAAAAATAGGTATGAGATAGTTATGTAGTGGATGTATAAAATTACATGCATAAACTATTTCGATTTGGAGGATTAACATGGCTAAAAAATTAAGAATCTGCGAAACCGTTCTTCGCGACGGTCATCAATCTATTTTGGCAACACGCATGCGTTACGAACAAATGGAACCAGTGCTTGGCCTTTTAGATGAAATTGGTTATGAAGCTCTTGAATGTTGGGGCGGCGCTACTTATGACAGCTGTCTTCGTTTCTTGAATGAAGATCCATGGGAACGCCTTCGTAAATTGAAATCCAATTTGAAAAACACTCCACTACAAATGTTACTTCGTGGCCAAAACTTGTTGGGCTACAAACACTACTCTGATGATGTAGTAGAAGCATTCTGTAATGCAGCTGTAAAAAATGGTATTGATCGTATCCGTATCTTCGACGCATTGAATGACCCTCGCAACATGGAAGCTGCTATTAAGTACTCCAAAAAAGCAGGCGCACACGTTCAATCCGCTATGGTATACACAATCTCCCCAGTTCATACAACTGAAAGCTTCTTGAAAGTAGCTGAAACATTGGTAGAAATGGGTACAGATTCCTTATGTATCAAAGATATGTCCGGTTTGTTAGGACCTGCTGATGCATATGATTTGGTTTCCACATTCAAAAAACGTTTTGGTGAATTGCCAATCGACTTGCACAGCCATTTCACTTGCGGTCTTGCAAGCACTACATACTGGGAAGCTGCTAAAGCTGGCGTAGATATCATCGATACTGCTATCTCTCCATTCGCTCATGCAACTAGCCAACCAGCTACTGAAACTATGATCGAAATGTTCAAAGGCACTGAATGGGATCTTGGTCTTGACCTTGATAAATACATTCCATTAGTTGACCACTTCCGTAAAGTAAAACAACAAATCGCTGAAGAATTCAACTTGAAACCAGCTAGTGATGTAATCCCAGCAGTTCGTCGTTACCAAATTCCTGGCGGTATGTTGTCCAATACTCAAAACCAATTGAACGAAATGGGTATGGGCGATCGCTTCTTCGACGTTATGGATGAAATGCCACGCGTACGTGAAGACTTGGGTTACCCTCCATTGGTAACTCCAACATCCCAAATCGTTGGTACAATGGCTATGATGAACGTTATGATGGGCGACCGTTATAAAATGGTTCCTAACGAAGTTAAAGACCTTGTACGCGGTAAATACGGTGCGTTGCCTGGTAAAATTTCTGACGAAATCCGTCACACTATTATCGGTGATGAAGAACCTATCACTTGCCGTCCAGCAGATCTTATCGAACCTGAATTGGAAGGTTACCGTCAAGATTTAGCTTCCAAAGGCTACAATGGTATCACTGACGAAGACGTATTGACTTACGCTATGTTCCCAGAAGTTGCTATTAACTTCTTCGATGCAAATCGTCGTTAATCCAAATATTAAAAGAGGATTCCTATGGAATCCTCTTTTTTTATGTATAATAAGGCAATTGAATTATATATGAGTAGAGAAATATTTTGATACTAATAATATAAGGTAACAGAATTTATTTTTACAGATATAGCATTTTTATATTTAGAGATTTTATAAAAAATATAGAGAATATTGAATAAGACGATATAGATGCTTATCTTTGATGTCCTAAAAATTACTTATAATATGTTGGTATAAGTTACCCGGATGCGTGTAACTTATATTAAAAACTTAAGAATGGTAGATAATAAAAGGCATACTGACCATATGTAATAACTGCCAATTATAAACTAACAATGAAGAAAATATGAAAGTTAAATCACTTTTTTGAGCTTTTCACTTGCTTTAAGTATTAAAAATAGCGTAAACTATAAGAAGTATCTAATATTTATGATATTGAGGTAACCCTGTGAATTTACAAATACGGATTTGGATATCCAATGTTGTGCTCTTTGTAGTGCCTATTTTGATAGCAATTATCTTATTTTTGCTATACTTTACAGGTCTGCGCATATTGGCTAATGCCGGTTACTATTTGCGTATTGAGCAGGAACAACAGTTTAAAAGTGTCAGTCGAATCACTGAAACAATTACCTTTTATGGTTTAGAAAACAACTTAATAGATAGCTTAGTAAAGCCTAGCTATAGCTTACTCGATCCGAAGGAAGTATATGTAGAAGTACTAGATCAAGGTAATATGGTGTACACCTATGGTAATCCTCAAATCTATAGTGCCTCTGCTATTGTTGGCCTTATTGATGTAAACCCTGAACTACAAGGTATCGTATATCAGTCCAATAATACTTTCGTATATGAAATGAGGAAATACGATGGGCGTCATGCTTACGTATATCATATTGCTATAAAGCGAGCTACTCATGGTAGTGATAGCTTAATGGAATCAGTTTCCTTCTATATTATTGTAGTGGCTATATTACTCTTTATTGTTACCTTCTTTGCTATTAACCGATTTGTTACACGATTCATCATGATTCATGTTAAGAATATGACAAAATCGTTAGAAATGGCCAATCGTCAGATTGAAATGGAACAGGAACAACAAAAAGAGTTGTTAGCAGGGATATCCCATGATATCCGAACGCCGTTAACAGCTATTAAAGCCTATGCAGAAGGTGTTCGCGATGGTATTGCACCAACAGAAGAGCAACAAAAACGCTATATGGGAATCATTTTGAAACGGGCTAATGATTTAGATTCTATGTTAGAGGAATTGTTCCTTATTACAACATTGAATTATAAGAAAGAGTCACGTCCATCTGAACGAATTGAACTCGGTCAATATGTACGTGATTTTGTTGAAGATCATTTGGCTCCTTATCAAACAAGAGGACTTGAAATCAAATTCCGTATAGCAGCTGAAAGTGCTTTTATTAATGCAAACCCACAATTGTTACAACGTGTTTTACAAAATGTGTTGAACAACAGTGCTAAGTATAAAATGGCCGATATTGGTCATTGTGTGATTGATGTAACTAGTGATGATGATTATGTATACTGTGTTATCAGTGATGATGGCCCAGGGGTACCACCAGAATCTCTAGAGCGTCTAATGCGCCCGTTCTACCGCGTAGATTCGTCTCGTACGAACCCGCAGGAAGGTAGTGGTCTTGGATTGTCGATTATTCGTCGAATTATGGAAATCTTTGAAGGCCGAGTTGTGATTGAAAATGTAAGACCACATGGTCTACGTGTTATATTAGAATTTCCTAAACAAGGAGAAGAATCATGAGTGAACATATCTTAATTATTGAAGACGATTTGGATATCGCCAATATTGAGCGTGATTATTTAATGGTGGCAGGTTATGATGTTACGATTATGACTAATGGTACCGAGGGTATTGAGGCTGCTTTAAATACTCCTGTAGACCTTATCATCCTTGATGTTATGTTGCCAGAAATGGACGGTTTTGAAGTTTGTCGCCAAATTCGTGACAAGGTTCGCGTCCCAATTGTTATGGTAACAGCTCGTCTTGATGATATTGATAAAATCCGTGGCCTAGGTGTAGGCGCTGATGATTACATTGAAAAACCATTTTCTCCATCTGTATTGATTGCAAAAATCAAAGCTATGTTAGCGCAATATAAACGCTTAACAGAGCGTGATGCTATGGAAACTAATGCTATTCAATCCGGTGAAATTCGTCTTGATCCTAAGATGATGAAAGTTTGGGTAAACGAAAAAGAAGTTCACCTTAAAAAGAAAGAGTTCCAATTATTAGAATTTTTAATGCGTAATCGTGATATCGTATTTAGTAAAGAAGAGTTGTACTCTCGTGTATGGGGGCTTGACTCTTACGGTGATTATGCAACTGTAGCGGTTCATATCAATCGTTTACGTGAAGAAATTGAAGATAACCCATCCGATAGTAAACATATCATTACAGTGTGGGGCGTAGGTTATAAATTTGTTTGATAACTGAAATATGTTTTCACTTTGCACTCACGTTTTTGTTGGCTGTTGATAAAATATGAGTTTATAGAGAGTTATTATATAGATATAATCAAAGATTTAAAAATAGTTTATATACTTCCTTTGATAGTTTAGATATTCCATGTATACTTATTTAGGTAAGGCTGACGTTTGATTCTAGATAAGAAACAACTAAACTTCTCTCTCTTAATAAGTTCTCTCTCAACTTATCTAGATCACATATACTCTCTCAACAGTCCTTACACTCTCAAACTATATGCATAAAGGGCATTTGCTAGCGACGGCTAGTGAATGCCCTTTATGTTTTATATGATAGCTTTATATAGAGCTTTTTGTTCGTGTCATTTCTCTAACATTGAATTGTTCTTGAAAGATCGCTAGATACATATTATTTATAGAAATTAGATTTTTATTATAGATGTAATAAATTGTTATGTTGCATTGTAAAGTATTGCGTACTATAATAGGTTCATCAAAATCAATTTTATAAAATTGATTTTCATTAAATCATTAAGAAATGATATGAGGAGAAATGTATGAATTTTTCAAAATATAAGAAATCAATTATAGCCTGTGTGCTAGCCCTTGGTATTGGTGTAGGCGGTGGCTACTATTTCTTTGGTAGTCCTGTGACACATCAAACAACTGTGCGAGAACAAACAAAACAAAATAAACCGATTACAGATACACGTAATACGTATGTGGTACAAGCGGCTAAAGAATCTGGTCCAGCTGTAGTAGGTATTACTACACAAGTTTTCCAAAAAGATATTTTTAACCGTACCATTTATGCTGGAGAGGGTGTAGGCTCTGGTGTATTGATTGATAATGATGGACATATCGTAACAAATAATCACGTTGTAGCTGGTGCGAAAAATGGAGAGGTTACAGTATCTTTATCTAATGGATCTACCGTAACAGGTACAGTTATCGGTACAGATGCTCAAACAGACTTAGCTGTTGTTAAAATCGATCCACCAAAGGATATTCAACCTATAAAAATTGGCGACTCTGATTCCTTGCAAGTAGGGGAACCGGCTATCGCCATTGGCAATCCTTTAGGCTTAGAGTTTAAAGGATCTGTTACATCTGGTGTAATTAGTGCATTAGCACGTACTATCGATGATCAAGGTCAACGTTTCCCATTGATTCAAACAGACGCAGCTATTAATCCAGGTAACTCTGGTGGTGCCCTCCTCAATGCAGATGGCGAATTGATTGGTATTAATAGCTCTAAGATATCTAAAGAAGGCGTTGAAGGTATGGGATTTGCCATTCCTATTAACTCCGCTATGACAGTGGTAGATTCTATTATTAAAAATGGTAAAGTTGTACGTCCTTATATTGGTGTATGGGCTGTAGACCGTCAAACAGCAGCGCGTAACAATGTAAGTTATGAAGGCGAAGGCCTTCTCATTGTTCAACTTGATGCGAATGGTCCTGCAGCAAAGGCAGGTTTAGTAGAAGGCGATACAATTGCTCAAGTTGATGGCAAGGATATTAGCACATTATTAGAATTAAAAGAGCAAATTGACGCTAAGAGCCCTGGCGACACAGTTTTAGTATCCTATACTCACAATGGCAAAATGAAAAGCACACAGCTTAAATTAGGACAAGCATCTTCCAATTAAATACAGGCTATTTAAGATGCGTGAAGTCTCTTTATCCTGAATAGAAAATCCTCATCCTTTGGATGAGGATTTTTTTTTGAGATGATATTTGGGATGCATTTCAATATAAATAACTTGAAATTAGTATAATTTTGAAAATATTTTTATCTCTATAAACCTAGAGTTTATCTATCTTTATTAGGTATAAAATAACAAAAATTGGTTTTGTGAAATATATTTTTAACAAGGTACCTTGCAATACGAGGTACCTTGTGTTATTATGTATTTGTCAGTACATGATAGTGACCGTAAGAGAGCTTTCACATTGGCAGGCAAGCACAGCCTAAAAGGGAGGAACTATGCAAGTTCAATTAAAAAAAGGTGTTATGGATATGTTAGTGCTAGCATTACTAACACAAACTGATCGATATGGGTATGAAATTGTAAGCACCATTTCGGAATATATTGAGATTTCTGAAGGAACGATATATCCATTATTTAATAGATTGAAAAAAGAAAAGTATGTTGAAACATATTTAAAAGAGTCCTCTACAGGACCGTCTCGGAAATATTATCACATCACAGAAGATGGACGTGCCGCATATAACAAGATGCGCCAAGAATGGGATGAATTTTCTGGTGTAATCAACATCCTGTTGAAAGGAGTAGACTATAATGAACAAAAATAGCTTTTTAGAAGCACTACGCAATATATTTAAGAAGGCTCGTGTTGCTGATGTAGAAAGTATTATCGAGGTTTATGAAGAACATTTCGCTGTAGGTTATGAAAGAGGACTTACAGATAGCGAAATTATTAAATCTTTGGGAACTCCAGAGGAAATCTATGCGTCCTATGTAGATGCAGGTATTATTACAGATACATTAGGCCAAGATGGTGGTGAAAGTAAATCTGTTAATATGCAAGCAATCTATGCAAGATTTGATGATTATAAAGAACGTTTATTACCACAATTGCCAGGTATGGCGAGAAGTGCTTCCAAAACATTACTTTCTATTGGCAGCGCGCTATCCTATATTGTAGGTGTTCTTACTTTTATTATTACACCAGCTATCTTATTCTTGTTAGGTAGCTCATGGCAACCGTTTGAGAATGTAACGGCATTTCCTGCGTTGTCAGTAATAACTTTAGTTGCACTTGGTGGTGTAGGTCTCTTTGGGGGCCTTACATGTATCTTTATTGGTATTGAACTTCGTGGTGTACGCGAACGTTATTTCAGCAATGTAGATTAAGGAGGAGCTATGAGACGAATTATAATTGCTGCTATTCTAACTGTAATCAGTGCTGTAGGGGTAGGTACATCATTTGCAGTAAATGATCTACCAAATTTTGGTGAATGGATGAAAACCAATGAACAACAGTTTAGAAAACCACATAGACATGATGGTTCTAATATGCATATGGACCAACATATGATGGATGGAAATAATCAAATGATGCCTCAAAATGGTCTGGGGCCAAATAATGGTCAACATATGTACCAAAATTGTCAAAACCAAATGATGGATGGTATGGGTCCAAATAATGGTCAAATGCCTCCGCAAGGCCAAATGCCTCCGCAAGGTCAAATGCCTATGCAAGGTCAACCACCTCAACAAACTAATGGTAATGCGCCACAACAACAAACTGAACAAGGTGCACCACAAACTACACAAAACTAACCATATTTTATGAGCCCCTTACTCTCATAAAATGATAGAGAACGTGGCCGTGAAAGTGCATTCATGGCCACCATAGAGCCACACACTCTATGTGATACATTCGTATCAGAATCTCTCTCTTACACACAATAACTACACACAAACAAAAAGAGCTCCTTCGTGAAGGAGCTCTTTTTGTATCTGGTGATGAACGTTGATTGTATTTGATAGACTGGGAATATATTTATTAACTAATACTTTTATTAACTTAAATATTAAAAGAAAAGACCTATGCATATGCATAGGTCTTTAGTCATTTTATTTGATATGTTTAGAACCGCGTTCTGTCATAGCTACGCCGTCTTTGCAAAGAGGGCATTCTTCAGGTTTGTATGTAGGAACTTCAAGGTTAAGCAATGCTTGTACTTTTTCGTGAGGTACGCCAAATTCTGCTTTGCCACCAGAACGGTTAACGAGAAGGCCTACACCTACGATTTCACCACCAGATTGGTTTACAACATTTACTACTTCTTGTACAGAACCACCAGTAGTTACGATGTCTTCAACGATAAGTACGCGTGTACCTGGTTCGATTTTGAAGCCGCGGCGCAATGTCATAACACCTTTTTCACGTTCTGTGAAGATAGCGCGTGTACCAAGAGCTTTACCTACTTCGTGAGCTAGTAAGATACCACCAGTCATAGGTCCGATAACGAGTTCTACATTTTGATCGCGGAAGCGTTCAGCCAATTCTTTACAAAGTTTTTCGGTATATTTTGGGTGTTGCAATACATTGAATTTTTCAACGTACATTGGGCTGTGGAGTCCAGATGTCAAAAGGAAGTGACCTTCTAAAATAGCTTGAGTGTCGATAAGTAATTGTTTTACTTCTTGTTCTGTCATCATTTGGATACATTCTCCATTTCTTCAATAATTAAACGAACTGCTTCACGAGGATTTTCAGCCTGTGTAATAGGGCGGCCAATAACGAGACGAGACGCGCCATCTTGTAATGCACTAGCAGGTGTAGCAATACGTTTTTGGTCGTCTGTTGCTGCAAAGGATGGGCGAATACCAGGTGTTACGATGAGGAAATCATCACCACATGCTTCGCGAATCATCTTAGCTTCTAATGCGGAACATACAACGCCATCCATGCCACATTCTTTAGCAAGCTTTGCTAGACGAATAACTTGGTCAGAAATAGGCAATTGACCACCAGTTGCAGTCCAAGCTTCATCATCAAAGCTAGTTAATACAGTGATTGCCAATAATTTTGTACGTTCAACGCCCAATTGTTCAGCTGTTTCTCGAGCAGCTTTTACAGCGGCTTTCATCATAACTGGACCGCCTTGACCATGCATAGTGATCAAGTTAGCACCTAAACGTGTTAGGGAAGATACGCCATGTGCTACTGTATTAGGAATATCATGCAATTTCAAATCAAGAAATACTTGTTTGTTTTGCTCTTGTAAATAGCGAACTGTTTGCTCTCCTTCGGCGTAGAATAGCTCCATGCCGACCTTGTAAAAGCTAACCGCATCACCAAGGGCTGTTACGGTTTCTTTCATCGCATCCATAGTGGATACATCAAGGGCAACGATTAATCTGTCATCTGCCATCTTGCAACCTCCATACTACATATATATCTAAATAATTTTCACATACAGAGGGCCTATCTGTCAATTAAATTTGATGTGAAAGAGGTGACTAATAGTCACCGTTGAATAGTAGATTATAGAGTGTTTCATGCTATAATAAATGGAGAAAATGAATACAATTCTTATATATAAATTTTGAAACCTATAGATTTGAAAGGAGTCCTATGTTAGATTTTGTTGCATTAGACTTTGAAACAGCTAATAAATTTAAAAATAGTGCGTGCTCCTTGGCGGTTATTACCGTAAAGGATGGACAGATTACAAAAAAGGCGTACAGCCTTATCAAACCACCGTTTATGAGTTTTGATGATGAATGCATTGAAATTCATGGTATTCAACCAAAGGATGTTATCCATGAGAAAACCTTTGATCAATTGTGGAATGCTATCTACGAAAATCATTTAAAAGGCAATATCATGGTAGCTCACAACGCAAAATTCGATATGAATGTATTGCGTGCTACACTGGATTACTACAAAATTCCTTGGCCAGAGCTAGATTATGCATGTACTGTAAAACTTTCACGTGCGGTATGGCCAGATTTAGTAAACCATAAGCTAAACACAATGGCTGCATACATCGGGGTTGAGTTTAAACATCACTACGCATTGGATGATGCAGAAACATGTGCTAAGGTTGTATTAGAGGCGGCTAAGGCTAAGGGCGTTAACAGCTTGCCAGATTTGTTGAAGGCTACAGGTGTACCACTAGAACCATTTATTGATGACAAAAATCGCGCTGTTCAAGAGGCTTTACATAAAGAACCTGAGCCAGAGCAAATGTCGTTCTTTTAGTAAGGAGAGACACTATGTTAGGTAAAGAATTATTATCTTATGTGGATCACACACTATTACGTCCTACAGCTACATGGGATGATATTAAAGAAATTTGTGACGCCGGCGTAGCCTATAAGACGGCATCAGTTTGTATTCCCCCAGATTTTGTGGCTTCTGCCCATGAAGCATATCCAGAGCTCAATGTATGCACTGTTATTGGTTTTCCTTTAGGCTATGAAACAACAGAGGTAAAGGTAGCTGAAACAAAACAAGCCCTTGCAGAAGGGGCCTCTGAAATTGATATGGTTATTAACCTAGGCAATGTAAAACAAGGTGATTTTGATGCTGTTACTGATGAAATTAAATCCCTTAAAGCAGCCTGCGGAGATAAAATCTTAAAGGTTATCATCGAAACCTGTTATCTAACTAACGCTGAAAAGATAGCTCTATGTAAATGTGTTACAGACGGTGGTGCTGATTATATTAAGACATCTACAGGTTTTGGTAGTAGTGGAGCTAGTATTGAAGATATTCAACTCTTTAAGAAACACATCGGTCCTAATGTAAAAATTAAGGCTGCCGGTGGTATTCGTTCTATTTCTGACATGAAAGCATATATTGCAGAAGGTTGCAGCCGTATCGGCGCCAGTGCAGCAGTAGAACTACTTAAAGATCATTTAGACGAAGAAGTATAATAGAAAACCACCTAGGCAATGCTTAGGTGGTTTCTTAGAATGGCGGTATAACCATGCGCATGTATGATATTATTCTAAAAAAACGGTCTAATTTACCCTTAACAGATGAGGAAATTCGTTTTGTCATCTCTGGCTATGTAAATGGGGACATCCCCGACTATCAAGTGAGTGCCTTATTGATGACCATTGTATTTAATGGGATGAATGCTCGTGAACTAGGCACATTGACCATGGCAATGGCCCAGTCAGGGCATATGGTAGATTTATCCAATATTGATGGGATAACAGTAGATAAGCATAGTACCGGTGGTGTAGGGGATAAGACAACTCTTATCATAGGACCTTTGGTAGCTACTTGTGGCGGCAAGGTGGCGAAAATGTCAGGCCGTGGACTTGGTCATACAGGTGGCACTATCGACAAGATGGAGTCCATACCAAATCTAAAGGTATCATTGGACCAAGAGGCATTTATTAATCAAGTCAATACAATAGGTCTTGCCGTTATCGGACAATCTGAAGGGCTGGCACCTGCAGACAAGAAGCTATATGCTTTGCGTGATGTAACAGGCACCGTCGATAGTATCCCTCTAATTGCATCCTCTGTAATGAGTAAAAAATTAGCCTCTGGGGCACAAGCCATTTTGCTGGATGTAAAGGTTGGTAGTGGCGCCTTTATGAAAACCATAGACGATGCTCGCGCATTGGCGAAAGCTATGGTAGATATTGGAACGGAAAATGGTCGCTCTGTTAAGGCTGTTTTAACCGATATGGACCGACCGCTAGGTCACGCCATTGGTAATGCTTTGGAAATTCGTGAGGTTATTGACACCTTGAAAGGTCATGGCCCAGAGGATTTAACTCATGAATGTCTTATCATGGCAGCCCATATGCTTGTGTTGAGCCAAATTTGTGATTATGAAACGGCTCTTAGTCGCGTACAAGAGGCCCTTAATTCGGGAGCCGCTCTTGAACGATTGCGCATGATGATCGATGCTCAAGGTGGAGATAGTCGTGTTCTTGATGATGAAAGTTTACTAGCCATCGGGAAATTCACTTATGATGTTACAGCGCCTCAAGACGGTTATATTACACACATGAATACAGAACAATGTGGTATTGCATCTGTTATGCTCGGGGCTGGTCGTACCGTTAAGGATGGTCCTATCGATTACAGTGCAGGCATAGTAATGCACAAGAAAACAGGTGATGATGTTAGGGCGGGTGAAAGCATAGCTACCTTATATGCTTCTCATGAAAGTTTGCTCCTAAATGCGGCTAAAACATATTTAGAGGCAATTACCTTTGGCAAAACTGCACCAATTGTAGTGGATACGATTCTTGATATGGTGGAATGAGGATATCCATATGATAGAAAAGGAAACTGATATGACGGAACAGGAAATTCAAAAGCTTATTGATCGTGCCATAGTAGCGCGTGAGAAAACCTATAGCCCGTATTCTCATTTTGGAGTGGGTGCAGCCCTTCTGTGTGAGGATGGGACAATCTATGAAGGTTGCAATATAGAAAATGCATCTTATGGTTTAACTAACTGTGCAGAACGAACTGCTATATTTAAAGCCGTATCAGAAGGTCGTACAAAATTTAAGGCCCTCGCCGTAGTTGCTGATACGAAAGGGCCTTGTGCACCATGTGGTGCCTGTCGCCAAGTAATTTCTGAATTTGACATACCACAGATTATCTTGGCTAATCTAAAAGGAAATTATAAAGTTGTTAGTCTTGATGAGTTATTACCATTTAGATTTGGTGCGGACAGCTTATAGTAAAAAAGAGACCACGGATGTGGTCTCTTTTTTGTTATACCTTAGAATGCAGGAACAACTGCACCTTTGTATTTTTCTTCAATGAATTTTTTGATTTCAGGGCTATGAAGAGCTTCCATCAATTTTTTGATGCGAGGATCGCTTTCATTGCCTTTAAGTACAGTTACGATATTTACGTAAGGGGAATCTTTAGATTCGATTGCCAATGCATCTTTACTAGGGTTAAGACCTGCATTTAATGCATAGTTTGTGTTGATAGCTGCTAAAGCTACATCGTCAAGAGAACGAGGTATTTGAGCTGCTTCTAATTCAACAAATTGGTAACCATTAGGGTTGGAAGTGATATCTTGAATTGTAGACAAGATATTGCTGGAGTCTTTCAATGTGATAAGACCTTCTTTTTGCAATAACAATAATGCACGACCACCGTTTGTAGGGTCGTTAGGGATAGCGATTTTAGCGCCTTTAGGAAGATCTTTTAAATCTTTAATTTGATGGGAGTATAAGCCCATTGGCTCAAGGTGAACACCACCAGCGGATACTAGTGGAAGGTTGTGAGCTTTTGCGAATTCATCCATGTAAGGTACATGTTGGAAGAAGTTTGCATCGATTTCTTTATCACCCAAAGCAATGTTTGGTGTGTTGTAATCAGTGAATTCAGTGATTTGTAAATCAATACCATCTTTTGCCAAGACAGGTTTAACTTGTTCCAAAATTTCTGCGTGAGGTACTGCTGTAGCACCGATTTTTAATACTTGTTTGCCGTTGTTAGCAGCTTGTTTGTTATTGTCATTACCGCAACCAGCGATCAATAAAGCACCGCCAAGGATTACAGTAGCTGCTAATGCTAAAAATTTTCTCATTAGACACACTCCTTTTACAATCATTTCATATAAAATATTATATTTATAGTACTAAATTATTTCCTATCTATCAAGAAGGAATTGTTACGAGTTCTCCATAGTTTAAAGTTATACCAAAAAGAGATTTCCAAACTAGTATCTATAAATAGTTGATAGTGTTTGGAAATCTCTCTTTATTTTATGTAATTGTATTTAATGTATGTACGTATTGGTAAACACTTATTTGCTAATAATTGAATCTATGGTTCAACCTTATTTACCTATGATAAGTCCAATGGACCACATGATTTGGTAAATCATTGCAGCCCCTGCAGTTGTACCCATAGCTTTGTCGAGTAGGAACTCATCTGTTTTAGTACTTAAGGTATGTACTGTTTTGAAAGCTAGTGGTGCTGCGGAAAAGGCGAAGAGGGAGAACCATGTCATGTGACCTACAATGATCCATGCAAGGATCCAAATGAAATTGAATAGGTAGGTGATGCTCATTAAACTGAGGGCGCGTTCACGACCCAATACGATTGGTAATGTACGACGACCATGGTTTTCATCATTTCTAATATCACGAATGTTATTAGTAAGCATAATGGAGCCTACTAGCAATGTAGATGGAATAGCAGGAATTAATAATGCTGAAGATAAGTCACGTGTCCAGGCATAACCTGTAATGAGTACGATAGCAAACCCCATAGCGATACCAGAGGAAATTTCCCCAAATGGTGTGCGAGAAATTGGTTTTGGCCCACCAGAGTAGAGAAAACTGATGAGAATGCAAAGAAAACCAGCTGGAATATAGTACCAAGTGATAGTTGCCGATAGGTAAAGACCGATGATAATAGGTACCACCATGAGTACCTTAATCATGGTAACGATGAGTTCTGGCGTAATGGCACCACGCGTAATAGAACCAGCATTGCCGACCTTTTGTCCTGCATCGAGACCAGATTTGAAATCTTTATATTCATTCCATAAATTAGCTACAATTTGAGCTGTTACAACAGCTAAGAATATTAAAACTGTATGGAAAATGGCAAGACCTGTACCTTGTGCAGCACCAAATGCGTAATAGCTAAAGGCAGCACCTAAAATAGTAGGCCCTAAAGAGGCCGCTAATGTACGAGGCCTAGTGAGTGGAATTATTTCTTGTATCATAATAAAAGCACACCAAGTGTGCACTCCTTTCTATTTCTCATACTCTATGTTTACATATCTATTTAAGTATTGTATAGCAGAACTCATAGGTTGTAAATTACACTATACAGTTATACATCTCTATATAGTATAATAATTAGTATATGCAGTATAGATTATCTTTTTGAAATCTTTATGGATGCAATATGGATTATGAATATAATCTGTATACGAATGTATTGTTAAATCGTGAGGTGTCTTATGAGAGCTCTCAACAAAAAAATGATGACATTGACTTGTGCGACGTGCTTGACTGTTGGCATGGGTGCAGTGGCATATGCTGATACAGTAGATTTAGGCTATGGTTTATATGGCAGTACGTCTCCTACGGTGAAAGCTGTAGAAGTCATGCGCGTTCCTACGGATGCAAAGCTACGTAATAATGAGCAAAGCCAAATAATTTCAGTGGCAAATAAAGCGGCTGTTGATGCTGTTAATACTAGTTTAAAATTACAAGCACCGGTACAGGTTGAACCTTTCAAGGGCGATGTGTTAGATGGATTTTCCGTCTATCAATTACAAGGGACGGATAAACAAGGTCACCATGTAGGTCAGTTAGTCGTTGTAGACTATTCTAAAAATGCCATAGATCAAGTAATTGGTATGAATAAAACTATTTTAGAAAAGGATCCAGATGCAGAAAAAACTGCAATAAAAAGTTCTATCTCTAAATATGTAGATTCCTACTCTAAAGAGAAGGCTCAACAACAATTACAAGGTTTGAAGGGCAATACTATTGAAGGTGCTAAATTAGCGAAAGATTTGAAGATACTAAATGACAAGTTACCTGCTCACATTATGGGGGTAGTTGATAAAATGCTTGCTACAGAAAAGAATTTATCTCCTAAAAGTAAAGAAGAGCTCCGTTCTTATGTAGATTTTATGGCAAAACAAGTGAGCCTAGATGCAACTCATGTAGGATATAAACCTGTTCAAACACGTTATGGTACGGCTGTAACAGGCGATTTGCGTGGTGGCCTTAGCTATGATGGTTTTAGAAATTCTTATGCTTTGATTGGTTATGCCGTTCCTACAGATAAAGGTGTATCCTTACAGATTTTATCATCTGATGATTCTAGCTATGATTATTGGGCTAATGAGTTGAATCATATGTATCAAACACAATCTCTCAAGGGAGGTAAATAATATGAAATCTTTGAAAGTATTGGCTTGTGCAGCCTGTTTATTAGGTACTGTATCTGGCGTAGGTTTCGCTAAGGATGTGCAAACCATTGCAGGTTCTATGGTAGTGCCTAACAATGTAAATGTTGTTTCTGCATCTAAAACAAATACACGTGATTTTGTAGAAAAACAATTGAATGAGAATCCTTCAAAATCTTCAATGGCAAATATGATGGCAAAAGAGCTTCTTCAAAACTTTGGCACTACTTTTGACGTATACCAATTAAAAGGTGCTGACAAAACAGGTCAAAAGGATGCGTTAGTAGTAGCTGTAGATGTTAAACAAATAGCGCAAAAAGTAGCTAAAGATAAGGCTAATGACCCTATGTTTGTAGCGGCTATGGCAGCTCTTGATAAAGGCCAAATTGATCCTGTTACAGAACAACTTATGCTAGGTGCCATTAATAAGCAAATTCCCACAACTACAACTGTAGTACCTTTAAATGATCCGAAACGCTATGCTAATCTTAAGACTCGGTCAGGTGAACTGCTTATAAAACCTAGAACGCTTACCGTAGAAAATGCGGAACAAGTACATCCTGTGGCAGGCACTAAATATCAAACTTATGCAGCAAGTTCTCGCTTGTTATATGCGGATGGAAATGTACAAACTCCGCTTTATGCAAATGCTGCATTTGTGTTGAAGCCAGGTAAACCGGTACTATACGTAGGTGTAACAACTGATGTACAACGGGATTATTTCAAAACGATATTTGACAATGCCTTCAAATCTATTAAATAATTTGTTATAGATATGCTTTCACGAAGTATGTCATTTATAAGGTAATTACTAATGTGAGTATGGCGGCATTAGAATGATTTATATTATTTTCAATTATATTTTAAAGGAGAATTATTATGAACACAATTCACACAGACAAAGCTCCAGCAGCAGTAGGTCCTTACTCTCAAGCTAAAGTAGTAGGCGGTTTATTATTCGCTTCTGGTCAAATTCCACTCGATCCTGCAACTGGTTCCATTGTTGCAAGCGGTATCGTAGAGCAAACTGAACAAGTATGCAAAAACATTGATGCTGTATTGGCTGCAGCAGGTTCTGACTTCTCTGAAGTTATTAAAACTACTTGTTTCTTGGCTGATATCGCTGACTTCAAAGCATTTAATGAAGTGTATGCTAAATATTTCACTTCTAAACCAGCTCGTTCTTGCGTAGCAGTAAAAGACCTTCCATTGGGTGCTTTGGTAGAAGTGGAAATTATTGCGGAAGTATAAGATGGATTATATTTCCTTATTAAAATCAGAGATGCGTCCTGCCTTCGGGTGCACTGAGCCGATTGCATTGGCTTATGCGGCTGCGAAGGCAGTCTCTGTTTTAGATGAGTTTCCTAACCATATTCACGCACGATGCAGCGCGAATATTATTAAAAATGTAAAATCCGTAGTAATTCCTAACTCTGGTGGGCGAAAGGGCCTTCAAGCGGCTGCTACCCTTGGTGCCATCGTAGGTCATCCTGAGCGTGAGCTAGAGGTACTAGAATCTGCTACAGATGAAGATCGTAAATGGCTTGGCACATTGTTGAATGCTAACTTCTGTACGGTCTCACTTGCTGAAGGTGTAGATAATCTTTATATCGAAATCACTGCTGAAACAGATGAACATACAGCGGTGGTTCGCATTGAAAATGACCATACGAATGTAACCTATGTTGCTGTAGATGGTGAGATTGTGTCTGAAACAATCAATGAAATTAAGAAGGTTGCAAAAACAGAATATGCAATGACCTTTGATAGCATTTACGAATTTTCTAAAACGGCAGATATTTCTGGCGTCATACCTCAAATCAAACAGCAAGTAGAATACAATACAGCTATTTCTCGAGAAGGTTTGTCTAATGATTATGGCTCCAATATTGGCCAGCTCTTGTTGTTGGATGAAGAAAACCCGTCTCTAGAAACGAAATGTAAGGCTCGTGCAGCAGCTGGATCCGATGCACGCATGAGTGGGTGTCCATTGCCTGTTGTAATTTGCTCTGGCTCTGGTAACCAAGGCTTAACAGTATCGGTACCTATCATTACAACTGCTGAGGAACTTGGTAAAAGTGATGATGAACTGTACCGTGCACTCGTCTTTGCCAACTTGTTAACACTGTACGTTAAATCTGGCATTGGTAAATTGTCCGCCTACTGCGGTGTTGTATCTGCTGGTGTTGTAAGTGTAGCAGGCATAGCCTTCTTGAAAGGTGATAGCAAGGATATCATTGAGAATACCTTAGTAAATGGTCTTGCCAGCTTATCCGGCATCGTTTGCGACGGAGCAAAACCATCCTGTGCAGGTAAAATTGCTATCTCCCTTGATGGTGCCTTTATGGGATATAAACAAGCTCGCCTTAATAAGAACTACCAAAAAGGCGATGGCCTTGTAGCATACACCGTTGATGATACCATCCGCAGTATCGGTACTGTGGCTCGAGGTATGAAAGAAACGGATGTAGTTATCTTGAATGAAATGCTAAAACACTAATTTAGCTAAAAATATAAGCCCCCGTAAGGGGGCTTTTTTACTGTAATTTTTTAGGATCCTTTAATAGTAATGATGCCCCAAGGCCCATTACGAGGAATGGCACGAGTGTCATCATAGCAACAGGTAGGGAGTAGGTATCTGCTAGGTTACCTACGACAGGAGCGATGACGCCACCGATAGTCTGACTCACGCCGAGGGTGATACCCGATGCAAAGCCGATACTTTTGGCTAGATATGTTTGACCTAGTACGATAACTGGGCTGTAGCTAATTGCTTTAGCAGCACCAATCATGAGTAGTAGTAAGTAGGCTATAGGCATCATGATGAGTGGTGAGAAGGTTGGAACCTCTGTTAATAGGAACATAGCAGGTAACCAAACTAATAGGGATAGTCTGATAATCTTGATAGGACCATATTTATCGCCCAATAGACCGCCAATATAGGTCATGAAGATGCCGATACTAAAGAATACAGTCAAGGCAAAGCTACCTTGTTCAGGGCTTGTACCGAGCTCGCGAGTCCAGAAAATTGGAATAAACGCATTGATAACGCGGAAGTTTACTGATTGGCTCAAGATAATAATGAATAAGATGCCAAAGTATTTCCAGTAGTTCTTCAGCGGTTTTGCCGCCACTGTTGGATTTTCAGTAGCTACCGCTTGGTCGATAGTACGTGCATGAGCTACGATGCGAGGCATTAGTACGAATAATATAGTAGATATAATAGTACCTACTACGGTGAAAGCCGCTAAGCCATGTGGACCCACTGTATAAGCAATGGCACCTGCAAAGAGTGGACCAAAGGCGAAGCCCGAGCTACCGCCGATAGCAAAGGTGCCCATGGCCTTCCCTTTCTTGCCTCCACCGAGACGGTTCATAATCTTTGCGCCTTCAGGATGGAAGATGGAAGAGCCAACGCCCGCTAATGTGGCACAAACGAGGAGGCTTTCATAAGAGGTAACAAAGCCCATCATACCTGTACTACATGCAGACAATAAAACGCCGAAGGCAATGAGCCGCGGTTGATTGATCTTGTCTGAAATATAGCCTAGTAAAGGCTGTAATAATGATGATAATGCTGTATTAGCTAAGATGAGAAAACCTGCTTGCTCTAAGCTCAGTCCATAGGTATAAATGAACAGAGGTAAGAGGGCAGGCAATACACTTTGACAGGAATCGTTAATCATATGACTCACTGTAATGAGATAAGGGTAATATTTTTTCATAGTAGTGTCCCCTTGAGTCTATTTAATAGCAGTAATTATATCTTGTGTATATTATAACTCATAAAGTTACTAAAGTATTGATAAATATAGATACAAAAAAAGCGCTAACCATAGTTAGCGCTTTATATAGTTTAGTTGGCAGAGGAGGAGGGATTTGAACCCCCGCGCCGGTTGCCCGACCTACCGCATTTCGAGTGCGGACCCTTCAGCCTCTTGGGTACTCCTCCGTGCTTTACGGCGCTCTTTAAAGAAGTCTTTCATAATTTGGCTGCATTCATCACCAAGCACACCAGATGCTAGTTTTGGTTCATGATTTAAACCAGGATGAGAGAGCACATTGAATAGCGATTCCACGGCGCCTCCTTTGTAATCACTTGCACCATATACAACACGGTCAATACGACTGTTAATAATGGCTCCAGCGCACATCGGACACGGCTCTATCGTAACATACAGGGTACAACCAGTCAACCGCCAGCGCTTGAGAACATCGCATGCTTCGCGGATTACGAGGACCTCTGCATGGGCCGTTGCATCATGATCGAGTTCACGACGATTATGGTGGCGCGAAACAATGGTATTATCTTTTACGAGAATGGCACCGATAGGGATTTCTCCAAGTTCATAAGCTTTGCGAGCTTCTTCCATGGCAATGGCCATAAAATATTCGTCCCGTGTGCGTTCATCCATATTTTCAATGTCTGTAGGTGTAATGTCTTTTGTCATTGGCATACCTCTTCATGTATAATATCTTACATAAAGTCTATCATAGTGTACGCAGTTATGCGAATAGATTATTTGGGGGAATTATGGACATTATTTGGTATATATTTGATATGATTGGCACCATTGCCTTTGCTGTATCCGGTGCACTCGTTGGAGTAGCTCGGAAGATGGATATATTTGGTATGACTGTCCTTGCATTGGCTACTGCTATTGGTGGTGGTATTGTACGGGACGTGTTGCTCGGCTATTTTCCGCCGAATTCATTGCGAAATGTAGTGTATGTTACCGTTGTTTTAGTGGTAACTGTTATCGTGTTCTTGATTTATAACAGCCGATATCGCAAGCATGCGATGGGGCCTCGTAGTCGAGCTAGTTACTTGTTGGCCGATGCGTTAGGATTAGCATCATTTACCGTAACAGGTGCTTCTGCAGGTTTTAAACTCTATCCAGAGTTGCCTATCTTTATTGTGTTGCTCGGTACAATCACTGCTGTTGGTGGCGGTATTATCCGCGATATGTTGGCGCAACGCATCCCATCTGTTTTGAAAGAGGATGTATATGCTTTGCCTAGTATTATTGGTGGCATCGTTTATTATCTTATGGTCACATCGAGTTGGGACAGTATGGCCGTATATGGTGCTTTCACAGTAGTACTCGTTATCCGTCTGCTAGCCATCAAGTACAATTGGAGTCTGCCTAAGGTAGGGAAAACCAAGCCGGTTGCGAAATAATAGTCAAATGATATAATTATACTATTGAGCATATGAACATTTCATAAAAGTGTCAGAAAAAGAGAGTATTATGAAACAGTTAATTTCGCGAGTCGGGAGTACTCGCTACACAGAAGGAGATTTGATTTATGACGAATAAATGGTTGAAAGTAGCACTTATGGCTGCAGCTATCGCTACTGGTACATCTATTAAAATTGATGCGGAAACCGTGTTGTATGTACCTCAAGATGATCGCCCTGTAAGCTTACAATATACTGTAGATACAGCTCGCGAAGCAGGTATGACTATATTGACACCACCTCAGAACTTGATTTCTGGTAAGAATTACCAAGGTCAAGCAGATCAAATCATGGCTTGGGTTGAACAAAATGCAGGTCGTGCTGATGTGATGGTATTGAGTACAGATACGCTTATTTATGGTGGTCTTGTAGACTCTCGTAAACATAATATTCCACTTTCCACATTGGAAAGCCGTTTAAAACGTATTGAATCCTTAAAAGCTCGTAATAAAAACGTGCGTATTTATGGTTTTGGCACTGTAATGCGTTCTCCACGTGCTAGTGGTGGCGGCACTGAACCAGCTTATTATGCGGAATATGGGCCTACTATCTTCCAAATTGCAGCATTGCAAGATAAATTAGACTCTGGCTCCTTAACACAAGAGGAAACTCAAAAATTGATGAGCTTACAAGCCTCTGTTCCTGTAGAATATCTACAAGACTGGTTTGACCGCCGTCAAAAAAATATGAAAATCAACAAAGAGTTGATTGACGAAACTCGTAGCGGTGTATTCGATTACTTTGCATTGGGCCATGATGATACATCTCAATTGTCCCAATCTGCATTAGAAGGTCGTTACTTAAGTAAATACTCTAAGGATATTCCTGTTGAGAAATACGGTAGCTTCCCTGGTGCCGACCAACTTGGGCTCTTGTTGATGGCTCGTTCTCGTACCGATGAAAGTACAGAAAAACCTACATTCTCTGTAATTTACCCACTTGGTGGTGGCGGTAAAACATTGCCAGGTTACGAAGACCAAACGATTGATAAAACAATTGCTCAACACGTTGAGGCCGTAGGTGGCACAATGGTGACACAAGGTAAACCAACTGTGTTGTTAGCAGTAAATACACCACTTACTACAAGCACTGGTGAATCTGAAAGCTTCGAGAACTTCCCAATGATTTCTAATTCTACAAATGCTTTCGTAGATCGAATTCAACAAGCTGTTGATTCTGGTGTAAATGTAAGCGTTGCTGATATTGCTTATAACAATGGTGCGGACAATACATTAGTATCTGCTATGTACAAACGCGATATGTTATACAAAATCGGTGCGTACAATGGTTGGAATACCGCAAGTAATACGGTAGGCTACGCCATTGCGCAAGGGGTATTGCTCAAAACTATGAGCCCAGAAGGTCACCGCAAGATGTTGACTCAACAATATTTGGATAACTGGGCGTACCAAGCAAATATCCGCAAAGATATTTACCGTATGCAAGACTCTATTCGCACAGATAATGTACGTTATTCTGGCGAGTTGAATGAACGTCTTGAAAGCTACTTAGGTGAACGTATCCAAGACTTCGCTGAAAAATACCTTAAAGTCGACCCTCGTACAGTAAAGGCTACATTCCCTTGGGGCCGTCTATTCGAAACAGATATTACAATCTACGATAAACCTGTAGTACCTCTTGAAAAAGAATTGCGCTTGAAACGTGAAGCAGAAGCGAAAGCTAAAGCTGAGGCAGAAGCTAAGGCTAAGGCAGAAGCAGCAGCTAAGGCTAATGGTCAAGCTGCACCAGCACAACCTGCTCAACCAGTAAAGACAACAGCTGTTCAAATTACATCATCTGTAATTCCAGTAGTTAAACAACCGGCTACAACATCTCAAGGTCCACGCCTTGTGCCAACACCTGCAGTTGTACCTGGTCAATAGTGAATAGGGAATGGACATGAAAAAAGCATTTTTACCGGAAATTACATATATGCGTGGACTCTGTATGCTCGGTGTTATCGGCATTCATGTAGGTTCTTACGCATTACAAAATCCTTTTGTAAATTTAGAACTCATTAGCGTCTTAGAAATTCTATCGCGCTTTGGAGTACCAGCATTTTTCTTCCTCTCTGCATTTGGATTGTTCTACCATACATCTGTAGAGGGACCATTCTCATATAAGGAATTTATGCACCGCCGTATTCAGGTGGTGCTATTTCCATATATTACGTGGTCCATATTTTATTTGCTCTACACGGGACTAACGGCGCATAATCTAGGTAATTTGCATCCGGGACCATTGGCTGTAAATCTATTATTTGGTACGTCTATGTATCATTTATACTTTATGGTTATCCTCTTATGGTTCTACGTGATGATGCCTCTATGGCGAGCTATGGTGAAAGTCATCTTAAAACGTCCTGTATTCTGGATGGTATTACTATTTATCATCCAAGTTGGCATCGATTATGTATCATCTTACATGCTCGGCCGTTGGGTAACAGAACATCTTAGTAATAACCCTGTATTGAAATATCTCTTTGATATGAGACTAAATTATTGGGTTATCCATTATGTGTGGATATTCTTGTTGGGTGCCGTATGTGCTGAGCGCTATGAAACGGTATGTGAATACATGTGGCGCTATCGTTACTTATTAGGTGTTAGTGCGGTAGGCTCTATTTTATTGATGCTTGGATCCTACTACTATGTCATGGACGTATGGCATTATACAGTGCTTGAAGCAATTTATACAGTTCATCAAATGAGCCCAATGGGTGTTCTCTATACTGGACTGGGAACACTATTTAGTCTGTTCTTATTCCAAACCTTACCAATGAATGCGACTATGGAATCTACTTGGTCAGAAATAGGGGATAAGTCCTACGGCATTTATTTAGCGCATCCATTCTGGTTGTTAATTATCTCTGGTGTGATGGCTAAATATAATCTTTTGTATACCGTGGTCAATGTGCTTGCGATGTATGTGATGGCGCTAGGCCTGTCCTATTTGACTGCTGTGACATTAAACCATGTACCTAAACCATTACGTAAATTTATATTAGGACATTAATAATATACATCCGCTAGGATATAGTTTTTAGCTATGGCATCCTAGCGGATTTTTGTATATCTAAGTTATATCTTTCACAAAGTAAAGTGTGAAAATTTGAAAGTAATTGTGATATAATAAGTCCATGATGATTACTACTTGATAGAGTAACGATATAGAAAAAGAGGTGCTCCTATGCAAGAATTAACATATTTTAATGGCGAGTTTGTTGAACCAGGTGCCAAAGTTATCAGTATTGATGACCGTGGTTATTTGTTTGGTGACTCTGTATACGAAGTGGTACGTGTCGTAAAAGGCCGTTGCTTCGCATTGTCTTACCATCAAGATCGCTTGTATCGCTCTATGCGTGAAATGGATATTCCCGTAAAAATGACCCCAGATGATTTAACAGAATTGCACGAAATTTTAATCGAGCAAAGTGAAATCAAAGAGGGCTATATTTATTTGCAAATCTCTCGTGGCGTAGCGCCACGCCATCATGCATATGATCGTTCCAAACTAGAACCACAAATGCTCATGTCTATCCGTAATTTGGATATGGATGCAGTTAATAAATTGGGTGAAGGTGTAAAAGCGATTGCATTACCTGATGAGCGTTGGGACCATGTAGATGTTAAGACTACTAATTTGATTCCAAATATTTTGGCACAAACTAAAGCGGAGAAGAAATTTGCTTATACTGCCATGTTGTTCCGTGATGGCGTTTGTACAGAAGGTGCAACATCCAATGTATTTGCTGTCAAAGATGGTATCTTGTATACGCATCCAGCAGATAATCATATCTTAAAAGGTATTACGCGCCAAATGATTTTGACTCGCGTAGCACCATCTCTAGGTATTACTCTTATCGAAAAAGAATTTGACCGCGCCTTTGTAGATGATGCGGACGAATTATTCTTTACCGATACAATTGGTGGTGTCATCCCAATTACTAAGCTAGACAGAAATCCAGTATCCGGTGGTAAACCAGGTGCTATTACACTTCGTCTACGCGAAGCACTAGAAAAATTGATGGAAGAAGGTTTGCCTTAATAGGTAATCTACTTTCATTACATGGTAAACTTTTACCTTAAGAAAGGACATTATTTTGATTCAATTACAACACATTAGTAAAGTCTATGAAGGCGCTACTCGTGTGGAAGCATTAAAAGATATTAGCCTTGATGTTAAAGAAGGTGAAATCTTTGGCATTATCGGTCAATCTGGGGCCGGTAAATCCACATTAATTCGATGCATCAACATGCTCGAAGCTCCTACATCTGGCTCTGTTATCGTCAATGGTACAGATTTAACAACACTTAGCAAATCCGATTTACGTAAAGCACGCAAAGATATTGGTATGATTTTCCAACATTTTAACCTTTTGTCCTCTCGTACAGTGTATGACAATGTGGCATTTCCGTTGGAATTACAAGGCTTGAGCAAATCCGAAATCAAGGAACGCATTACGCCAATCCTTGATATCGTAGGTCTTACTGAGCGTATGAACAACTATCCATCTCAATTGTCTGGTGGTCAAAAACAACGTGTTGGTATCGCTCGTGCCTTAGCGTCTAATCCAAAGGTTCTTCTTTGTGATGAAGCTACATCTGCTCTGGATCCGCAAACAACAGAATCCATTTTGAAATTGTTGAAAGATATCAACGAAAAAATGGGCCTTACTATCGTTCTCATCACTCATGAAATGCACGTAATCCGTGAAATCTGTGATCGCGTAGCGGTTATTGAAGGTGGTGTAATCCTCGAGGAAGGTAGCACTGTTGAAGTATTTACACATCCTCGTGAAAATACCACAAAAGAATTCATTAGCTCTGTAGTAAGTGATAACTTACCGCCAGAAGCGTTAGAACATTTGGAATTGCATGATCAATGGATTGCAGGTACAGCTCCATTAGTACGCCTTAAATTCACAGGCCAATCTACAGATGAACCTGTAGTGGCAGGTCTCGTACGACGCTTTAACCTCGATGTAAGTATCCTCTTTGGTGGTATCGACTATATCCAAAATACATGTGTTGGTCGCCTTATCGTTATCTTGAATGGTGACCCAGAAAATGCGCAAGAGGGTTTAGACTACATCAAAACATTACCAATTGAAAGCGAGGTGATCGGTTATGTCAGAGCAAATCATTAATCTTCTCATAACTGGTACCCTTGATACATTGCAAATGACCATTATTTCTACGGTCATGGCTATGTTACTTGGTATCCCTCTCGGTGTTATTTTGGTAGTAACCTCTAAGGGTCATATCTTAGAAAATGTAGCGCTTAATAAGGTGCTAGGTGCTATCGTCAATGCAACGCGTTCCGTACCATTTATCATTTTGATGGTAGCTATCATTCCATTCACTCGTATGGTGGCAGGCACATCTATTGGTACCACTGCAGCTTGTGTGCCTTTAACAATCGCTGCAATTCCATTCTTAGCACGTCTTGTAGAAACATCTATTAAAGATATTAACTTTGGCGTAATTGAAGCGGCCCAATCCATGGGTGCAAGTCCACTCCAAATCATTTGGAAAGTATTATTACCTGAAGCATTGCCTACGATTATCGATAATGTAACGGTTCTTATCGTTAACCTCATCAGTTACTCTGCAATGGCTGGTGCTATCGGTGGCGGTGGCCTTGGTGATATTGCTATCCGCTATGGTTACCAACGTTTCCAAGCTGATATTATGATTGCTACCATTATCATCTTGGTTATTTTGGTACAATTAGTCCAAATGATTGGCGATGCTTGGTCTAAAGCGATGAATAAGAAGTAGGAGGATCCTATGAGTATCAATGAGAAGTTGAGAAGTGAACAAAACGATGAGCTATTCACCGCTATATTAACGCTTGAAAATACTGAGGAGTGCTATGCATTCTTTGAAGATATCTGTACGATTAATGAATTGAAAGCTTTGTCTCAACGCTTACAAGTAGCAAAAATGCTACGTGCCGGTGATAGCTACGAAAAAATTGTAGAAGAAACAGGTGCAAGCACGGCTACCATTAGTCGTGTTAAAAGATGCTTAGTCTATGGTGCTGATGGATACACATTAGCTCTAGATCGACTAGGTGCAAAATAAAATAAACTAGCATGACAACGGTGGCCTTTGGCGACCGTTGATGTGCTATCTGTAGGAGGTTTATATGGAGTGGCTTATTGAGGTAACGGGGTTACCCTTTGATATCCTAATTCTCGTTTTGCTCGCTGTAGCAGGTGCCTTTGCAGGCTTTGTAGACTCCATTGTGGGCGGTGGGGGCCTAATTTCTGTTCCTGCTATGCTATTGACGAATCTTCCACCCAGTATGGCATTAGGTAGTAATAAATTATCTAGTATCTTTGGTGCTGGTAGTGCGTCAATTACATTCTTAAGAAATCATATGGTTGATTTTTCCTTGGTTCGCAAATTACTACCCTTTACATTTATAGGTTCCATGCTTGGTACCTTGGCCGTCGTATCATTGCCACCGTTATATGTAAAACCTATCATTATTGTCCTTCTTGTTGGTGTCACACTATTTGTGGTATTTAAAAAGGATTGGGGCGAGGTAAATCGTACATCCCAAGTGGCGGGCAAAGCCTTATATATCTGCATGGCCTTCGCTCTTGGCATCGGTATCTACGATGGCTTTATTGGACCTGGTACAGGCACGTTTTTGATTATGGGCTTTATTTTTACTGGCTTTGATTTTCTGCATGCTTCAGCGAATGCAAAAATATTGAATTTTACCAGTAATTTAGCATCCTTAATCGTATTTTTCTATTTAGGTCACGTCAATATTAAGTACGGTTTAGCTACAGGGGTAGGCCAAATTATAGGTGCTTACCTAGGATCTCATTTAGCTATTGCTAAGGGTTCGTCGTTGGTACGTGTTGTATTCTTGTCGGTAACGACAGTTATGTTGTTGAAATTAGTCTATGACTATGTTTCCACATTATAGGAGGGCAAGGTATGCCTCATAAAAGTGATGTACAAGTGGCATTGATTAGTGGTGGCACATCGGGCATCGGATTTGCTACGGCAAAATTGCTTCTTAAAGAAGGCTGGTGTGTTGTCATTAACGGTCGTGATGAAAAATCAGGACAAACGGCTAAGATGAAATTGCGCCGCTATTCTTCAAGGGTGCAGTACATCCAAGGGGATGTATCGAAGATTGAAGATTGTCAGCGTATTGTAAAAGAAACCGTTAAATTATTCGGCGGTGTTTCTGCTCTCGTAACAGCAGCAGGCTATTATGAAGAAGAGCTTCTAGCAGATGTAACGGAAGCAGCCTTTGATGAAATGTTTGGCACCAATGTGAAAGGTACGGTTTTCTTGTGCCAAGCGGCATTGCCCTATTTGCGCGCTACAAAGGGCAGTATCGTAACGGTAGCTAGTGATGCAGGCTTACAAGGTAATGTGGCTTGCTCTGTATACGGCGCTTCAAAAGGTGCGGTAGTGAGTTTTACGAAATCACTATCCCTTGAAATGGCACCACATAATGTGCGCGTTAACTGTGTTTGTCCTGGTGATGTGGATACCTCTTTAGTAGATAAACAAATTGCAAATGCTCAGCAAGATGCAGAGGCTGCTAAGGCTGAAATGGGCCAACATTATCCCTTGGGACGCATTGGTCAACCTCATGAAATTGGGGAGGTTATTGTATTTTTATTGAGCAATAAAGCTTCCTTTGTAACGGGGGCAGCATGGACTATCGATGGTGGTCTCACTAGTTGGTAAGATAGAAAATATTGGAAGTTATTTTATTTTTTAAATCTATAGATAATTAGAAAAATTCATTTCACTTCTAGCAATAGAATGGTATAATAATACTAATAATATGACCTATAGTTGGTTCACAACAAAGGAGAATACTTATGGCAGAATATAATGGCGTAACACTTGAGCCACTTATGGATGGTTCTCAAGACCGTGACTATCAAGTTGAACAATTTATTTTCTGGGGTGCAGGTCGTGCAGCGGCATTGGCATTATCCCCTAAATTCAGCAGTGTTGCTTTGTGCGCCAATGCAACGTATATGGTAACTCGCATTGCACATCTTTACGAAGTAGAATTACAATCTGGTGCCGTAGTGGGTCTAGTTGGTGGTCTTAGCACAGCTGTAGGTACAGCGGCTATTTCTCTTCTTGTTCCTCTAAAAGCAGTTCGCGTTCCTGTAGCAGTTGGTTTAACATATGCTATTGGTAAAATTGCTCACATTTGGATCCAAGATGGTATGCCTTCTGATATCGAACGTTATAAACCAATGGTTGCTGAATTCCTTGAAAGCGGTAAAGCTATAGCAGGTGACATCATCCGTGATGCAAGCGCTAGCATTCCTTTCACACAAGGTCAACGCGACGTTTGGGCTGGTATTGCTAATGAAACAGGTCTTGCTAAAGAAACTTTGAAACAAGTTTACGAAGAAAAAGTAACACCTGCTATCGATAAATGGAATACAGAAACAAAATATCAACTTCATGACAATGCAGCAGAAGTTGTGGCGAAAGTAACCGATGCGGCAAAAGAGAAAATTGATGTTGCTAAAGAAAATATCGATGTAGCTAAAGAATTAGCTAAAGGTGGCGTAGAAGTAGCTAAAGCTTCTGCACAAGCTGCAGTAGAAACTGCAAAAACTAAAGCTAATGATGCTGTTGAAACAGCAAAAGATGTTGCTACAAACACTGTTAATACAGCAAAAGATAAAATTGGTGGTTTGCGCAAATAGGCGCTAAAGGATTATGAAGATGAATCCATTAAAAATTATTACATATGGTAAGTATTTTAACGAATCTAAATTCGTCGCTTTTTTAGGGCGATATGGTAAGAAGCTTGCCTTTGTACAACGAGCAGTGACCTTGTTCCTCTGCATGCGTGACAAGGACACTCCAAAATATGTAAAAGCAGTCATTGCTGGTGCCTTAGGGTATCTCGTATTACCTATTGATATTGTGCCGGATACAATTCCTGTATTAGGTTGGATAGATGATGTAGCAGTGCTTGGCCTTGCTTTCAAGGTTGCCAATCGTTACATCAAAACTAGTCATCAAGAAGAGGCAAAAAAATACTTCCCATTTGGTGGCAGTAACTAGCTTTTAACCATAAAGGCAGTTTGATCCGTTGCGGTTGAACTGCCTTTATTTATTTGACACACTAAAGTAATAGATATACAATGAAGATTGTATTCTATGAAAAGAGAAGGAAAAATGTATGCATATTGCTTCAGTAAATGTACGCTTTTACGAAACCGATATGATGGGTATTGCACACCATAGTAACCATTTTAGATGGTTTGAACTGGCGCGCATTGAATTCCTTCGTAAAATCGGTGTAACCCTGTGGGATATGATGAATGAGGATATTGTATTTCCTATCATGAATGTATCCTGCAATTATAAAGAACCAGCAAATTTCGATGATGAGCTTCACATCGAAACATACTTGGTTAAAATGACACGTGCTCAAATGGTATTCAGGTATCGTATGCGCCGTGCCAGTGATGGTGCTCTCCTAGCTACGGGAGAGACTAAGAATGCATTTATGTCAAAATCAACAGGTAAAATTGTGCGATTAGACGACACTTTTTATCAGCCTATGTTAGCAGCTGTTGAGGAGATGCCTAATGAATAATGTACAACAATTGCCTATCGGCGTATTTGACTCCGGTGTAGGCGGGCTATCTGTTTTAAAGGTCTTACAAGAACAATTTCCTAACGAAGACTTCATCTATATTGGCGACAATGCGAACAACCCTGTGGGAAATCGCAGCGATGATGAAATTACATATTTAGCTTGTCGTATTGCAGAGGCTCTTGAAAAACAGCCTGTTAAATTGATGGTCATTGCTTGCAACACGTTTACTGTTGTAGCCCTTGATGCGGTGCGCGAACGCGTATCTGTACCAGTTATTGGTGTGTCACAAGGTGTGAAAACAGCGATTAGTCAAAGCAAAAGCAAGACGATCGGCATCATGGCGACAGTAGCGACTGTGAATAGTCATATTCATAAACATGTAGCACTTGAAGTTGATCATGAAGTGTTTGTTTGGGAACAACCTTGTCCTGAACTAGCAGGCCTCATCGAGCAAGGTCATTTAGATGACTTCTTTGTACGTGATGTATGTACTGAGTATTTAGAGCCTTTATTGTCTCGAGAAATTGAGGTCGTAGTGTTGGGCTGTACACATTTCCCATTTGTACAACCTTTGCTAGAGGAGCTAACGTCAGGGCGCATTCAATTTATCGACCCTGCTTTTGAAACAAGTGAGTTAGTTCGTCGTAGATTAGAGAGTAAGGATTTGATTAATCCTCAAAAATCTGCAGGCACTGTGACATTGTATTTTACAAAGGATGTAGAGCTTGGTGATACATTGAGTGCTTCCTTCCTCGATACAAATCGTCGTACTATTGAACATATTACATTGTAAAGGAGATGCCCTATGTGGTTTTATAACATCCTAAGTGTAGTAATAGCTATTATTGTAGCTATTGCCGCTTTGTATTTATTATTCCGTTTGTTCGTATTGAAACAAGGTAATGAAAAGGTTATCTTGTTGCCAAAACGTGCGACAAACTTCCAAGTATCTGATCGTAATTTTGAATCCATTACCTTGTTCTGTGACATTCCATTTGTGAACAAAGGCCGTCAACTTGGTACAATTATGGATTTGTTCCCACGTCCATTGTTGCCAGAGGAACATTTTGATGCGGTAAAAGTAGATGCATGGGCTATGGACATTAATCGTCCTCGTCATGATGGCTATTTTGAAGCAGTTATCATCAAACCTCGCAAAGGCGGTACTATTCGTGTATTCGTTACATTGACAGGTAAAAATGGCAATATTCGTGAAGATATTAAGGGCTTCCCTTATATGGACATCGATATTTACTACCAAATCGTAGGCCGTACAGATTATCATATCGATAAACAACGTATTCGTTTGACTGCTGAAGAAGTTCAAGCAGCATTGGTTCAATAAGGAGGCATAACAATGGCAGAATTAGAGTTAGTATGTGTGCCAACACGTATTCTTACAGATAATGATGACATCGTGGATGCTATCGTTGAATTTGGCGGTCATAATATTGGACCTGAAGATATCGTTTGTGTAGCTGAATCTGTAGTAGCTATTACACAAGGTCGTTTTACACGTCCTGAAGAGCTAGATGTATGCTGGCAAGCTCGTTTAATCAATCGTTTTATCCATCCAGATGGTTCTATGGCATCCATTTATGGCATGCAATCCGCTATGAACTTGGATGGTAAATGGAAAGTATTAGGTGCCTTTATTTTAGGTGCTATTGCTAAAATTTTCCGCAAACCAGGTGTATTCTATGCAATTGCTCGTGCGGCATCCTTAACTGATGACGTAACTGGCACAATGCCTCCATTTGATAAGCACATTGTATTTGGTCCAAAGGATCCAGATAAAGTAGCTGAGAAAATCGTATCTCGCACAGGTTGTTACGGTGCCGTTGTAGCAGACGTTAATGACTTAAAACGTTCCGCTGTATTAGGTACAAGCCGTGGCATTGACGGTAATAAAATTGCACAATTATTGATTGATAATCCATTTGGTAATGATAGCCAAATGACTCCGATTGTTATCATTAAAAATTACGCATCTGTATCTGGTAAATAACAGAAGGCTGTACTCATCACATAGAGATGGGTACAGCCTTTTTATATATTGTGAAAGTTAAAGGAGGTTATATGTTACTAGGGTTAGACGTAGGTGGTACTTTCACAGATGCGGTCATCATCGACGGTCATCGTGTAGTAGCATCTGCTAAAAGACGGACTACGAAGGATAATCTAATGCAAGGAATAGGTGAGGCATTAGATGCAGTTTTGACAGGCTGTAATACATCAAATATTGAACAAGTTACTCTATCCACTACAGTGGTAACAAATACCATTGTAGAACAGAAGGAACAAGTAGTAGATCTCTATGTAGTAACTGGGCCTGGTCGTAACGTAGACGATATATTCCCTGTGAGTCCTATATATCTTCAAGGCTATACAGATCATAGAGGGATTGTGGTAGAAAGCACACCTCTAAATGCAGTGCGAGATATTGCTAAAATGGTTCAATCCCGTAGTGGCACTGATTTAGCCGCTGTATCTGCTAAATTTGGGGTACGAAATCCTCAAGAGGAACTATCGATAACAGAAGAACTGAAAGATAAGTATAATACCATTTCTAATGGCAGCTTATTAAGTGGTTCATTGAATTTCCCTCGCCGTACCATTAGCGCCTATTTTAATAGTGCTGTTACACCTGTATTTACTATTTTTAAATGTAATGTTGAAGAGGCCCTTAGCATTCGTAATATTAAGGCTCCACTCCATATTTTGAAAGCTGATGGCGGTTCCTTGCCTATGGAGCATATGGTGAGTCGACCTGTAGAGACTGCTTTTACGGGACCTGCAGCTACTGTGCTTGGCTTATCTGCCCTTGGTGCAATTGGTGAAGAGCATACAGTTGCTTTAGATATTGGGGGCACTACAACGGATATTTCTCTGTGGAAACACGGCAAACCATTAATGACGAAAAATGGTGTATCCATCCGTGAGTATCCAAGTGCAGTTCGATCCTTTGCAGTTACCTCCGTCGGTATTGGTGGTGAATCTGTGGTTCGCATAGTAGATGGTGACGTTACAGTCGGACCAGAACGGGTGGGCCCATCGGCGGCCTTAGGTGGCGCGGAACCTACATTAGGGGATGCACTCATTGTACTGGGCCATGCAAACTATGGTGATATGAAGCTAGCCATCCAATCTATGGAGGCATTAGCCAATAGATTACCTGCGTCATTACATGACAGCTTAACATCTGACTCGACTAAAGTTCAACAGCAATTAGGTGATTCTATTACGGCTTCTGATGTGGCACGCTTAATAGTCAATAAGGCATTAGAAACAATTCAGCATGGTATAGATGAGGTGGTAACGGCAGAGAATAAACGACCTATTTATGTAGTGGCGGATATTGTGAATCCCGATGTATTTGTACCTGCTCAAATCGTTGTAGTAGGCGGTACGGCGCCTAGCTTGGGATCAAGTATCGGCGATTATTTGCATTTGCCTGTTACAATTCCAGATAATGCAGCCGTGGCTAATGCTATCGGTGCGGCCCTAGCGTTATCGACTATCGAACTTACGGTTCACGTCGATACAAAACGGCGTTTGCTCGTCATTCCTGAGTTGGGAATCAAGCAACAAACATGTACCTTAAAGCGGGTGGAACAAGTTGTGGAACGCGCTAAAGAGGTACTCGGTGAAGAAGCATTGCGTTTAGGACTTGGTAAGGACCAGGATATAGAGGTGATTAGTATCGAAGACTTCCCTGTAGTAGAGGGCTGGCAATCAATGGAACGGTTAATCACTGTAAAAGTACAACTAGCAGCGGGGGTGAAACAGTATGTGGAATAAAGGACTATCCTATCGTGAACGTCATGGACTTGGACACAAGGGTACAAATGAAGGCATTCATACAAATGTAGATGATACGTTACATACTGATGAAAATGCACCAAAACATAGTTTAGGTTTAGTGTTTTTCCCTGCCTTTGACTGGAAGATTTCTGAAACCCATCCAGAACGACAAGAGAGATTACTGTACACTCGGGATCAAATCGTAGAGGAAGGGTTATTAGATATACCTAATATTAAAGAATATAATCCTATCGTTGCCGATTGGGATACCATAGAGCGTGTCCATGTGGGCGCCCCTGATTTAGAATCTTGGGTAACGGAAGCACACCGTGTGTCAGCAGGCGGTGCTATTGCAGCAGCTGATGCGGTTATGCGAGGTGAAGTAGATCGTGCCTTTGCCCTCGTTAGACCGCCAGGGCATCATGCAATGGCCATGGTGCATGGTATTCGTGGATTTTGTACTATAAACATTGAAGCCGTCATGATACAGCACATGCGCCAAACCTATGGTATTAAACGCGTTGCTGTAGTAGATACAGATGTACATCATGGCGATGGCTCTCAAGATGTGTTCTATCATGATCCAGATACGCTATACATTAGTTTCCACCAAGATGGACGAACCCTATATCCTGGCACAGGATTTATGGATGAATTTGGTGGGCCCCAAGCAATCGGTGGCAATATAGATATCCCGTTACCGCCAGGAACAGGTGACGAAGGCTTGATGAAGGTCATGCGTGAACTTGTATTGCCTATCTTAGAAGAGTTTAATCCAGATATTGTTATTAACTCTGCAGGGCAAGATAATCACTTTAGTGATCCTTTAGCGAATATGCAGGTTACTGCAAAGGGCTATGCTGAGCTGGTGGATTTATTACAAGCAGATATTGCAGTATTAGAAGGTGGTTATTCTGTACAAGAAGCATTGCCCTATGTAAATACAGGTATCATCTTATCCATGGCAGGTCTTGATTATAGTAAGGTCGTAGAACCTGCTTTTGACCCTGTTAAATATAAGCAAAGCCAAAGTGTAACCGCTTATATTGATGACCTTATTGTTAAGTGGAAAATCCAATGGGCTAATCGGCATAAAATGGCCGAAGAGGAACGAACAGGTGTAGGAGATATATGGTCGAACCGCTACAATGTGTACTATGATGAAACGGGCGTACAAGAGGAACGACTTGAAAAGGTGCGCATGTATGCAGATAAAGTAGGCTGGCATAGCGTACTTTCACGAGGCCAATACGGACCTTATGGACCACAAAGCGTATATGCTATGTTTATCCCTTGGCAAGCGAACGAAGGTACTCGTCAAGATGCGATTGCAGAGGCTGAAAAGGCTAAAGCAGAAGGTGGAGCTAGCCGCTATGTTGTGGTCGATCCACTTGGTGCAGGCCAATATGAACTATGATCGTGATTCTTATAACATGGTAGAGATTCTTATAATATGGTAAGGATTTTTTATAGAAATGCACCGTATTATGTTCACAACGGACATTACAATCCGATTCATGGTAATAAAAAATAGTTAACATGTGATATAATAAGAAGAAATAACGCCCCTTTGTGTAAGGGGCGTTCTAATGTTTAGTTTTAGAATGGTGAGGTTCCTATGCGCAGTGATAATAGAACAGCAGGTCAATTGCGACCTATTAAAATAACACGGAATTTTACAGAGTATGCAGAAGGTTCTGTACTCATTGAGTGCGGTAAGACTAAGGTTATCTGCACGGCTACTGTGGAGGATTCTGTGCCGCGCTGGCTAAAAGGTTCTGGCCAAGGATGGGTAACAGCCGAATATTCTTTGTTGCCACGTTCTACGCAAACTCGTGTAAGCCGTGAGGCGGCAAAGGGGAAACAAACGGGCCGTACCGTAGAAATTCAACGTCTTATCGGCCGTGCATTGCGCGCTGTCGTAGACCTTGAAGCTCTTGGTGAACGTTCTATTACAATCGACTGCGATGTAATTCAAGCCGATGGCGGTACGCGTACAGCCTCTATTACAGGCGCCTTTGTGGCCCTTGTTGATGCGGTGGACTTCACCTTTGGTGGAGCAGGCAAATTCCCAATTACTGATTTCTGTGCTGCTATTTCTGTAGGCATTGGTCCTGACGGTCCTATTACAGATCTTTGCTATGAAGAGGACAGTGCTGCTATCGTAGATATGAATGTGGTGCGCACCGGTTCTGGCAACATGGTTGAGGTACAAGGTACTGGTGAACATGGTACCTTTAACCGTGATGAGCTCAATGCATTACTTGATTTAGCAGAGGCTGCTACAGATGAGCTCATGGCAAAACAACGTGAAGTACTTGGCACAACAGCAGATAAAGTAGGTAAGGTATATCCTACAGCTCCGGAGGTGTAAGATGGAACAAATCGTACTTGCTACAGGAAATAAAGGGAAAATCCGTGAATTTTCTGAGGCGTTCTCCCATTTATCTATCGACTGTGTACCGGTGAAAGATGTCATTTCCATTGAGGAACCAGAGGAAACTGGTACAACCTTTATGGAAAATGCTCTTTTAAAAGCTCACTATTATGCAAAGGCTACGAATCGTCCATGCCTTGCTGATGACTCTGGTATCACTGTAGATGCTCTTAATGGGGCTCCAGGTGTGTATTCTGCTCGTTATGCCGGCCATCACGGTGATGATCAAGCTAATAATGAAAAATTAATTCGCGAATTGCAAGGTAAAAGCGACCGCACAGGTCATTATGTATGTGCCTTAGCTCTCGTATATCCTGATGGTCGTGAAGTGACAGCAGAAGGCTATTGTGATGGCCTCGTACAAGACGAGCCAAAAGGGGATAACGGCTTTGGCTATGATCCGTATTTCTATGTGCCTGAGTTCAAGAAAACAATGGCTGAACTTCGTATCGAAGAAAAGGAAACAATTAGTCATCGTGGCCGTGCACTACGCGAATTAATTAACAAGCTTTGATATTTTCGAACTATATGGTATAGTTCATATAAATATGTAATATAATAGTATTAGAGAACTTATAAAATGAAACGAATTGGTATTTTAAGCGATACCCATGGGTATCTAGAGGATATTGACCTCGTCTTAGAGGCTACAGCAGATCAAGACATTGATATGTGGCTTCACGCTGGAGATTTTGGTGATGATGCGCGCTATATGCAGGAACATACGGATATTCCTGTGTATGCAGTGCGCGGTAATAATGACCGTGTACAGCCTCTTGAACCGCGAGAACAGTTGATTCCTCTAGAGGATACCTATATTTACATGACTCATGGAGATAAGGTATCATATTATAATCGAATACAAGAACTGACTCATTTAGGAACCTCAATGGGGGCGCGTCTCATCGTGGCTGGTCACAGCCATCATCATGGTGAGGTTCGTTCTGGTGATGCGGTGTTCGTCAATCCTGGCAGTATTTCCTTGCCTCGAGACCGCTCTGGTGGTACCTTTGCTATTGTTACCTACGATAATGGACAGTTTGATGTAGAGTTTGTGTATAAACAAGATCTTGTTTAGTTATATGGTGAAAGCTTCGTTTTGAAACTTTCAAAAGAAATAGTAAGTCTATGCATGGAAAGGGTTATGACATATCATGGATACACTAGTTAAAGCAAAGCCTAAAATGAAATTATATGGTTTTAATAATCTCACAAAGACATTGAGTTTTAATATTTATGATATTTGTTATACTCGTACAGAAGAAGAGAAAAAACAATACATTCAGTACATTGATGAAGTATACAATGCAGATCGTTTAACAGCTATCTTAACAGAGGTTAGCCATATTATTGGTGCCAACATCCTTAACGTAGCGAAACAAGACTATGATCCACAAGGCGCGTCTGTAACGATTTTGATTTCTGAAGAGGAAATTGAAAAAGAAGATGTAGTAATGCATCTTGATAAATCCCATCTTACTGTACATACCTATCCTGAAAGCCATCCGCACAAAGGGATTAGTACATTCCGTGCAGACATTGAAGTGTCCACATGTGGTCAAATCTCTCCACTTAAAGCACTTAACTATTTGATTCAAAGCTTTGACTCCGATATCCTTACATTGGACTACCATGTACGTGGCTTTACGCGTGATGTATCTGGTAAGAAAATTTACATCGATCATCGCATCAACTCTATCCAAAACTACATCAATGCAAAAACTCGCAACATGTACAACATGATTGATGTAAACGTATACCAAGAGAATATCTTCCATACAAAAATGATGTTAAAAGAGTTTGATTTAGATAATTATCTATTTGGCATTACTGAAGCTGAATTGAGCGAACGAGAAATCAAACAAATTAAACATCAATTAAAGCAAGAAATGATGGAAATTTTCTATGGCCGTAACTTGCCATCCGTAAAAGCATAAATAAAAATGTATATTTTGTATGCTCTTTGTCCTATTAGATAATGCGTATACAGTACCAAAGTAGATAAGCCCTATATGGCTTATCTACTTTTTCTTTAGTTATCATTTTTATTACTAATGTAAATTAATAGAATTTAATTCTAAAATGTTCGAAAAACTATATCGAAAAAACTTGAATTGTTATATTTCATTTTGTATAATACAATTAGTTAAAGGTATTAAATACCGACTCAAAAGAGTCCGAGTTTATCCACAAAGGAGAATTATTATGGACGTACGTGAATTAGCTGTACAAAAAAAACGTGAATTAAAAGGTTTCCTTACTGTAGGAACTAAATATGAATTAAAAGACGCTCATGATTTATCTGTAGCTTACACACCAGGTGTTGCAGAACCATGCTTGCGTATTAAAGATAATGAAGCAGAATCCTTCGAATTAACTTGCCGTTCCAACATGGTTGCCGTTGTATCCGACGGTACTCGTGTACTTGGTCTTGGTGATATCGGCGCTGCCGCAGCATTGCCTGTAATGGAAGGTAAATCCTTATTGTTCAAAAAATTCGGCGATGTAGACTGCATTCCATTGGTTGTAGATACAAAAGATGCTGATACTTTGATCAACACTGTAAAATTATTGCAAAAGAACTTTGCTGGCATTAACTTGGAAGATATTTCTTCTCCTAAATGCTATGAAATCGAAAACCGTTTGAAAGAAGAATTGGAAATCCCTGTATTCCATGATGACCAACACGGTACAGCTATCGCTTGTTTAGCTGGTGTTAAAGGTGCTCTTCGCCTTGTTAAAAAAGACTTAGCAACAGCTAAAATCGTTGTAAACGGTGCTGGTGCTGCTGGTGCAAACATCGCTCGTTTGTTGTACCTTGCAGGCGCTCGCGATATTACATTGTTAGTATCCTCTGGCGTATTGCACAAAGACTACAAACGTCTTGATTCCTTGCAATCTGAATTGATCGACTTGCTTAAACTTGAAGAAAAACATGGCAACTTGGCTGAAAACGCTAAAGGCGCTGACATTCTTCTTGGCGTATCTGCAGCAGGCGTATTCACAAAAGAAATTTTGGAAAACTTGGCTGACGATGCTATCGTATTTGCAATGGCTAACCCTAATCCAGAAGCAACATATGCTGACATGAAAGCAGCTGGTGTTCGCATTGCTGGTACTGGCCGTTCCGATGCTCCTAACCAAATCAACAACGTAGCAGTATTCCCTGGCGTCTTCCGCGGTGCTATCGATGTTCGTGCATCCAAAATCACTGATGAAATGAAATTGGCTGCTGCTGACGCATTGGCTCATTTGATTCCAGATAGCGAATTGAACGAAGAAAACATCATGCCATCCGTATTCGATCCTCGTGTAGCTCCAGCTGTTGCAAAAGCAGTTGCTGATGTTGCTGTAAAACAAGGCATCGCTAAAAAACCTCAAGTAGTTGAAGACGGTAGCTACGAAGGTTAATAAATAGCTAATAGGCTTACTTTAATCTTTAAGAATCGGGTAAGATAATATAAACTATAATGACATGCACCTCGAAAGAGGTGCATGTTTTTTCATATGAACTAATAAATTTTAAAAAATTAATGAAGTTGTAAAAAAGTACTTGTCACTATTTTATATCGATGATATAATAATTTTCGTTGCAGAGCGATACTCAAAAGAGTACAAAACTCAGCAAGAGTAGTGGTTGACATCAACTACCAGGTTTGCTATAATTAGCAAGTAATTAATGACGGGGCATAGCGCAGTTTGGTAGCGCACCTGGCTTGGGACCAGGGGGTCGCAGGTTCGAATCCTGCTGCTCCGACCATTTTTTTTTGCGGGTGTAGCTCAATGGTAGAGCCCCAGCCTTCCAAGCTGGTCGCGAGGGTTCGATTCCCTTCACCCGCTCCATTTTTTTTTGCCTTTTTTAGGGTAAAACGTAATATTGACGATATATAGTACATAATTTATACTATAATAGATAATTACATATATAGGTAATCCACATGGTTCAGTAGCTCAGTTGGATAGAGCAACGGCCTTCTAAGCCGTGGGTCGGGGGTTCGAATCCCTCCTGGATCACCAAAGAAATAAGCGGATAGCTCGTAATGAGCTATCCGCTTTTGATAGGTTTATAGGAGTATTCAATATGGATATAAATAGTATGATTCCGATTGTTCAGGCACTCTCACCTGCTACCCCAATTGTAACGGTATTGGCGAAAGGAATTTTTGCTACTATTTTTTGTAGGAAAAATACAGAAGCTATTGAGTTTGAAAAACTAAAAATTGCTAAGCTTGGTGAAATGGCACAAACGTTGCTAGATAATAAGCTAATTACATATACTGAGTTTTATAAAGCATCAAATTTTGAGAGGATTGCAGTAATAGCTGATAAATATATCTCAGATAAACCTACAGAAGATACTATTCATAAATTTGATTTTGATTGGTTTATTAAATTTTATGACGCAGTCGGTACTGTTAGTAATGAAGAGATGCAAGAGATTTGGGCTAAGCTATTAGCTAGTGAAATTAATGAGCCTAAATCTATATCATATAAGACTATAGAGCTATTAAAAAATATGTCATCAAAAGAAGCACGTTTACTGGAAAAATTATTGAATAAAAGCATATTAATACGTAATAATTGTTTTATTCCTAGGGATGAAGATTTTTTAAAGCATAATGATATTAAATATGAAGATTTGTTGTTGCTAGAGGATTATGGTTTGTTGAAGATACCTCAAGGATTAACTATGTCAATTCAAATATTGGTTGATGAGACGGTTAATTTATGTATGTCTAATCAACATACGCTTCAAGTGAAAAATATAGGGAAAAAAGAACAAACACTAAAGATTGAATTTTACCCATTTACTGTATTTGCTTATCAATTATTATTAATAATTGGCTCTTTAACAAATGATAAGATCTTATATTCATTTAAAGAAGTTTTAGAAAAGAATCATAATGAATTAGAAATTAAAATTGTACCTACTGTGACTGTTGAGGTAAAATAATTCTCAATTAAAAATTTGAAATATTGAATTATTAAATTAGATTTTAGATTACACATTTAGTTATTATGATTTTATAATAATATGAATATATATGATGGCTTTTGATAGTTGCTTTGGCAACTTTAACAAAAAAGAATTTTAAATTAAATTACACCCCAAAAATTATGTCTAATTTTTGGGGTGTAATTTATATTATCTTCTCTCTTTAGAAATATTTAAGCCGTGCACTAATTTTTAAAACTTTGTGTGTAGTTTGAGGTTCGTTAATTTACATTTATTTCTATAGTATTCTTTCGCAACCATTGTACTAATTCAGTGTTTGTCATTTTTCCCGCTGCCACATCGATAATTAGATCTTCAACTTCTTGTTGTGTAGCTGTAATATCAAATCCATTGATAATGAGATATACATACATGCTGTGTAGTGCAGTTCGTTTATTGCCATCTGTAAAAGGATGATTTTTGGCGATGCCATAACATAATTGTGCTGCTTTATCGTAGATAGATGGATATAAATCGTTTCCCATAAAGGTTTGAAATGGGGTGTTTACGGCTGAAGCTAAAAGCTTTTCGTCTCGAATGCCGGAGGAGAGAATAAAGGTTTTCTCTAATTGAATATGAAGTTCATAGATATCTTGTACAGTGAATTGAATGTTGGGTGTACTCATTTATTCTCCAATGCTTTATATAATTTGTAATTACGTTCTAACACTTGTAGCGAAATGTCTTTTATCCGCTGTTTTAATTCTTTATGAGTGTCACTGGTCATGATGGAGGACTCTTTGGTTGTTTGGAGATTGCCGATTTTCGGATCTTTCAGTGTCATAGATTAAACTCCTTTACTATTTATTTGACTTTTATATCTATTATATAGGGAATAAATCAATATAAACAATCTGATTTATAAGAAATAATTCAAAAGTTCAAAATTAATTATTCACCATAAACCCAGTATTTATCTGTATTCTTGCCACATAAATCAAACTAGTCAAAATAAAAGTCAAAAAAAGTCAAAAATTTTTACTTTGACCTATTGACTTTTTGACTTAATCAGATTATTATAATGACATAAGGTTGAAGAAACCTAGAAATAAAGCAAGAAATTAGATAGACATAAAAGGTCAAATAAATATACTTGTAGTAAAAAAAGTGAGGTAATTAATATGAACAACAACTTCAATAACTTTGGTAGCGATTTCGGTAGCATGAACGACTTGTTCAATCAATTGATGGGTAACATGGGTGGTTATTCCACAGAAAACCGTCGTTATAAAATTAATGGTCGCGAGGTAACTCCTGAAGAGTTTGCGTATTATCGTCAAACTGGTCGTTTGCCTTCTAACGAAGAAATGCAAGCTGCTCAAGCTGCACAACAAGGTAAAATGAAACAAGATGGCATCCTTGCTAAGTTAGGTACAAACTTAACGCAACAAGCTCGTGATGGTAAACTTGATCCAGTAATTGGTCGTAATAAAGAAATCCAAGAAACAGCAGAAATCCTTGCACGTCGTACTAAAAACAATCCTGTACTCGTAGGTGATGCTGGTGTTGGTAAAACAGCAGTAGTAGAAGGCTTGGCACAAGCTATCGTTAATGGCGATGTTCCAGCAGCTATTAAAAATAAAGAAATCATTTCCATCGATATTTCCGGTTTGGAAGCTGGTACTCAATATCGTGGTTCCTTCGAAGAAAATATCCAAAACCTTATCAAAGAGGTTAAGGCTGCTGGTAACATTATCTTGTTCTTCGACGAAATCCACCAAATCTTGGGTGCTGGTTCCACAGGTGATGGTCAAGGTTCTAAAGGTTTAGCAGATATCTTGAAACCTGCTTTGTCCCGTGGTGAAATGACCGTTATCGGTGCTACAACACAAGATGAATACCGTAACACAATCATGAAAAACGCAGCTCTTGCTCGTCGTTTCAATGAAGTTAAGGTAAATGCACCATCTCCAGAAGATACTTTCAAAATTTTACAAGGCATTCGTCCATTGTATGAAGCGCATCATAATATCGAATTGCCAGATGCTGTGTTGAAAGCCGCTGTAGATTATTCCGTACAATACATTCCTCAACGTAGCTTACCAGATAAAGCTATCGACTTGATTGATGTAACAGCAGCTCACTTGGCTTCCCAACATCCTGTAACTGATATTAAAACATTAGAAGCAGATATTGCAGAAGCTAAAGCAAAACAAGAAGAGTTTGCTCAAAAAGAAGATTACGAATCCGCTATTAATGAAAAAATGCGTATTCAAAAATTACAAGAAGAAATCGACAAACACACTGATAACCAAAAGGTTGTAGCTCAAGTTAACGATGTAGCGGAAGCTGTTGAAAGAATGACTGGTATCCCTGTATCTCAAATGGGTGCATCTGATATTGAACGCTTGAAAGACATGAAATCTCGTTTACAAGCTCATGTAATTGGTCAAGATAAAGCAGTAGAAGCTGTATCTAAAGCTATTCGTCGTAACCGTGCAGGCTTTGACGAAGGTAACCGTCCAATCGGTAGCTTCTTATTCGTAGGTCCTACTGGCGTTGGTAAAACAGAATTGGCTAAACAATTAGCACTCGATATGTTTGGTAACAAAGATGCTATCATTCGCTTGGATATGTCCGAATACAGTGATCGCACAGCCGTTTCTAAATTGATTGGTGCTACAGCTGGTTATGTTGGTTATGAAGATAACTCCAACACATTGACTGAACGCGTTCGTCGTAATCCTTACTCCATCGTATTGTTCGACGAAATCGAAAAAGCAGACCCTCAAGTTATTACATTACTTCTTCAAGTATTGGATGATGGCCGCTTAACAGATGGTCAAGGTAACACAGTAAACTTCAAAAATACAGTTATCATTGCTACATCTAACGCAGGCTTTGGTTATGGTCAAAATAATGACGATGAAAACAAAGTTGATGTAATGGAACGTATCGCTCCATTCTTCCGTCCAGAATTCTTGAACCGTTTCAATGCAGTAATTGAGTTCAACCAATTAAGCAAAGACGACTTGAAGAAAATCGTAGACTTGATGCTTGATCAAGTTAACAAAACTTTGGCTAAAAAAGACATCACTCTTGATGTAACTGATGCAGCTAAAGAATTATTGATGGAACAAGGTTATGATAAAACTATGGGCGCTCGTCCATTACGCCGTGTTATCGAATCTGAAATCCGCGATAATGTAACTGACTTCTACTTGGATCACATCGATGCAAAACACTTGCTTGCTGATGTTGTAGATGGTCACATTGTTATCAGTGAGAAAGACACTGATAAAGATACTGATAAAAAATCTGCAGACGACAGCAAACAAGCTGATGATGCTGCATCCAAGGACAATAAATAATCAGTAGGCTATTAACACTAACTAATGAATCCCTTACAACTCTCTCCATACACAAATAAATAATAGCCCTATTGATGGTGAAAGCACCCGACAATATGTCGGGTGCTTTTTTATGTATTAATAGCTGTGTATTAATAAAAGAATTTTGTATACATGACAAAAATCATTGCTAATACATCGATGTATTTAGTATAATCATATCACTTAATTCAATATTCTATAGAATTTAAAAAAGAGATGAAGAAAGGGAGGAGATATTGATGTCACATTATGTAGATCTAAACAGTGATTTAGGTGAAAGTTTTGGCAACTACACATTAGGCATGGATAGTGAAGTATTAAATCATGTAACTAGTGCTAATGTTGCTTGTGGATGGCATGCTGGGGATCCTCTCATTATGGATGCGACGGTTCGCATGTGCAAGGAGAAGGGCGTAGCCGTAGGGGCTCATCCAGGATATCCTGATTTAATGGGCTTTGGCCGCCGTGCGATGGCCGTAAATCCGGCAGAGGCAAAGGCGTATATGATATATCAAGTGGGTGCATTGCAAGCCTTCTGTGATAGCTATGGCGTTACATTGCAACATATGAAATTACATGGTGCTTTTTATAATACTGCCTGTGTAACTCCTGCATTGGCAGATGCCGTATTAGATGGCTTACAAGCAGTAAACCCTAATATTGCAGCCATGGTGTTGAGCGGTAGCTATATTGCAAAAGAGGCACAACGCCGAGGCATTCCTGTTATTCAAGAAGTATTTGCTGATCGTGGTTATACCGATGAAGGTACATTGGTACCTCGTACAGAGCCTGGTGCTTTTATTAAAGACCCTCAAGAGGCTCTTGAACGAGTGCTCATGATGGTTACAGAAGGCAAGGTTGTTACTAATACAGGAAATACTATCGATATTGTAGCTGATTCCGTATGCGTACACGGCGATAACCCAGAAGCGATTGCTTTCACAAATTATATCCGTGAAGGCCTTACAAAAGCGGGCGTTACGGTAGCTAATTTTCAGAACCGTAAATAGTAAAACGGCGATTAGAAAATAAGCGATACATAGAAAATACGTAGTAAATATGTAATAAACAATACGTACATAATAAACAATAAGTACATAATAAACAATAAGTACATAATAGATAATTAGTTGATTAATGAATAAATAAGTTATTGTGTGGAGGTTTTTATGAAACCAATTGCAGGTAAAGCAAGTTTATCTGTCCTGCTTGGGGCAGCTTTCTTGATGGCTACGTCCTCTATTGGGCCGGGCTTTATGTTACAAACGGCGGCATTTACAAATGAGTTGAAGTCTGATTTTGCATTTGCCATCGTTGTTTCTGTTATTTTCTCTATTGTGGCACAGCTCAATGTGTGGACTATCATTGGCATATCTAAAATGCGCGGTCAAGATATTGCCAATAAAGTATTGCCAGGTCTTGGCTATTTCGTAGCATTCTTGATATCCCTTGGCGGTCTTGCTTTCAATATCGGTAATATTGGGGGCGCGTCCATGGGTCTAAACATTGTATTTGGTATTGATACAACGACTGCGGCGGCTATCAGTGGTATCTTGGGTATTCTATTATTCGCATCCCCAAAAATGGGTGGTGTTCTAGATAACACCGCAAAAATCCTTGGTACTGTTATGCTAGTATTGATTGGTTATGTGGCATTCTCTACAAACCCTCCAGTGGCTGAAGCGGTTACTCATGCGGTGGCACCAACACATTACCCATGGCTTGCTACTATTACGTTAATCGGTGGTACTGTAGGTGGTTACATTACATTCTCCGGTGGTCACCGTCTTATCGATGCAGGCATCACTGGTCAAGAGCATTTGAAAGATGTGCGTCGTGCAGCCTTCATGGGTATGTCTGTAGATGCAGTGGTTCGTATCTTGTTATTCTTGGCAGTTCTTGGTGTTGTGTCCATGGGCTTTGCCTTAGATCCTAAGGACCCAGCTGGTTCTGCATTCCTTCTTGGTGCTGGTGAAATCGGCCATAAATTGTTTGGTATTGTATTCTTCTGTGCAGCCTTAACATCTGTAGTAGGTGCGGCGTACACATCCGTATCCTTCTTAAAAACATTGTTCAAAGTAGTTGAAAGAAATGAAAAATTGACCATTATGGCATTTATCTTCGTTTCTACATGTATTTTGATCTTCATTGGTAAACCAGCATCCTTGTTGATTTTGGCTGGTTCCGTAAATGGCTTGATCTTGCCAATCACATTGGCAGTGATGCTTTTTGCCACTCATAAATCTGAAATCGTAGGGGACTACAAACATAATAAATTCTTATACTATACAGGTTGGATTGTAGTACTTGTAACAGCCTATATCGGTGTTACATCCTTACAAGGCATTGCTAAATTACTTGGTTAATGTAATCGTTGTGAAAGTACCATTATTTTCGGTTGAAGGTAATGGTTCTTTCTGGTTTTAGGAAGGAGGTACCTATGAAACCTACAATTTCACCTGTAGGCGATTGTGCTATCTCTATTGATTTTGGTCAAGTGATCGATCCAAAGATTAATCGACATATACGTCAAACGATAGAGCGAATTCAAGAGCTGCATCTAGAGGGAATCATTGAATTAGTTCCTACCTATTGTGCATTACTTTTACAATATGATGCTATGCTATATTCCTATTCGGAATTGTGTAACATCATTGAGCCTACGTTGGAGCAGACCATAACAGATAATGATAATGAGCTTGTTACTGTTGTAGAAATTCCTACCGTGTATGGTGGTGAGTTTGGTCCAGACCTTGGCTTTGTGGCCTCTCATAATAACTTAAGCGAAGATGAGGTTGTAGCCATTCATAGTGGTACGGATTACTTGGTATATATGCTTGGCTTCATTCCTGGCTTTACCTATTTAGGCGGTATGGACCCACGTATTGCGACGCCTCGTTTGTCCTCTCCAAGAACATTGATACCAGCAGGTTCTGTAGGTATTGCAGGGGAGCAGACGGGGACGTATCCGTCTGACTCTCCAGGGGGCTGGCAGATTATTGGACGTACACCTGTAACCATGTATGATATGTCCAAGGAACAAGCGGCACTATTGAGTGCCGGCGACTATGTACGCTATGTACCAATTGATGAAGCAGAATATAATCGTATTAAAGCATTGGGTTCGGACTATGTACCGTCCATGTATAAAGTAGAGGTAGGTGAGTTGCGTGGCTATTAATGAATTTAAGAAATCATCAATCTACGTAACTGCACCTGGTATGTATACGACAATTCAAGATGAAGGTCGTGTTGGGTTCCAACAATACGGTATGCCTGTAGCAGGTCCTATGGATAGTGAAAGCTACCTCTTGGGTCAAGCTCTCGTAGGTAATGTAGAAACAGTAGGTGCCTTAGAATGTACCTTATTACCACCTACACTAACCGTGAAAGGCACATGTATCGTTGCTTTCACAGGGGCCGACATGGAACCGACAATTAATAATGTACGGGTGCCTCGATATATTCCATTCGTATGTCACGATGGTGATGTTATTTCCGGTGGCTTTAGCCAATGTGGTGTGCGCATGTACATTTCATTCTCTGGTGGCATCGATGTGCCAAGTATCAACGGCAGTGTTTCTACCCATACAAAGGCAAAAATAGGTGGCCTTGAGGGGCGCCCATTACAAAAGGGCGATGAGCTAGGTATTAAAGCTTTTACTCGAGACGAAGTACATGTATGCGATTATCGTGGTGAAGATCATACTCTGTTCAATACAGCCTTGTATAACCGTGGTGGCCGTGAATGTCATGAACCATTACGCGTTGTATTAGGTGATCAGGCAAAACATTTCACCGGGAAGGGAATCAAGACCTTTAGTGATAACATCTATACACTGACTGTAGAATGTGACCGTATGGGCTTCCGCTTAGATGGTCCTGAAATTGAACACGTAGACAGTGCAGATATAATTTCTGATGGTGCCGTATTTGGCTCTATCCAAGTGCCATCGAATGGACATCCCATTGTCCTTATGGCAGATCGCCAAACAACAGGGGGCTATACAAAAATAGGCACTATCATTACCGCGGACCTACCTCGGCTTAGCCAATTGCCGGTAGGGGATGGGATTAACTTTAATATCGTATCTATTGACGAAGCGCAAGATATATACCGAGCGTATATGGAACGTTTACATAAGCGGATTAAATTAGCACATGAACAAAGTGCTTATGTTTTTAAGGTAAGGAATAAAATTTAAAAGTTTATATAGATTTAATGAAGTGAACACCTCTGTAATGAAGATGTACAGTTTGAGCTGTACTATTCAGTTATAGAGGTGTTTTTCTGTGCCTGCAATCATATAAACTCGGTTTAAAAATTTAATTATGAGTTTATATTCATCTTAGAATTTTATTTATGGTGTAAATATGACACATATGTGGTAAAATTTTGATAGAAATCATAAAAAAATCCGCATAATTGCAGTATTTGCATAGGTTATTATTTTTGTGAAAGTTTGATGAAAACACTTGCAACTATATCGAAGATTTTGATATACTAACTACATCGAAAAAATTGAAAGTCAATTATGACTAACATATCATAGTAAATATATATAGAGAGATTATAAGAAGGTTTATTGGAGAAAAAGGAGAAAAGAAGGATGAACAAAATTTTTAAGGTGGTTTGGAGCAAATCTAAAGAATGCTACGTAGTAGTATCTGAATTCGCTAAAAATAATAGCGGTAAAAAGAAAATTGTAGTAGCGGGTATCTTTGCAGCATTGGCTATGACTAATGCTAATGTGGCGTTGGCAGCAAATACTTTACCTATCGTAGCTGATCCAACTTCTGTTGGCTTTGGTGCTGGAGCTAATGTTTCTGGTAGGAATTCTGTTGGCTTAGGTACAAATGTAAAAGCTACTCTTAGTGATGTTGTTGCAATTGGTACTGCTGCAAAAGTAGAGACTGCTGGTGGTGGGGTTGCTATTGGTCAAAATGCTAAATCAAAAGGTCTATATGGTAATACACCAAGTGTTGCTGTAGGTAAAGATTCAATTGCAAATGGTGGTACTGCGATTGCTATTGGTACTAATGCGGCAGTAAACGAAGCTGGTACTTCATTTTCACAAGGTATTGCCATTGGTGGTGGTGCATTACCGGGGCAAGGGGCTACCGTTATAGGTGACCAAAGTATTGCTATTGGTGGTAATACTAAAGCCATTGGTCACTCCTCAATTGTTATTGGTGGTGATGACGCTGATAGAATGACAAGTACGAGAGCCGTTTATACCGATATTAATACAGGAAAAGCTGCTGTCGCTACTGTTTCTGATGCTGTTAAAGCTTTAACAGGGTATGAAATTAAGTGGCGTGATTATAATAATGCTACAGCAGATCATATCGGTATCACAGTGGGTACTAAAGGGCAATCTGGTAATGCTGGTATTGCTATTGGTACTGGCGCTGACTCTAAAAATCGTATTGCCGGTGCTTTAAATGGCGTAAATACAAGTGCTGCCGATAATACATCTGTAACAAATGCCATCGCTATTGGTACAGGTGCTAAAGCAAACCGTGATAACTCTGTCGCTTTAGGTGGTGGTTCTACTACAGATAAGGCAGGTACTAAACAATCTAGCTATACATTGCCAAATGGTATTACAGCAACATGGGCTGGTGGTGACAAAACGTTAGAAGGTGATATTGTATCTTTCGGTGCTGAAGGATATGAACGTCAGTTAAAAAACGTCGCTCCTGGTGAAGTAAGTGCTACTTCTACAGATGCCATCAACGGCTCTCAGTTAGCTGCTATCGTGGATCAAATTGCTTATAAATATGTATCTATTAAATCTACTGATACTCCAAATGCGGATAATACAGGCGCAACAGCAAATAACTCTATTGCTATTGGTCCAAATGCATCTACAACTGCAGCTGCAGAAAAATCTGTAGTTATTGGTGATGGTGCGAGTGCAACGACAGCTAATGGCGTAGCTATTGGTTCTAAATCTGTTGCTAGTACAGCTGCAGGTGTAGCAGGCTATAATGCCAATACTGGTCGTACTGATACATATGCTAACTTAACTGGTACAACTTTAACATCTACATTAGGCGGTGTGGCAGTAGGTACAACAGATCAAACTCGCCAAATCAACTATGTTGCTGCTGGTACAGCTGATACAGATGCTGTTAACGTAGCACAATTGAAGAGCGTTAACCTTGCTTTCACAGGCGACACTGGTAGTGGCGATGTGAATTTAGCAAATAGCAAATTAGCTGTAAATGGCGATAACACATACATTGAAACTACAGCTAATGGCAAGAAAATTACAATTGCTGGTAAAAAGCAAGATATTACTGTAACAAATGGTACAGCTACAGGCACAGCGGGCATGGCAGATGCTGCTAACGTGGCTGATGCAATTAATAAGGCTATTGATCAAAATAAATACGGATGGAACCTTTCCGCTAATGGTGAAGCAACACCAGTAACAGTTGAAAAAGGTAATAAAGTAGATTTCTCTGGCGACGATAATATTACAGTTGCTAGAAATGATAAAAATATCTCTGTATCCTTGAAGAAAGATCTTACTGGCTTGAACAGTGCATCCTTCAACAATGCTGCTGGCAATCCGACTGTAAAAATTGATGGCGATAAAGGTATCAATGCAGGCGACATGAAAGTTACTAACGTAGCTGATGGCGTAGATGATAAAGATGCTGTCAATGTATCTCAATTGAAGAAAACAGACGCTAAAGCAGAAGCTAATAAAACAGCAATCGATAAAAATACTACAGCGCTTGCTAATAAAATTTCCTTAGAAGGTAATACTGGTTCTACAACAGAGAAATCTTTAAATGATGGAGCTGTAAGCTTCAAAATTAAAGGTGAAGATGGTATTGCTACAACAGCTGCTGGTAATGATGTAACTGTTAAACTTGATACAGATACTAAAAATAAAATCAATAACGCTGCTGACAAAGATTTAAGCAATTTGAACCCAGCAGGTGAGCAAAAGGTTAAAGATTTAGCAGCATGGAAAGTTGTAGCTAACAGTGGTACTGCTGAAAATGTTAAAGGTGGCGACACTGTTAAGTTCATCGATGGTGATAACATCGAAATTACTCAAGCTGGTAAAGACTTCACAATCTCTACTAAAAAAGATGTAACATTCGATAATATTACTGCTAACCAAACAATTACAGCTCCAAAAGTTAAGGCTACAACTGGTGTTGAAACTCCAGAAGTAACTGGCTTGACTAATAAAACTTGGGTTCCAGGTCAAACACAACCAGTATCTGGTCGTGCGGCAACTGAAGATCAATTGAAAAAAGTTGATGATCAAGTTAAAGCTAATAAAGACAATATCACTCAAAATACTACTGATATTGCGGATAATAAAACAGCAATCGCTCGTAAGATTTTCTTAAATGGTAACACTGGTACTACAACTAAGAAATCTTTAAGCAATGGTGATGTAGACTTCACTATTAAAGGCGATAATGGTCTTACTACTGTTGCTAATGGTGACGATGTAACAGTTAAACTTGATGATACTACTAAAGCAAAAATTGATAACGCTGCTGACCAAGATTTGAGCAACTTGACTCCAGATGGTAAAAAGCAAGTTAAAGATTTAGCGGCTTGGAATGTAGTGGCTAATAATGGTACTGCAGAAAAAGTATTAGGTGGCGACACTGTTAAGTACATTAATGGTGATAACATTGTTATTACACAATCTGGTAAAGACTTCACATTTGCTACTAAGCCAGATGTAACATTCAATACGGTAACGGCTAACGATACTATTACAGCTCCAAAAGTTAAAGCTACAACTGGTGTGGAAACGCCTCAAGTAACTGGTTTAACTAATAAAACTTGGGTTCCAGGTCAAACACAACCAGTATCTGGTCGTGCAGCGACTGAAGACCAATTGAAAGCTGTAGATGATCAAGTAGCTGATAATAAAGATAAAATCGGCAAAAATGCTGATAACATTGCAGATAACAAAAAAGCAATCGACAAAAATGCTGGTGATATTGCGGCTAACAAAACTGCTATCAATAAAAATGCTGACGATATTGCTAACAATGCAAGGGAAATTGCGGCAAACAAAGATAAAATTGACCAAAATACAACGGCTATTGCTCGTAATATCTCCTTAGGTAGTGATGATGGTGATACAGATAAAAAATCTTTGAGCACAGGTGATGTGAAGTTCAATATTAAAGGTGAAAATGGCATTACTACTGCAGCTAATGGCGTAGATGTAACTGTTAAATTGGACGATGCTACAAAAGACAAAATCGACAACGCAGCAAATAAAGACTTGAGCAACTTGACTCCAACTGGTAAACAACAAGTTAAAGATTTAGCAGCTTGGAATGTAGTAGCTAACAACGGTACTGCTGAAAAGGTTCAAGGTGGCGATACAGTTAAATTCATCGATGGTGATAATGTTACCATTACACAAAATGGTAAAGAGTTCACTGTTGCCACAAAGAAAGATGTAACATTTGACAACGTTACAGCAAACCAAAAAATTACAGCTCCTGAAGTGAGTGGTTTAACAAATACTACTTGGAATCCAGGTGTAACACAACCTGTATCTGGTCGTGCTGCGACTGAAGATCAATTGAAAGCAGTTGATGATGAAGTAGCTAAGAACAAGAAAAATATTGCTGATAACAAAACTGCTATCGATAAAAATGCTGGCGATATTAAAACAAATAAAGATAATATTGACAAAAATACAACAGCAATCGCTCGTAAAATCTCCTTAGGTGGTGACACTGGTTCTACTGACAAAAAATCCTTGAGCACAGGCGATGTGAAATTCAATATTAAAGGGCAAAACGGTATCGTTACTGAAGCTAATGGTGATGATGTAACTGTTAAGTTAGATGATGATACTGCAAATAAAATCAACAACGCAGCAAATACTGATTTGAGCAACTTAACAGATGCTGGTAAACAACAAGTTAAAGATTTATCCGCATGGAATGTAGTGGCGAACAACGGTACAGCTGAAAAGGTTGAAGGTGGTAACACAGTTAAGTTCATCGATGGTGATAACATCTCCATTACTCAAAATGGTAAAGACTTCACAATTGCAACTAAGAAAGATGTAACATTTGATACTGTAACTGCTAATGACACAATTACAGCTCCAAAAGTAAAAGCAACTGATGGTGTAGAAACTCCAGAAGTAACAGGCTTGACTAATAAAACTTGGGTTCCAGGTCAAACACAACCTGTATCTGGTCGTGCGGCAACTGAAGATCAATTGAAAGCAGTTGATGATCAAGTAGCGGAAAATAAAACTAACATTGGTAAAAATGCTGATAATATTGCAGCAAATAAAGCTCAAATTGATAAAAACACAGAAGCAATCGGTCGTAAGATTTCCTTAGGTGGTAACACTGGTTCTACTGATAAAAAATCCTTGAGCACAGGCGATGTGAAATTTAACATCAAAGGCGAAAACGGCTTAACAACGGTAGCTAATGGTGAAGATGTAACTGTTAAAATCGATGATGCAACAAAAGCTAAAATCGATAATGCAGCAAACCAAGACTTGAGCAACTTAACAGATGCTGGTAAACAACAAGTTAAAGATTTATCTGCATGGAATGTAACTGCAGCTGGCGGTACTGTTGAAAAAGTACAAGGTGGAGATACTGTTAAATTCCAAGCTGGTGATAACCTTGAAGTTAAACAAGACGGTACTACTTTCACATATAGCCTAGCTAAAGACGTGAAAGGTCTTAACAGTGTAACTGTAGGCGATGAAAATGGTCCATCCACTAAGATTACTCCTGCTGGTACAACTGTAAAAGATGCAGCTGGTAACGCTACAACAGTTAATGGTGCAGGCATGACTATTAATCCTGCAAACGCTGCAGCTAGCCCTGTATCCCTTACTGTAGATGGCTTGAACAATGGTGGTAACCAAATTCATGGTGTAGCACCTGGTACAGCTGATACAGATGCAGTAAACGTTAGCCAATTGAAAGGCGCACAAGCAGGCTTACAAGAAGCTATTAATCGCGTAGGCGTTGAAACACAACGTGTTGGTGCTCATGCAGCAGCTATGGCAGCGTTGAAACCAATCCAATACGATCCATTGGAACCAACACAAATTATGGCTGGTATTGGTAACTACCGTGGTGAAACAGCTGGTGCAATCGGTCTTGCCCATTACAAAACTGAAGATACTATGTTCAATGTTGGTGTTACACTTGGTTCTAGCCATAACATGATTAATGCTGGTGTAACTCATAAATTTGGTGGTAGCCGTGATAGAAAAGATGCGATTCCAGAACGTTATAAAGCGGGTCCTATCAGCTCTATCTACGTAATGCAAGATGAAGTAAGTCACTTGCGTTCCCAAAATGAAGAGTACAAATCCAAGCTTGAACAACAACAATCTGAAATTGATGCGTTGAAAGCAGCAGTTAACCAATTGTTGGCAAATAAAGCATAATCATATTGTACATATAGTTAGAACTATGTATATCCCGTGAATGGATATGTAAAACTATAAAGAGCCTTCCTCGAAAGAGGAGGCTCTTTTTAGTATGAAAATAAAAATAGTTTATTAAAGCTATATCTGTAAAATAAAATAGTCTGAAAATTCTGATTTAATAATTAATAAAATTATCAATAAAACTGTATATAAGGAATAATTTATGAATATTTTTAGGCGATGATTAATTTTGTAATGAAATCTAATATTCTTTGCATTCTCAATTAGAAGCATAAAAATTCATATAATATGCAATTTATTAAGGTGAATTATAAATGAATTATGATGATACTGCGTGTTTAAGCATGCTCTATACATAATTGAGATAATATTAAATATCCAAAAATTACACTTTTAAATTGAGAAAATTAGATAAATTATGATAAAATAAAAGATAAGTTTTATAAATGTAAAGCTATGTAGCTTTCATTATTTCCAGACTGAGAGAAGTATGGAACATATAATTCATATAGTTGAGGGTTAGTAATTTAAAGAAGGAAAATGTATGAATAAGATATTTAAAGTCATTTGGTCTAAGTCCAAACAGTGCTATGTTGTAGTATCTGAAATGGCAAAAAATAAAACAGGGAAAAAGAAAATCGTAGTAGCAAGTATCTTAGCTGCCTTGGCAATGCAAGTTGGTGTAGTTGCAGATGTAACTGCAGCAGATAGACCGACTGGAACTATTGAGGGCGGTACTAAAATATATTCAAACTTAACTAATGGTCTTGCTATCGGTAATGAATCCCAGTCCAACAGTAATCAATCTATTGCTATCGGTTACAGAGCAATAGCTAATTCACAATATGCTGATCCAGCTCAACCAGCTGTAGCTATTGGTGCTGGTGCTCATGCGACTGGCAGAGGTGGTGTATCCTTAGGCCTAATCGCGAATTCTAGTGTTCGTGGTACTGCTATTGGTAGTGCTACTAATGCGACTGGTTTTGGTGCTTTCGCGGGTGGTACATATGCACAAGCAACTAATGCTGGCGATGTTGCTATTGGTGGCGCATCATCCGATCAATTTAATAATTATGCTGTTGCTTCTGGTGGATATAGCGTAGCTATTGGTACTGCTGCTAAGGCAGATGGGGGTGCAGGTGTAAGTATTGGTTATAAGACAAATGCTAAAACATCTAATTCTCTAGCTGTTGGTTCTGAATCTCAAGCTACTGGTGAAGGTGCGGTAGCAGTAGGTAGAAAGAATACATCTACAGGTGCGTCTTCAACAGTTTTAGGCATTTTGTCTACCGCTAATGCTACATCGGCTACTGCTGTTGGTATGCAAACTACTGCTACTGGGGAAAATTCCCTTGCAGTAGGTCATAAGTCCTCTGCATCTGGTAAAAATGGTGTTGCTGTTGGTACTAATGAAACTACGGCTGCGTTAGGCGGTGTTGCAGTTGGTCAAGCTGCTAAGTCTAATAAATTTAATAGTGTTGCTATGGGGATGAATGTAACGGCTGATGGTGATAATTCTGTGGCGTTAGGTGGTAGTGCTTCAGCAAATAGTGATGGAACTATTGCCATTGGTTCTTATGGATCTACTCCAACGAAAGCTACAGGCAATAGAGCTCTTGCAATCGGTTCTGCTACGACAGCTAATGGTCTAGAATCAATTGCCATAGGCAGTCGCGTTAACTCCACATCTCAACATTCTATTGCTATTGGTACTAGAGCTAATGCAAGTGCTGTTAAATCTGTTGCTATTGGTCCTGATTCTATAGCTACCGTAGATGGTGGTGTTGCTTTAGGTCGAGATTCAGTTGCTAATGTAATAGGTGGTGTTACTAATAAAGGTTATAATCCTAATACAAACCGTACAGATATTTATTCTGGTTTAACTGGCAATGTACTTACTAGTACAACTGGTGCCGTTTCTATTGGTAATGGTACTACTGTAACACGTCAACTTACAGGTCTTGCAGCGGGCACAAAAGATACAGATGCAGTTAACGTAGCCCAATTAAAGAGCGTTAACCTTGCGTTCTCTGGTAATGTAAATACTGGCAATGTAAATATTGCAAATAGTACATTAGGCATTAAGGGCGATAATACATATATTACAACAGCTGCCAACGGTCAAAATCTTACAATTTCCGGTAAAACACAAAATATTAATGTCACAAATGGTCAAGCTTCTGCAAATGCTGCAGGCATGGCTGATTCTAAAAATGTAGCGGATGCTATCAATAAAGCCATTTCTGCCAATTCATATCATTGGAAATTAGCGGCAGACAGGGATCCTAGTGCTCCTGAAGTAATTAATAAATCAGATACTGTAATCTTTGGTGGGGACAACAATATTACAGTAACTCGTAGTGGCAAAAAAATTACTACTTCTTTGAATAAGGCGATTACTGTAGATACTGTGAAAGCTAATAGATCTGTTACGGTTTCTTCTGGTGGCAATCAAATTACTCTAGATGGTACAAATGGTTCTGTAAAAGGTAGAAACTTTACTGGCGATTCATTTAAAGCCGGCTATAATGTATTGAGTAATACAACGCTTCAAATTGGTTCGACTACTGGTAGTAATAATGTGACCATAACTCGTGATGGTTTAACTGCAAAAACTGCTACGAAAACTGTTAAGTTTGGTACAGATGGTATTAGTGCAGGTGGTCAACAAATTACCAATGTTTCTAGCGGTGGTAATGTAGGTACTAATGCAGCCAATATTACAGATGTAAAGAATGCTGTAGCTGCTGTTACATTAAACCTAGATACAAATTCTAAAACTGGTACTGTTAAGCTTAGTGAAAGTCCACTAAAAGTAATTGGGGCTAATGGTATTAGAACTGATTTATTGGGTACGAATAATGGTAGTCTTGTTGTTGGTCTAGACAAGAATACGGTAAATGCTACGACTAAAGGTATTAGTTTAACCGGTGATACAGGATCTACAGGTCTTAAGTATCTTAAAGACGGTGATGCGACCTTTAAAGTAGCTGGTGATGGCGATCTAGTTACTACTAAGGCTTCTGCTACAGGTGTACAAGTAGCTGTTGATTCTGCTAAAGTAAAAGATTTAGCTGTAGGTGCAGTAACTGTTAGCAAGGCTAATACGGCGAATAATCCTATTACTGTAACACCAACAGCGGGTACTAACTCCAAGGATTATGCTGTTGGTATCGATACTACTAAGCTAGCTAATCAAACACAATTAACATACAAAGCTAATGGTGCTAATGCAAACAAAGTGTCCTTGGCAAATGGTTTAAACTTTACAGATGGTACTTTTACAAAAGCTACGGTAGGTACAAATGGTACTGTAACTATTTCTACTGCCACTGAAACGATTACTAATGATGCTGATGGTAAAGCTAAAGTAAATAGCCCTACAGATGGTTTAGCGACTGCTAAAAATGTAGCGGATTCTATCAATAAAGCGGTAGACGGTTTGTCTCAAAATCTTACTGTTTCTGATGGCACTACAGATGGTGCTGTTAACCTTAAAAATCAAAAGCTTACTGTATCTGGCACTAATGGTGTAACTACAACTGTAAATGGCCAAACTGTTACAGTAGGTCTTGATGCAGCTACAAAAACTAAAGTAGATAATGCGTCCACAGCAGTAGCTCGTAACATCTCTCTTGGTGCAGATAGCGGCACAGCATCTAGCCAATCCTTAAAAGATGGTGATGTGGCATTCAATGTGAAAGGTGCGACAGGTGATTTCATTTCTACGAAGATGAATGGCGACACTGTTGAAATTTCCACTAAGCGTGCAGCTATTACTAGCGATGCTAATACAGGAGCAGCATCTGTAACAGGCGATGATGGCTTAGCAACATCTAAAAATGTAGCTGATGCTATTAATAAAGCAGCTGATGCGGCTAAAGCTGGTGCAGCATGGAATCTTACAACAAATTCCAGCACAACAGATAAAACATCTGTACAAGGTGGGGATACAGTAGATCTTATCAATGGCGATAATATCGTAATCACTCAAGATGGTACAGATAAAAAGAAAATTACTGTAGCCACAAAGAAAGATCTTACAGTAGATTCTATTACTGCTGGTAACACAGTAATGAATACATCTGGCTTAACAAATGGTACGACTGCTATTACAGGTACTGGTATCACAACAGATAAAGTAACTGTAGGAGGTATCTCCATTGATAAAACTGATGGTATCAACGGTGGTAACAAGACAATTACTAATGTTGCTAGTGGCGGTACAACTGATACTAATGCAGCAAATATTGGTGATGTTAAGCAAGCTGTTGCTAACTTGTCTCAAAACTTAAATATTACAGATGGTACAAATAACGGTACCATTGATCTTAAAAACCAAAAACTTAATGTAGCTGGTACAAATGGTGTAACTGCAACTGTAAATGGTCAAACTATTACAGTTGGTTTAGATGCAGATACTAAAACTAAAGTTGATAATTCTTCTAATGCAGTAGCTCGTAATATTTCCCTTGGTGCAGATAGTGGTACAGCATCTAGCCAATCCTTAAAAGATGGTGATGTAGCATTCAATGTAAAAGGTGCTACTGGTGATTTCATTTCTACGAAGATGAATGGCGACACTGTAGAAGTTTCTACAAAACGTGCTACTATCAACAGCGATGCTGCAGGTACTGCTTCTGTTACAGGTGATGATGGCTTAGCAACTGCTAAGAACGTGGCCGATGCTATTAACAAAGCGGCTAGCCAAGCTAAAGATGGTGCAGCATGGAAACTATCTGCTAATGGTGATACACCGACCACTGTAGCCGGCGGAGATACTGTAGACTTTACTGGTGATAACAATATTACAGTTACACAAACTGGCAAAAATATTGCTACCACATTAAATAAAGATCTTAAGAAATTAAACTCTATTTCTCTTGAAAATGGTGTGGGTGAGACAATCAAGTTTGATGCAATTAATGCTAGCGGTAAGTTTGGTGATCCAGCTGTAGGTAATTATACACAAATTGACCGTGATGGTATTAGAATCAATAATGGTATTGATGTAAATCAACCGAATACAGCAAATACTTATTTAGACGTTGGTACTTTATCTTTACAAGCCGGACCTAATAGCAGCTCTCTTGATTCTAAAAATCTCATGTTTAATGATGAAGATGGGAATTTTGCTCAAGGTAGTGCTCAAGGCATGGCATTCCAATCTGCAGCAGGTAAAGAAGTTCAATTTACCCTTGATGAAATCAATGCTGGTGGCAACAAAATTAAAGAGGTTGCAGAAGGTACAGATGATACTGATGTGGTAAATGTAAAACAGTTGAAAGATACTGTAGCAAGCCAAACGTTAACATATCGTGCTAATAGCGCAGCTGATACAGATGCTAAGTCCGTTAAATTGTCTAAAGGCTTAGACTTTGTAGATGGAACAATGACAAAAGCTACTGTAGATAATGATGGCAAGGTAACATTTGATATTAATGATGATACTAAGACCAAGATCAATGATGCTGCAGCGGCTGTGAGTCGTAAGGTTTCTCTTGGCGCAGATAGTGGCACAACATCTAGCCAATCTTTAAAAGATGGTGATGTAGCATTCAATGTAAAAGGGGCTACAGGCGACTTTGTATCTACAAAGATGAATGGCAATACTGTAGAGGTTTCTACAAAACGTGCTACTATCGATAGCAATGCCACAACAGGTGCGGCATCTGTAACAGGTGATGATGGCTTAGCAACAGCTAAAAATGTAGCAGATGCTATCAACAAGGCTGCTAAAGCAAGTACTGATGCAATCAACTTGAAATTTGCTGGCGATACTAATACATCTGCCGGTATAGTAAATCTTAAAGATGATATATTGGGCATCAAAGGTGACGGTAAATACGTAACAACTGATGCAGATGGTAAAAACTTAACTGTAAAAGTATCTGAAGCAGAGGTTAAGAAATCTGCGGTAAGTGCAGTTACAGTAAGTACTGATACAACTGATGCGGATAATCCGTTGACTGTTACAGGCACACCAAGTGCAGATGGCACAACTAAGGACTACAAGGTAACTATTGATGGCGCTAAAGTTGCGACTAAGACTAAATTGTCTTATAAAGCAAATGATGGTACAGCTAAACAAGTATCCTTAGCTGATGGCTTGAACTTTAAAGATGGCACGTTAACAACTGCTACTATCGATGATGCAGGCGTTGTTAAATATGATGTAAAAACAGCGGCTATCACAGCTGGTACAGATGGCACTGTTACAGGCCCTGCTACAGATGGTGTGGCAACAGCTAAGAATGTAGCAGATGCTATTAATGCAGCTAAAAAAGCATCTAAAACAGAAATTACTGCTAATGATGATGAAGCGGCTAACGCAACAACTGGCAATGTAAAATTAACATCTACAACTGCTGCAGATGGTCATACAGTATATAATGTAAAACTTAATGATACATTGACATTTGGTACTGGTGCTAATGCCATTGTTATTGATGGTACAGCTGGTAAGGCTACTATTGGTAGTGCAGCTATCGATGGTGTAAATAATACAATTACAACAGGTGGTAATAAGGCAGTAACGTTAGATGGTACTACTGGTACTATTACAGGTAAAGCTGCTAATATTGGTGGCGTTACAGTAGATGGTACAAATAACCATGTAACAGGTCTCGCTAATACGACTTGGGATGGTAATGCTGTTTCTGGCCGTGCTGCTACTGAGGATCAATTGAAAGTAGTAGCTGATGCTGCAGCTAACCAAACATGGCAAATTACGGCAGATAAAGATGCTGCTACATCTGGTAAACAAACTGGTACTAAGACAGATGCAAAAGTAGGTAAAGACGCAAAGGTTACAATGATTGCTGGTGAAAATATCACCATCAACCAAAATGAGCGTGACTTCACATATTCCTTGAATAAAGACCTTGTGAATATGAACTCTGCAAGCTTCAATGGTACTGGTAATAACACAACTGTTATCAATGGTGATTCCATTACACAAACTGCGGGTACTCAAACCAATACATCTACTGCAGCTGGTAATACAGTAGCAGATGGTACTAAGTCTACAGCAACAACTGCAGATGGTACTAAGATTACGGATGGTACAAAAACAAATACTTCTACAGCAGATAGTACAGTTATCGATGATGGTAATGGTAATAACACAGCTCTTACTAAAGATGGTGTAACTATTACTACATCTGGTAAGAATCCTGTATCCTTGACTAAGGATGGTCTCAATAATGGTGGCAATAAGATTTCTAACATTGCAGATGGTACAGATGATACCGATGCTGTCAATGTACGTCAATTAGAGGCTAAGTCTAAGGCGTCTAAAACAGAATTGACTGCTAATGGTGGTGAAAGTGCTGGTAGTACTACAGGAAATATTGTATTGACTAAAACAACTGCCGCTGATGGACATATCATTTACGATAACAAGTTGAATGATAAGGTTACATTGGGTACAGATCCAACTAAGGCAGTTACTGTAGATGGTACAACTGGTACAATCAAGGCTGGTGATGGTGCTAATGCAGTTGCTATCGATGGCAAAAATGGTTCTGTAAAAGCTGGCGATAAGATTGCTCTTGATGGTAAGGATGGCAAGGCTACAATTGGTACTGTAGGTATCGATGGTAAAGATGGCATTATTACTACAGGTGGTAATAATCCTGTTGCAGTAAATGGCAAAGATGGTGTTGTTACAGGATTAACTAACAAAACTTGGGATCCAAATAATATTGCATCTGGCCGAGCTGCTACGGAAGATCAAGTTAAATCCGCCGTTGAAAATGCTGGATGGAATGCAACTATTGGTACAGAAGGCTCTGGTATTAACAGCACACCTACTGCAACAGCTGAAAAAGTAAAAACTGATGAAACAGTTACTTTCAAAGCGGGCAATAATATGATGGTTAGCCAAGCAGGTAAAACAATTAGTTATGCAGTAAATCCTGAACTGAAGGATATGAAGTCTGCTACATTTAAAGATGCAGCAGGTAACACAACTGTCACAGATGGTAATGGCATAACAATTACACCAGGCAGTGCAAATCCTAATAATCCTAATGCAGGCACTATTTCTTTGACTAAGGATGGCCTTAATAATGGTAATAACCAACTTAAAGGTATTGCACCTGGTACAGATGATACTGATGCTGTTAATGTTAGTCAGTTGAAAGCATCTAATGCTAGAATCGGCGATGCTATTGGTCAAGTAGCAGGTGAGGTACAACGCGTAGGTGCGCATGCAGCAGCAATGGCAGCGTTGAAACCAATTCAATATGACCCATTGGAACCAACTCAAGTGATGGCTGGTGTTGGTAACTATCGCGGTGAAACAGCAGCGGCCTTAGGTCTTGCACACTATACAAACGAAGATACAATGTTCAATGTTGGCGTATCTCTCGGTGCAAACCGTAATATGGTAAATGCTGGGGTAACTCACAAATTTGGCTCTAGCCCAGAAAAGAAAAATATTCCTGATCGTTACAAAGCAGGCCCTATTAGCTCTGTGTATGTAATGCAAGATGAAGTATCTAGTCTCAAGAAAGAAAATAGCGAACAAAAGACTGTTATCGCAGATCAAGCAGCTCGTCTCAATACGTTGGAAGCAGAAAATGAACGTCAACGTCAAGAGTTAGCTGAAACTAAACAAGGTTTAGAGGACTTGCGTGCAGCAGTTAGCCAATTGTTAGCATCTAAAGGCTAGTAATTGATAGTTCGTATCAAAATCTAGGCTAATATAAAGTCTGATCAGAAATAAAAGAACCTCTTATATACTGATATACCTAGTAGGGTATATTCGGATACTATAAGAGGTTCTTTTTTGCAATTTTGATATAGATTATTAAATATAATCATAATATATGAATGACTTTTCATATATTATTGTGATATAATACAGAAGATATTAGGAGTTAGATGTTAGCTCTACCTTGTACGATCTTGCATGAATAGGAGATACTATGTTAGACCGCATACAACGATGGCTTTCCATAGATTCTATGTTGCCTGCTGCAGAACGATTAGGCCCTGTAGGGACTACAAAGCAGCTATATGGTAATTACTTGAAAATAGCTTGGCCAGCTACATTACAAGGCTTAATGTTACAATTTATGACGGCCATCGATTTGGCAATGGTTGGTGCTCTTGGTGCATCTGCTCTTGCTTCGGTAGGGATTATGGGACAGCCAGAGATGGTGATGCTCATATTCTGTCGTGCTTTATCGATTGCGGTAACGGCTATTATAGCTCGCCGTCACGGTGAAGGCGAAGTAGATGGCATGAATGCTGTACTTAAACAATCCATTCTATTGAATTTCTTGATTTATGTACCTCTATTAGCGATATGTCTCTTTAATTTAGAACATATCTTACGCTTTACCGGTGCTGAAGATGGCTATATTGAAACGGCTGTGTGGTATGGACGTTTTATTGTCATTAGTCTTATATTCCAATCCTTTAGTCAAATTGTAGGGGCTGCACTTATTGGATATGGCAATACAAAGGTTATTTTTAAATCCAATGTAGTAGGGAATATACTGAATACGATAATGAACTTCTTCTTAATTTATGGTATTGGTTTCTTCCCTGAGCTCGGCGTTATGGGCGCTGGCGTTTCTACAATGATCAGTAGTGCTGTCATTGCACTATTATTATTGCGTACGATTTCACAACATACGACTACGGGATTAACCTTGAGGCATCCTTCAAAATGGAAGTTCGAACGAACGGTGTTACATACCATGTTCCACGTTGGTGGTAGTTCACTAGGGGAACAGTTCTTTGAACGTTTTGGTATGTATACGTACACCATGATTGTTGCCTCCTTAGGTGCCGTACCTTTAGCAGCACATTATGTATGTATGAATTTGATGGATATATTCTATTACTTTGCGATGGGCCTCGGCTTTGCCGGTGCGTCTCATACGGGACAGTGTCTTGGTCATAAACGACCAGATATTGCGAAAACCTATGGTAAAATTGGTGCCCGCATCGGTCTAGTAGTAGGCCTTGTAAGTGCTCTCATATTTATTGGCCCTGGCGATCTATTAGTACAGTTGTATACTCGTGAAAGTGAAGTCGTTACCTTAGCGGGTGCCTTAATGGGGATTATGGCTGTTGCAGCATTCCCTCAAGCATTACAGCAAGTATATTCTGGTGTTCTAAAAGGGGCAGGGGATACATATTATATTATGAAATATTCCCTTGTTAGTGTAGCTATTATTCGGCCTATCATTACATACCTATTGTGTATTACATTAGGTTTAGGGCTTTTAGGCGCATGGTTATCCTTATGCTTTGACCAGTCCTTACGATTATGTTGCTCCTATATTCGATTTATTCGTGGTGCATGGCAGCATAAGATAGTTTAATCTTACATGGAAATGACAGGAATATTAACTTTGACTATCATTTAAATAGTATTTTTTCATATAAAACCTAAATTTTATAGTATTCGATATAGAGCTTTGGTATAGATAATATCTGTGTTTTCTGCTACTTATCACTTTCTATATTGAAAAAATTAAAATAATTTATGAAAGGTTTATGAAAAAGTTCTTGCATATTCAATTTGTTTGATGTACAATACGAAATGTGGAAAAAATGACACATTGGGGAATGTGTTATCGGACCAGAAATCTATGATTTCATGTATATATGTAAGGGATATATATAAGAAACAAACAAAAACCGCCTTAGTTCAGCTAAGGCGGTTTTTGTTTTATAAATGATTTTGTTCAAGCCAGGCGATACATGCGGCTTTTCCTGCAGCAGGTAACTCTTGGAGTAGGCGTTTTGCATCTTCTCTAAGTTTAGGAATATCGATACCTGCATTAGAAAGCTCTGCACAATGGCCTACAAGCCAACTTTCAATGAAAGCAGGATCAGCCTCCATATGGAATTGAAGACCTAAAATATGTGTGCCTACGGAGAATGCTTGATTTGGGCATAACTCTGTTTTAGCAAGGCGCACCGCACCTTTAGGGATTTCAAATTCATCACCATGCCAGTGAAGAACTGGTACATTGCCTAGCAATGCTAGTGGGGAGGAGGCGCCTTCAGGCGTATATTCTAGCGGGCCAAAGCCAATTTCTTTCTTACCATGCTTCATAGGTCCTACGTGACCACCCATGATACGGGAAATGAGTTGAGCGCCTAAACAGATGCCTAGCAATGGCTTTTTACTATTAATACGATCTGTAATGAATTTGATTTCATCAGTTAAGAACGGATAGAGTTCTTCATCGTAAGCGCCAATAGGGGCACCGCAGACGATGACTAAATTAGCCGCTGTTGCATCATAGTGTTCAAAATTGGCAAGGGGAGCCTCGATGTATGTTAGTTCAAACCCTCGATTAGTAAGGACTGACTCTAAAATACCGGCATTTTCAAAGTTAATATGACGTACAATATAAGCTGTTTTGCTCATGGTTCCTCCTATATAGCTCGATATAACTCTATATATAATAGTAATTTCTACAAAGTATGTAGTATCAGTATATCATATTCTATAGAATTTATTGTGTGATGAAAATCATGATATATAAAAATACTAGGTAAATACTGTCTTATTAACAGATATAGATATTAAAATTCAGGAAAATACATTTTGTGAAATTATATCGAAAAAAGTCGTTGACATAATTTAGAAAATGTTTATAATGATGAGAGTAACATGAAATCCCATAGAGAGGGAAGACATGCCTTTTAGTTCATGAAGGTATTGTAAGGAGGAAGAACATGAACAAGTATATTGCTGAATTTATTGGCACAATGATTTTGGTATTCTTTGGTACTGGTACTGCCGTTGTAACAGGTGGCTTTACTGGTGGTCTTGGTTTGGGTTACTTGGGCGTTGTTGCCATTGCATTAGCATTCGGTTTGACAATCGTTGCCGGCGCATACGCAATCGGTCACGTATCTGGTTGCCACGTAAACCCTGCAGTATCCATTGGTGTATGGCTTTCTGGTCGTATGTCTGCTAAGGATTTTGCCGGTTATGTTGTAGCTCAAGTTATCGGTGCTTTCGCTGGTACAGGTTTATTGAGTGTAGTCGTAAATGGCTCTGAAACACTTTCTGGTTTTGGTGCTGATGGCTACGGTACATTAAGTACAGTTGGCCTTTCCATGGGCGGTGCATTTGTAGTGGAAACATTCCTTACATTTGTATTCGTACTTGTAATCCTTGGCGTAACAGCTAGTGAAAAAACATCTGCTCTTGCAGGTCTTGTAATTGGTGCTACATTGACAATGGTTCACTTGATCGGTATTCCGTTGACAGGTACATCTGTAAACCCAGCTCGTGCATTAGCTCCAGCTGTATTCACTGGTGGTGAAGCATTGGCTCAAGTATGGCTCTTCATCGTGGCTCCTTTAGTAGGTGGTGCGATTGCAGCTGTATTCCATCGTGCATGGTTCTCTGTGAAAGAAAACTAATTGAATCTATAACGCCTACGGAAACGTAGGTGTTTTCTTTTATTCAGTTGAATTTAAAGATTTGCTAAGATAAGTATAAGATATATCTTAAAAGAATAAAGGATTAGCTCATCTATCCTATAATTAGAACCTCAATATTCCTATATTATAAAGATAGTTATATTTCTGAATTTAGAATTTATAACATCTATGTATAGATAAATTTCGAAATCCTCATGATAATTTCATAAAAGATATTGAAATTTATCGAAAAGTTGTGTACAATGAAAGTATATTATTACCAAAGGCCTGTGTATTGTTAAAGGCTGTTATTGGAGGGAATTATAATGAACAAAAAATTATTAGCTTTATTGGCAGTTGCTGCTGTAGGCGTATCCGTAGCTGGCGCAACTCCACAAACTCAATTCAACAAAGGTGAATTCCAAGTTGATCTTGGTGCAGCAAATGTTGAAACTAAAACTGAAGGTTTTAAAGATGCTCACAAATGGAACTTTGATGGTGGTTTGACTTATGCTTTGTCTGACAAAACTGCTGTTCAATATGGTTACCATGGTTTAAATTCCAAACATCTTGATACAAACATGCATGAAGTTAACTTGGTTCAATCCTTGAATAAAAACTTCGCAGTATATGGTGGTTATGCACGCATCCATAATAATGATGGTGATGGCACTAACAACATTGCACAAGCAGGTGTAATTGGTAAAGCTAACCTTGGCTCCAAAGTAGAAGTTTACGGTAAAGCTGGTGTAGGTACTAAGAAAACTACAACTTGGGAAGCTGGCTTAGGCTACAAAGTAAACGAAGACTTGGATATCAACGCTGGTTACCGTTATATCAATACACAAGATACTGATACTGAAAACGTATCCTTCCAAGGTCCTGTAGTTGGTTTGTCCTACCGTTTCGGTGGTCACAAAACAGTAGCTCCTGTAGCAACTCCAGCACCAGCACCTGTATACACTCCAGCTCCAGCTCCTGTTGTAGAAGCTCCTGTATACAAAACTCCTAAATTGGATTACTATGTAGACTCCATCTACTTCGATTCCGACCAAGATGTAGCTCGTGCAGACCAATATCCAAACTTAACAGCTGCTGTAAATGCTGCTAACCAATACTCTCAAGACCAAGTTAAATTGTTGGGTAATGCTGATACTGACGCAACTCCTCAATACAACGTTGGCTTGTCTGAACGCCGCGTACAATACGTAGCTCAATACTTAGTAAACAACGGCGTATCTGCTGATCGTTTAATCGGTATTGCTAATGGCGACACTAAACCAGTTGCAACTAACTCCACTGCAGCAGGTAAAGCTGAAAACCGTCGTGTAGACGTTTACATTCATCGCTAATCTTTAATCTAATTTAGATTAGACATACAATATAGTCCACCTTCTATCATGCTCTCGTGTTCATCGGGGGACCGAGCATGTGATAAGGTGGACTTTTGTGTTATACTAAGCTTGCATACAATCGTAGGTCATACAATGTTCATTAAGTTTTGGTAATGTATGCGTTGTGAGTATAGTAAAGTAGGTTATATATGAAAAGATTTAAGTATTATAAACCGCTCATAGGGGCCATAATATTGGCGGGTGTTATGATTATGATGGCACTGCGTATCAGCGATATTGCTAATGCTATTGATGCCGTCGTTACAGCTTTTGTTCCGCTTATAGTAGGTGCTTGTATCGCATTTGTGCTAGATATTCTAGTGGTGCGTTATGAACGCTGGCTGTGGCCCAAGAGTAAAACAGGTTGGAAAAATAAAATTAGACGACCTTTAAGCCTCGTTTTATCCTTTGTCACAATCAGTGCTATCGTCTATTTTATTGCTCGCATGGCGATTCCACAATTGATTCACTCCATGTCGATCATCGTGGCTTCTTCACCGCAGTTGTATACAGACTTCCAATCTTGGATGCAACATCTTACATCAACTATTCCAATGGCATCCAATCAAACATTGATGGATACCTTGAGTGGTGAAAGTGTTGTGAAGTATACGCGCGAGTGGGGCACAAAGGGTGGTACATACCTTGTGAATGCGATGGGGACAGCCTTATCGTGGACTTTGAATATAGGTTTAGGTTTAATCTTTGCCATTTATATGTTGCTCGATAAAGAGCGACTTATGATGCAAGGTAAACGTATTTTAAGGGCCTATGCATCTGATGAGTGGGTTAACCGTGTTAGTTATGTTACACGTGTTGCTGTTCAAACGTTCAGTAACTTCTTTGTAGGCCAGTTCATAGATGCCTTGATTTTAGGTATCATGGTTGGTATTTCATTATGGGCATTCAATATTGAATATGCCACTACAATTGCCTGTGTTATCGGCCTTACTGCATTAATTCCATTGCTAGGTATTTATGTGGGCGGCGTGATAGGTGCGGTTATTTTACTCACTGTAAGCCCTATGGATGCATTGATCTATGTGATTATCTTAGAAGTGCTTCATCAAATTGAAAGTAACTTTATTTATCCTAAGATCGTAGGTAATTCCGTTGGCTTACCTGGTTTGTGGGTGTTTGCAGCTGTTATTGTTGGCGGTAGTTTAATGGGCGTTACTGGCATGTTGATTGGCGTACCTTTAGTAGCTACATGTTACAAATTGCTCATGACTGACGTAGATGATCGACTTGCATCAAATGAAGGTTTATAGTATATTGTCTAAATAATATATCTATTTATGTATGTTTTGTGTGCTGTTGTATATAGCACGAACTTATAGTAATTCTAGTATACAGATGACTTTTATTATTGGTAAAAGCATTGTATATAGTAGGAGGATATGTAATGAATAAAAAGTTAATTTCTATGGCATTAACAGGTGTATTAGCGGTTGGCGTATTGTCCGTTGCTACACCAAGTGTAGCAGATGCGCGTAAAACAAAACCTGAAACAAGTACTGATATTTCTGTACAACGTGCACCAGGCGAATCCATGGTTATGACTATGAGTAAAATTGGTACTATTTTCCAAAATCGCTATCCTAATGCAGCACTACATTCTGTAGAGCTTAACTCCAACGATTTGAACTATGGTTACAAAGTAGTAGGTTATAGTAAATATCATCAATACAAAATGAAAATAGACGTAATCACTGGTAATACTTCCGATATGGAAGAGGGTGGCAAACCTAAAAAAGTTATTGGTGAGATTTTCAATAAGGATAAAGTAATTGAAGCAGCTCAAGCTGAACGCGTTGCAAAACAACAACTTGGTGCTGATGCAGTTGTAAAAGGCTGGAAAATTGAAGCTCATGAAGGTAAAATCCTATACTATATGACAATGCATCAAGACGGTAAAAAGACTGTAGTTACTGTAGACGCTGAAACAGGTGCTTATGTAGGTCAAACTAAATCTAGTAAATTACCTCCTGAACCAGATCAAGGCTTCGATGGTCGCAGAACAAATATTATTTGGGATAACACTATTGATATGGGCCGTTAATCCATTTAGAATATTCGACATAATAAAAGGACTGTGTTTATACACAGTCCTTTTTGTCGTTGTTACATTGTTATTACGTAGTTATTATGTAGTTAGTATTACCAACGGTGTTCGTAGTATACTTGTGTCCACATAATTACCTCTACAAGAGAAGGGTGTGGACTCATAGTTTCACCTACAGTGATAACGGATTTAGGATCCATATCACGAGTAATACCTTTTTCACGTAACCGTTTTGTACGTTCAGAAGCGATTTCTTCATTGATAGCTGTCAATGGTGTTACACCGCTATTCATAAGGTTAACGTAAGGTTGGAATAAGATGGAGGCTTGAGGGCCTGTTACATGCATACCAAGGATATGATTTGTATCTTTATCGACTACGATTTTTACAAAGCCATCATTTACATCGCCAGGATTAATACCCATTGCATAACCTTTAGCTGTAGAGGAGTAGTAGTTTTTACCTACACCTACATTGTAACCCGCTTTAATAGCTTCTGCTTCAGTTAGCCCTACGCTACCGATTTCAGGGTAGGAGAAGGTAACCTTTGGCAATGTATCATAGCGTGCCCAACGGAAATCTTCTTCGTTTTTTGCAAAGTATAGATTATGGGCGATAATATCTGCTTCGTAGTTTGCGCGGTGGCGGAATGCAGGCTCGCCGTTTACATCACCTAATGCATAGATACCATCTACAGATGTTTCGAGGAATTCATTTGTTTTGATCCAGCCTTTTGGTAATGTTTCAATACCTGTATTTTCAAGGTGTAATTCTTCGACAGCAGGGCGAATACCGGCAGCAACTAGAATTTCTTCAACCTTTGTCTCTGTAATTTCACCAGTAGTACGATCTTTTGTGACTACTACCTTGAGGCCGTCTTCTTGACGGATTTCAACAGTGTCTTGGTTCAATATAACATTGATGCCGCGAGCACGATAGTTTTGGAGAAGATGTTCAGACATCTCTTCGTCTTCCTTAGGTACAAGACGTACATTATGCTGAATGATGGTAACTTCAGTACCAGCAGCATCAAATACATGGCCAAACTCTACACCGATAGGACCAGCACCGAGTACTGCGAGGGATTTATATGGTTGTTTAGGGAATTTATCGCCAAAAAGGCTTTCACTAGAAAGATAACCTGCCTCTTGTAAGCCTGGTACATTCGGAATATTGCTATAGCCACCAGTACCAAGAATAATAGTAGGGGCTGTGATTTCTACAGTACCAGAGCCATCGTTGAGATGAATGTTCATAACCTTATCGGATACAAAGCTAGCTGCACCACGGTATACGTCAACATTATCGAAAGCGTTGTAATAATCGTAGATGCCTGCGGATTCGTCAATCTTAAACCATGTACGTTTAGAAACGGTGTCCCAGTCCATAGTAGCATTGCTAACATTAATACCGATTTTTTTGAATTCTTCTACCTCTTGGATTGCATTAGCTGCTGTAACCATAACCTTTGTAGGAATACAACCGCGAGTTAGGCATGTGCCACCAAATTTGCCTTTTTCAATGATAGCTACTTTTTTACCCACTTTGATAGCAGCATCAGCTACGATGGTTGCACCACCTGTACCAACTACAATAATATCGTATTGTTTCATGTTGATTCCTTTCTATTTATATCTATTAATAGTTATTATCATTAACTCTATTATAACATTATATTGAAGAAAATCAATATAGATGGCTGATTTTCTATCCATTGAACACAAAAAAAGACGGTCCCGAAGGACCGCCTATAGGTGTTAATTCCAGTTTTCGTGGTAGCCACGTTTTGCATAATCTGCAGTAGCTGTGAAGAGAATGTCTGTACTGGAGTTAAGAGCTGTTTCTGTGGAGTCTTGTAAAACACCAATGATGAAACCTACACCTACAACTTGCATTGCAATATCATTGGAGATACCAAATAGAGAACAAGCTAGAGGAATTAGAAGTAGGGAACCACCAGCAACGCCAGAAGCGCCACAAGCACCGATTGTAGCAATAACAGATAAAAGGATTGCTGTAGGGACATCTACAACGATACCAAGTGTATGTGCAGCAGCTAATGTCATGATTGTAATTGTGATCGCTGCACCACCCATGTTGATAGTAGCACCCAATGGAATGGATACGGAATACATATCAGGGTTAAGTTTTAAACGTTTTGCTAAATCAAGGTTAACAGGAATGTTTGCTGCAGAGCTACGAGTAAAGAACGCATAGATAGCAGATTCACGCAAACATTTAAATACCAATGGATATGGATTGCGACGAAGGTATACAAAAGATAGAAGTGGATTTACTACTAATGCTACGAAAATCATAGAACCAAGTAGTAATACGAGTAATTGGAAGTAGCCGATTAAAGCTTCAATACCGTTAGTAGCGATAGAGTCAGCTACGAGACCCATAATACCTAGAGGAGCAAAGCGGATAATCCAACCTACTACAGTTGTAATAGCTTGAGCGATAGACTCCATTACTTCTTTAGTATTCATTGGTGCATGGCGTAACGCACCACCAATGATAAGGGCCCAACCTAAAATGCCGATATAGTTAGCGGTCATTAAGGCTTTCACAGGGTTATCAACAATATTTTTTAAAAGTGTTTTCATAACCTCTACGATCCCTTGTGGTGGAGCTGCATCAGCTGCACTAGCTGCAAGGTGTAATGTAGTAGGGAACATAAAGCTTACGACTACAGCAAGCGCTGCAGAAAGGAATGTACCTAATAAATATAATGTGATTACAGATCCCATCCCTGTTTTTTGACCAGAACGGTGTTTACTGATAGCCGCAATAACAAGGAAGAATACGAGGATTGGTGCAATCCCTTTTAAAGCACCAACAAAGAGAACGCCTAATAAAGCAAGTTCATTTGCCACTTCTGGCACATATAGAGCTGTCAAAATACCAATAATCAAACCTATGATAATTTGTTGGATTAGACTGACTCTATTGATTGATTTTACAAATCGATTCATAGTACACTCCAATACTTAATAAAAACTAATAAAAGACCATGGAAAAAATATCTTTTCAACATGGACATATGTCATTATACAACGAACATAGATTAGTGGCAATAGAGAATATCATAGTTATTAATATATAGTTAAATTGGATCTACTGTGACTGATAACGATGTTTATTTTGTAATAAGCTAGTTTTAAGCGTAATGAATATTTTACTTTAACTAAATATGTGCTCTTTACATAGTTACTATATATAGTATATATAATAGGATTCTTTTGATAGGCGTCATAGTATGATATACTATGCGAGTAAAGAGTTTGAATATAGTTCTTGATTAGTGAAAGGACCATAATGAATACGAAAGAATTTAAAACATATGCAGATAAAGAAGAGTTTGTGCAAGGTGTATTCTCTAATATTGCTAAGAATTATGATTTGATGAATACAGTCTTAAGCTTTGGCCAAGATTATTACTGGCGCAAATTTTCTGTAAAAGCAATGAATATAGGTCCAAATCAACGAATACTTGATGTAGCTTGTGGTACTTGTGTATTTACAAAAGAAGCATTACGTCAAGAACCAACATTAAAGGTAGAGGCTTTGGACTTTAATAGTGAGATGCTTGATCAAGGTCGCGTACGCATTGAAGATGCTGGTTTACTAGATCAAGTTAATCTTGTTCAAGGTGATGCAATGGCATTACCATATGCAGATAATACATTTGATGCGGCTATGAGCGGCTTTGCTATGCGTAACGTACCGGATATTAAACAAGTATTGTCTGAAATGCAACGTGTTGTAAAACCAGGTGGGAAAGTAGTTGTGTTGGAGTTAGCGAAACCAAGTATGTTTGGTTTCAAACAGCTATATAATTTCTATTTCTCCTATATATTACCTATTATAGGTAAATTAAGTAAGGATAACTCCTCCTATGCGTGGTTACCAGAATCCTTACGTAGATATCCACATCAAAGTGAGATTCTTGAAATTTGGAAATCTTTAGGATATGAAAATGCCACCTATCATGAATTGACAGGCGGCATTGTAGCGGTACACGAAGGTGTGGTACCAGAAAATTCTATTGTAAATAATAAGTAATATTAGCGTCTTGAGAAACTACTAATGATCCTTTTTCAACAGGAGTAGCAGTTTCGAGAGACGCTTTTAACATTACTGCGTTACGATAGTAACCAGAGTCCATAGAGCTTGTTTGAGGTGTACTGATAGAAACTGTTTTTACAGGTCCTAATGTACGGCCAAGGGCTGCAGCGATAACCTCAGCTTTATGACGACCGTCTTGAATTGCTTCTGTAGTTAATGAATCAGATAGTTGTTGAGATACATCATTTTGGAAAGAAAGGTTGTTGATATCATTAGCCCCAGCGCTAACAGCAGCATCAACGGCTTTTCCTACATTATCAAGATTATTGATTTTTACAGTTACACGATTAGACACATTATAACCCGTATTGATTCGTTTGCCTTCTTGGTAATCACTAGTAGGGTTAATAGAAATATTAGAGGTATAAATATCTTTTTTATCGATACCTAAATGACCTAATTTACTAATCAAATCACTCATGATGCGGTCATTGTTAGATTTTGCAGCATTGATATTAGTGTTTTCGCTAGTAATACCAAGTGTTAAGATCGCATAGTTAGGTGCTACAGAACGAGAGGCTTGTCCTGTAATTTGAATTTCAGAAGAATCAAAAGTACCTTGTGGCGCAGCAAAGGCTGCAGTAGCCATAGTTGCACATACAGCAGCAATAGCAACTGTTTTAGATAATAAACGTTTGGATAATTTCATACTCAATCTCCTTACACTATTATAGTATTATTTATAAATACTATAATATAGAACTAATTCGTAATATAGAATCACATCAGAATATAGAAGTGAATAAGCGGAAAAGTCTATATTACAGCTACATTATACATAATTGGTTGTATGAAATCAATCTTTTGATTTTGGACTGTAAAATGAACCTGTAATGAAAGTTGTGTGAAATTGAGAATTAGGGGTTGCCATTATATTTTGGTTATACTATAATATGCATACAGTCGTTCGAGCGACTGTTTCTTAATGAGTGTAGTAATGCACTTAGAGGTTCAAAAGAACTTCAAAAAAGATTATAAAATGTGTTGACATGAAAATGTTCACATGTTATTATAATCAAGTCGTCAGATGGCGCTTCACTGAAGCGTGAAACTGATAACAGATCTTTGAAAACTGAACAATGATAGGTAATCAATCATATGATTGAACATATGCCAGAGTGCGGGTTTTGACAT
>NZ_JBPUGE010000006.1:0-125774 GCF_051549505.1 Veillonella sp. ZSJB6 | reverse complement strand
AACCCGCACTCTGGCATATGTTCAATCATATGATTGATTACCTATCATTGTTCAGTTTTCAAAGATCTGTACCAGTTTCCACGACCTCTTTCGAAGTGTTTCATCAACTGGCGACTTGATTATTCTATCAAGTTCAGCTCATTCCGTCAAGCACTTTTTCAAAACTTTTTTAGAAGTTTTTTGCTTGTCGTTTGTGCTGTGTCCTAACGACTTGTATAAGTATAGCATAAATAAAAATATCGTCAACACATAAAGTGGCCATTTTTACAACTTCATTTTATTTTCACTACACATTACAAAAATTACTTCTAATTTCGACAAATTTAAGGATTTAAATTTTATAACACTATTTTCTCTTTTATCTTTATTCATATTATTTTTAAGTACTATCTTATAAACCTATAAGCTTATAACTGTTTGATAAAAGAAAAATCCTTAGAACATACCATAAAATACATTCTAAGGATTGATTATTATATTGTGTCTAATAGTCTAATACGGTTAGTAGCTTTTACTATATCACTATATTTGTTTTACAGTTCTAGAGGCGTATACCTCTTTATCCATATATGATATAAAGCCAACGCTACAATCATTGTCACCGCTGTAAACATATAAAGATACTGATATCCTACAGCACTAGCTAACAGAGCAAGAATGACAGATCCCGCCCCCACACTTATATCTAATGCTAAAAAATATGTTGCTGTCGATACCCCAGCCCGTTCTATTGGTGCTGATTGAATGGCTAACGCTTGAAATGCTGGTTGTGCTGCACCATAACCTAAACCTAACAAAGGGGCCGTTAATATTATGGTTAATGGCGTAGTAGCTATTCCTAACGCTAATAGTCCTAGTATAAAGAGTACTAGGCCTGGGTAGATAATATATTTAGAGCCATACCGAGCATATGCTTTTCCTACTAGAGGTCGACTGATTATGATCATTACAGCAAAGATAGCAAAAAATGCACTGCCCCAAATACCAGACCCCATACTATTTAACTCAATGGGAATAAATACTAACACACCAGAATAGGTAAAGCCAATAAACAGTCCCATTAAAGCCCAAGGCAAACTTCTTTTTTCAATAAATTGAGATATATGCCACCCTTTGTGAGTAGATGGTTTAGGCATTGCTAATTCTTTTGATAAGGGAATACTATTACTCAATACTAGGACTAACCCTGTCATAATAGTTAAGAAAAGATAGAGAGCTATACTACCATATGAAGCAAGTGCATATAAGCCTATTGCAGGCCCCAACACCATTGCCACATTCGAAAAGATAGCAAACATATTGATGCCCTCCCCCTTTCGATTAGGAGGTAACACCAATACCGCCAACGCCGCCATTACAGTTGTGCCTAAAGCAAATACAACACCATGTAGCCCCCGCAATACAAAGATGGCTTCTAAAGAGGTTGTAAAATTAAAGAGCCCCATAATGATGAAAAATAAAGCAGTTGATAGTAGTAATACAACTCGTTTGTTAAAGCCATCAATCAAGCGACCTGCAAAGAGCCTACATAGAATTGTGCCTATTTGAAAATAGGTCATCGCTAATCCCGCATCTAAATCACTTCCACTTAATTCAGAGGTTATAACTATCGGCAAGGCTGCTACGAGAACATATTGTGTCATATATAAAATGCCACTGCTTATACCATAGTTTATAAAAGCAGGGCTCCATAATCGATTTGAATCCATTTATCTATCCCCTTTTCAACATTGTGTTACTTTGCTATTTTACGCCCCATATACAAAGAATTCAATAAGTATAGACCTTACTATATACATATCCTATACATATATGTATGAGTTATCCATGGTAATAATTTATTAGTAGATGATACATAAAAAGAACCTCTCTGAATATAATACAGAGAGGTTCTTATACTTTTACCAATAATAGGTAAAAGCATTATATATTATTGTTGATTGCGGATATCGTTCTTGTTGCGACTCTTCCACATAACCCATAAGGATGTAGCTACACAGATAGAGGAATACGCACCACTAGCAAAACCAATAATCATACAAAGAGCAAAGTTCTTTGTAGTGTCCCCACCGAATAGATAAAGGGATACACAGGCAAACATAACGGTAGCCAATGTATAGAAACTACGGTGAATACTTTGTGTAATAGATGCATTCGCAAGATCTGCAAATGTATCAGAACGTTTATGTGTATGTGTATTTTCGCGAACACGGTCAAAGATAACTACAGATTCATTCATGGAGTAACCTACAACCGTAAGAATAGCCGCCAAGAAAGACGCATCAATTTCTAATTGGAAATAAGAGAATACCCCAAGAACCATAATCAAATCATGGAAAATAGCAACGAGCGCAGAAATAGCAACTTTATATTCAAAGCGATAAGAAATATACAATGCTAATGCCGCAAACGCTATAACAAGATTTAACAACGCATGTTCTGTAACTTCGGAACCAATTACAGCACCTACAGTTTCAATACGTTTAACTGTATTGTTACCAATAGATTTAGTCAAAGATTCAATCACAGCGGCACTTTCACTAGGCTCAAGATTACGTGTACGAATCATTACGTCTTCGCCCGCTGTATCACCAGTAGTATCGCCAGAAAGCTGAATTTGTGCGTTTTCAAGATTATATTCTTTTAGGACGTCACGAACTTGACTAACCTCTACGGGCTGATCAAATACAACTTCAACAATCGTACCACCAGTATAATCAATACCAAAGTTAAAGCCTTTAGTAAAGATGGAAATCAAACTGATAATAACAAGTGTGGAGGAAATAGCAAACCACCAACGATGATGCTTAATTACGTCTAATGTCATTTGCGTTTACCTCCTTTCAAAGATTTTGGTGCAAATGCGTCAGCACTTGTGCTTGGAGAGATATTCGCACCAAACCAGAATGGATGGTTCGTAAAGTTACAATCAATAAGTAAGCGCAATAAGAAATGGCTCACAGTAATCGCTGTGAACATACTTACAACAACACCTACGCCTAAGCTGATAGCGAAACCTTTTACAGGGCCAGAGCCTAAGATTGTCAAGATAGCAGCAGTAATGATAACAGATACGTTCGCATCTGTAATTGTTGCTAAAGCACGACTGAAACCAGCTTCCATGGCTACACGCATGGACTTACCGGAGAACACCTCTTCTTTAAAACGTTCAAAGATAAGAATGTTCGCATCTACAGCAACACCCATGGATAAGATAATACCCGCGATACCTGGCAATGTCATAGTCGCATTAAAGCCTTTACCTAATACGAGCAATAAGAGCATAACATATACAAGTAATGCAATATTAGCTACAATACCAGAAAAACGATATAAAATAACCAAGAAAATCATGATCATTGCAATACCAGCACTGAAGGCTACAACAGATTTATCCTTGGAGTCTTGACCCAAAGAAGGACCAACTGTACGTACTTCCAATACATTAATTTTAACAGGCAATGCACCGGAACGTAATAAAATAGCCAAGTCTTTAGCTTCTTCTAAGCTTTGACTACCAGAGATAGTTGCTTTACCACCTGTAATTGCTTGTTGTACTACAGGATTAGTCAATTCTTTACCATCCAATGTAATGGCAATACGACGACCAATATTTTTAGATGTTAAATCAGCAAATTTCTTAGCCCCTTCATCGCTTAATTCAATAGCAACGAGTGGTTGTTTATTTTGACCTAACTCTTCTTTTGCATCTTTTAAATCATCACCAGTCATAACAGTTTGACCTTGGTCGTTTTTAAATTCCAAGACTGCTGTCTTACCGATACGTTTAATCGCTTCGTCAGGATCTTTTACACCTGGCAATTCGATGATAATACGACGAGCACCTTCACGTTGTACTAATGGTTCAGACAAACCCATTTCATTAATACGACGCTCTAAGATTTGCTTCGCTCGTTCCACTGCATCATTGTCAGCTGCACCAGTCGCAGAGTCCTCTGCTTCTAATACAATGTGCGTACCACCTTGCAAGTCTAGACCTTGTTTCAAAGAGCCTGCTAATGGTTGAATAAAATACGCAAACAATCCAATGATGGCAGCAATGACTACTAAAAACTTGATAATAGCTTTACCGTTCAAAATAGTTGCTCCCTTCTACTACTATACGCAATGTATAACGCCTTGCTCCGTTACAATTTTGCTCATCCGTTGGTCCAGTTCATCCATTGGAATTGGTATATCCCACAATTGTACTGACCAGCATACGCCCATAAATGTACGTGGTGAAAGTTCCTTGAGAAATCGATCATAGTACCCATTCCCCATCCCCATGCGACCGCCTTGACGGTCAAAGCCAGCACCAGGCACTAAAATCAAATCCAAGTCATGTGGATTAATAACCTCGTATGGCTCAGAGGGAATGCGTATATTTAACACACCCCGAGTGATAGATTCTAGAGACTTAAGACGAACGGCAATCATGGTCGTCTTATCTGTACATACTGGAACATATACGGATTTGCCATGTTCTAAAGCATGACGAATAACATCGTCTAAATTGGCCTCCTTGGGCATCGCCAAATAGGCCATAATGCTATTAGCTGATATATACTCAGGACTATTAACAATTTGATCTGTCAAAAGCGTAATCCAAGTATTACAATCAGCAACGGATAAAGCAGCGCGCTGGGCCTTGCACGCCCGGCGCACTGCTTCCTTTGTATTCATTATTTTTCTTCCTTGTTTTTCTTGGAAAGTACGTTAGCAATTGCAGAACGCGCAAATGTTAACTCCACTTTTTCAGATACTTGAACCTTTACTTTTTCATCATCAAGTTCAACGATTTCGCCATAAATACCGCCGATAGTAACGATTTTTTGGCCTTTCTTCAAGCTGCCTAACAAATTAGCGCGCTCTTTTTGTTGTTTCTTTTGTGGACGCCACAATAAGAAATAAAAGATTACGACCATCAACAAAATAGGCCAGCTAGTTTGCAACACTTGTAAAATATCTTCCATTTTATCCTCCTAGTATAATAAATATGTTTTTCTTTTCTAGTATAGCCACCTAATATAGATTTGACTAGACTTAATTACTATTTTTTAAAGCTATCCCAAAATTGCATTCTAAATTGTGGGAACCGATCTTCTAAGATGGCTTGTCTCATTTGACGCATAAACTCAAGCAAGAAGTAAAGATTATGGTATGTTACGAGACGCAATGCCAAAATTTCTTCCGCCTTATACAAGTGACGAATATAAGCACGAGAATAATTTTTACATGTATAACATTGGCAGCCTTCTTCTAACGGACCCCAATCATGAGCAAACTGCGCATTTCGAATATTAAGGCGACCGTTCCAAGTCATGGCCATCCCATTTCGAGCAACTCGTGTAGGATATACGCAGTCGAACATATCAATACCACGTGCTACGCCTTCTACAAGGCAATCCGCCGTACCAACGCCCATTAAATAACGAGCCTTGTTAGTTGGCAATAGTGGCGTAGTATATTCTAAGATTTCATTCATCAAATCATGAGGTTCCCCAACGGATAAGCCACCAATACTATAGCCTTCAAAGTCCATAGCTACCAGCTCTTCCGCACTTTGTTTGCGCAAGTCTTTGTACATACCACCTTGGACAATACCAAACATTCCTTGACAGTCATGGGCTTTACGAGCCTCTTGGCAACGATGAGCCCAACGTGTGGTACGCGCTGTTGAGCGTTTCGCATAATCATGGTCCGCAGGATACGGAATACATTCATCAAAGGCCATCGCAATATCAGAACCTAATTGCTCTTGTACCTTTGTTGCCACCTCTGGAGATAAAAACTGTTTAGACCCATCAATATGAGATCTAAAGGTTACACCCTCCTCAGTAATCTTACGCATATCGCCTAAGCTAAATACTTGGAAGCCACCGCTATCAGTTAAAATAGCTTGATCCCAGTTCATAAATTTATGTAAGCCACCTGCTTCTTCTACGAGTTCAGGACCAGGACGAAGGAATAAATGGTACGTGTTGCTCAAGATGACTTGAGATCCCATCGCCTTTAATTCCTCAGGCGTCATAGTTTTAACTGTAGCTTGTGTACCTACAGGCATAAACATAGGCGTTTGGAAGGTACCATGTGGCGTATGCAATAAACCAGCACGAGCCCCCGTATGAGGACATGTCTTTTGTAATTCATAGGTAATACTTGGCATAGTCCCTCCTAACGAATAAACATAGCGTCGCCAAAGCTAAAGAAGCGATAACGTTCTCGAACAGCTTCTTCGTAGGCCGCTAAACAATGTTCACGACCGGCTAATGCACTAATTAACATTAACAATGTAGATTGAGGCAAATGGAAATTCGTTACCAATGCATCAATCATCTTAAATTTATAACCAGGATAGATAAAGATTTGAGTCCATCCACTAATACCTTGTAGTATACCGTCATCATTGGTAGCAGACTCAAGGGTACGCACAGAAGTAGTACCTACCGCAATAATACGGCGTCCGTTTCTTTTAGCCGCATTAATACGATCAGCTGTATCTTGAGAAACGACGAAAAACTCACTATGCATTTCATGGTCCTCAATTGTCTCTGCTGATACAGGTCTAAATGTTCCAAGGCCAACATGCAATGTAACAAATTCTAACTCTACACCTTTCGCTTTTATCTTTTCTAATAGTTCAGGTGTAAAGTGAAGCCCTGCTGTTGGAGCTGCAGCTGAACCTTTCTCCTTAGCATAAACGGTTTGATAACGATCTTTATCTTCTAGCTTCTCATGAATATATGGAGGTAATGGCATTTCACCGATTTCTTGTATCACATCATCAAATACACCATCGCAAGTGAATTCAATGATACGACCTCCAAACTCAGTTTTATCTATAACGGTCCCACTTAATCGGTCATCAAATTCGATAACTTGACCAATAGGACATTTTTTACCAGGTTTAACAAGGCATTCCCAGCGATTTTCACCACATGGTGTGAGGAGCAATACCTCAACCTTGCCACCAGAGCCTTGACGTTGGCCATATAATCTCGCAGGAATAACCTTTGTATTATTAAATACAAGTACATCCCCTTCGTGAAGTTCATCTAGCAAATCGTAAAAATGCTCTTTATGCGCAACCTCACCTGTAACCTTGTCTAAGGTCAACAGTCTCGCTGTATCACGAGGCTCTACAGGATGTTGAGCAATTAGTTCCTCTGGTAATTCATAATCAAAATCTGTAACTTTCATCGCAATCCTTATTAGTACATTTTCTTTAATGTAATGCCACTATAGTAGTGACGCAAAATAGTTTGGTAATAATTTGTATCCCCTGGTGTCGCACGCTTAGCCATTTCTGCAGCGCCCCATTGAGACATACCAAGACCATGTCCCCAACCGTGGCCTTTAATATAGACAGTATCATTGCTACCAGTAAAATTATGATACGCCTTACCCGTACCTTTAGCTGGGTTATAATTTACATAAAAATCAAATAGTGTTGATTTCAAGCCTAAAATACTGCGTAAAGAATCTCCATCAATAGTCGTTTTGCCAGAGGTACCTATGAAAGTAGCACTCTTAATTCGGCCAGATACACCGCGGTCAGATGTTTGTTGACCTGGCTTGCCAAGAGGTGTCAATTGAATGCTCTTCAATTTACCAACCCCTTTACTAGCTGCGTTAAGCTTACTTTCAAGGGCCTGACGAGAAGTAGTCACTGTCCAGTTCGATGTAGATGTGCCAGTACTAAAATCCTTTACACCTTTCAAATACGGTACATCGCTACCCCAAACATTGACGCTATCTTCAGTATAACCGCCACCATCAGAATGGAATAAAGCATTAATAGGGCGTTGATTATATAACATAACCATACCCTTTGTTTTATTAACTGCATTTGTGGTAGCTTGCGTTTCACCACTAACCCCATTATAGACTTGGTGATCTGTGGACGTACTTACATCATACAGTTTACCTTTATTCTCTTCCATAGTATGAAGAGCATAAGTTCGAGCAGCTACAGCTTGTGCTTCTAGTGCAGCTGCTGGCCAAGATGGAACGACTTCTTGCGGAACTACGCCGTAAAGATAATCTTCAAGAGGTACAGAATTAATGACCATCATCTTTCCATTATTAGCACGTAATGTAAGTCCTCCACGATAGCCTTTGCCTTCAAACAAGAATGATGCATCACTATTGGCTGGTTTTAATGTAACTACCGTATCAATGGCCTTTCCATTGACAGCAATTTTACCACTTCGAATACCAACAGAGGTACCACGGTTTGCACTGATTGTACTAACTTGACCATTAGCACCATTTAATACAACCATATTAGCAGTAGATGTAACTGTAGCATCAGAACTGCGACTACCCAATAACACGCGTACATTTGGTACATTTTCTACACGCTCCGTAGCAGGTGTAACAACAGAACCTACTTTATTACGCGTAATAGCAGCCGTATTAGCTTTAATACTATTGGCATCAGAAGTTTTTACAGCCTTAGATGCAGCTGGTTTTACCGTTGTAGCCTTGGCACTAGTAACTGTAGATTTTGCAACAGGTTTTTGAGCTGTTGCTGCAGCCTTAGTTGCATTTGACTTCGGAGTCACTTTTGCCACAGGCTTTGGAGCCGGTTTAGTTACAAGTGGTCGAAAAGTTGACCGCTTCGTCGAATTTACTTTCGATACATTTGTTGTAGATACTGTTGATTTCGGCGTTGGCTTTTTAGTCACTACTGCACTTTTATGTTGCAATGTAGCCCCTTGTGCAACAGATGCACCGCCAATATTTACACCTAAAAACAAAGTTGCCATTATCATCAATTGTAATCGTTTCGTTTTCATTGTTATTTCCCTGTCTGTGAAATACCTAAATGCTCATAGGCAAGTTTAGTAGCCACCCTCCCACGCGGTGTACGTCCTAAAAATCCTAATTGCATCAAATATGGTTCATACACATCTTCGATGGTATCTCTCTCTTCGCTGATAGCAGCTGCAATAGTATCTATTCCTACCGGACCGCCATCATACTTTTCAATAATACACTCCAACACACGTCGATCGATTCGATCGAGCCCTTCTTTGTCAATATATAAACGCTGTAACGCATCATCTGCAATACTTTGAGTGATAACCCCATCACCTATGACTTGTGCAAAATCACGTACCCGTTTAAGTAGACGATTTGCGATACGCGGCGTTCCCCTTGAACGACGCGCAATTTCACTGGCCCCAGTCGACTCAATACCGATATGGAGTATTTCTGCCGCCCGAGTCACAATAAACTCTAATTCCGGTTGTTTATAATATTCCAACCGGTTAATAATCCCAAAGCGGTCCCGCAATGGTGCCGCCAAAGCCCCAGCTCGTGTGGTAGCACCTACCAAAGTAAACTTTGGCAAATCGATGCGCACCGTTCGAGCACTTGGGCCCTTACCGATGATAATATCGATTGCATAGTCCTCCATAGCAGAGTACAATACTTCCTCTACACTGCGAGACAAGCGATGAATTTCATCGATAAATAATACATCGTGATCATCTAAATTCGTTAAGATCGCAGCCAAGTCGCCTGACTTTTCAATAGCAGGACCAGATGTTATGCGAAAGTTAACACCCAATTCATTCGCAATAATACCTGCTAATGTAGTCTTTCCTAGACCTGGTGGACCATACAGCAATACATGATCTAATGCTTCACCACGCTGCTTTGCAGCCTGAATATAGACATTTAGATTGCCTTTAGCCTCTTCTTGACCAACATATTCGTTAAAGAATTTTGGTCGCAAGCTATATTGCCACATATCTTCTTCGTGCTCGCCATTTCCGACAAGGCGTACTTCTTCGTTCATCCTTATCGTCCTTTCCCAAGCTCAATCAAGCTGACCTTAATCAACTCAGATACATCACGCTTACCATCATCTAAAGACTCTACAATATCAGCCACATCTCGCTCTGAATAGCCTAGCGACACAAGAGCCTCAATGGCCTCACCGGCAGCACCACTAGCAGCAACGCCCATCGGCTGTATGGCTGCTGGTGATTCTGCAGATATATGCGTCATCTTCGCTAACTTATCCTTTAATTCAAGAACAAGTCGCTCTGCAGACTTCTTACCAATGCCCGGCAATTTCGTTAATTGCTGCACTTGGCCATTGATAACAGCTAATTTGAAAGCCTCTGGTGTCATGCCAGACAAGATGCCAAGCCCCACCTTAGGCCCTATACCAGAAACAGAAATGAGTAAAATAAACAACTCATACTCCTCTTCCGTCCAAAAGCCATAGAGTTGCATCGCATCTTCACGTACATTGAGATACGTGAATAGCATCGCCTCATGACCTTCAATCAATTGTTGTCGCGTAGTGGTCGGCACATATACACGATACCCTACGCCATGTACATCTACATAACAAGACTCTTTAAAGAGATGTGTTACGATGCCCCGTACATACCCTATCATTATACCAACCTCTTCAATCTATCATTGTGAGAACTATGAGCCGTACAAATAGCGACAGCCAATGCATCTGCCGTATCATCAGGCTTAATTTTCTCACGAATCCCCAAAATATTCATTGTCATATAAATGACCTGATTCTTATCAGCCTTGCCGTAACCTGTAACGGCTTGCTTGATTTGCAGCGGTGTATATTCATAAATAGGAATACGCTGTTGTTCAGCCGCTAATAAGATAACACCACGTGCTTGACCGACCTTGATGGCCGTCGTTACATTGCGGTTGAAGAATAATTCTTCTACCCCGAACTTATCAGGCTTGAATTCCTCTAGAATATCACTTAGGTCATTAAATAAAATTTCCAACCGCTGTGAATCTGTTAATTCCTTAGGAGTTGTAATAGCCCCATAGGCTACAGGTGTTAATTTGCTCCCCTTCACGTCAATAATGCCATAACCGCATATAGCCGTGCCTGGGTCAATACCTATAATTCGCACCTTAACCCCCTTAGTTTAAAAATGAGATAAGCTGTCGCCTACCTCCATTACATAATCTATTTTATTATAGCACAATACCACATCGAAGTTCATGAATTTCCATAGAAAAATTTATAAGAAACTCATTAATTTTCATATTCCCAATGGTTCTCTAAAAAATACATAAAAAAGGAGCACCTTTAAAGTGCTCCTTATCATAATTATTCTTCTTCGTCGTCTGGCAAAATACCATTGTGATATACGTTTTGCACATCATCAAGATCATCCAATACGTCGAGCATTTTTTGCATTTTTACAGCATCATCACCAGTCAACTCAATAGTTGTATCTGGAATCATTGTAATTTTAGCTACTTCTGTTTCAATGCCCGCATCAGCAAGAGCTGCTTCTACAGCATCATAGTCTTCAGGAGTAGTATAAATTTCAAATACATCATCTTCAGACTTAAGATCTTCTGCACCTGCTTCAAGAGCAAGCATAGTCAATTCATCTTCGTCATGACCTTCTTTATCGATAACGAAAACGCCTTTAGATTTGAACATCCAGCCTACGCAACCGCTTTCACCAAGATTACCACCTTGTTTGGAGAAAGCATGACGCACATCAGCAGCCGCACGGTTACGATTATCCGTCATAACTTCTACAGTAACGGCAACACCGGCAGGACCATAACCTTCATATACGATTTCTTCGTATGCGTTCATATCCGTAGCGCCAACGCCCTTATCGATAGCACGTTGAATATTATCTTTAGGAATATTGTTTTCACGAGCTTTTTGTAAAGCCAATTTCAAACGCATATTACCTGTTGGATCGGCACCACCCATACGTGCTGCTACAGTAATTTCACGACCGATTTTCGTAGCCAATTTAGCCTTCAATGCATCGGTTTTACCTTTTTTATGTTTAATATTTGCCCATTTTGAATGTCCTGACATAGACGCCTCCTATTTATTCCACCATGCTTCGCCCCGTAATCGATCCAAGATGATTGAAACGGCACTACGCACAGATAAATGATTGTATTCACCATGGCCATATATAGGTTCTAAAATATAGTCAAAGCTTTCCATCGTTTCTTTTGTCATACCATAACCGGTACCAAATAATACTAACACAGGGCGCCCCTCATTTTCAAGATGTTCACGCATCCGTGCATAGGAAATTGTATTATCATAGGTACGTGCATCTGTTGTCGCCACAATAGGTTTCATACCTTCTAGGTCTTCAATCATTCGCACTGCTACTGCAATAGAGTTAACCAACTCCACGCCGGTGAAAGCATCCTTACGATCTGGATTGTATGTAGAACCAAATCCAGATTTCCAATGTTCCATGATGGTGCGCACCAACTCACGCTGAGCAGGTATATTGTGAATCACAAAATATTTAGATACATCATAGGTAATAGATGCTCGTGCAATATCGTGAATATCATAATTTGTAATGGCCGTCGTAATGACCTCTTTATGCTTGTTCATAATTGGATAATGAACAAGCCCAATATATAAATTAGCCAACGCCTTAAATCTCCAACAATAATAACGATATCAATCTGATCCAGTAAATGTTAAATAAAACTATCCAAATTGAGATACTAAAACAAAACATAAAATTAAAATACTAATTAATCTACTAAAAGCGGTACAAAATATGCTTCAGTGCCGGCAATCTCTTCTGGAGAAAAACGACAACCGACTGCAGAAGCTTGATCGCCAAGCATAAAGCAAGATAATGTCAAACAGCCTTCTTTCGTACCACTATCTACGGTATGAGTAAAGTGTTTCTGCTTAATAAAGTCCTGATACATAACCTTTTTACTGTCCCGACAAACTATATCATCATAGTTATCTACAAATTTCTCCATGTATAGTTCAGCTTGATTTCCACGTTTTTGAACAACCTGAATATTTCGCCCTTCACGGCCCCAAATTTCCTTTTGAATATAAAGTCCATCATCAAGGTTCGGGAAATCACTTTCAAAATAGGACGGCGTCAAATAGCGCTCGATAATATCTCGCTCAGGGGCAGTAAAAAATTGGTTTGTTAAGTATAGAGCATACACTAAGGACATAAACGATTTATTCTGTAAAATAATCGCCTCTGGTGGATTAAATAGATTAAAGCGGTATTCATTATACAAATCTAAAAACATTTCACCTAGTGGTTCACCATCTGCTGTAGTTTCATCAATCAATAGTTCCATGGGATGTAAACGATACAGATTGGCTACATGACCACCGTCAGATAATAGAATACCCTCATCATCAATGACCATATCATAAAAGGATAGGAATCGAACATCTGCTTCTGGGCATGCTGATTTCATAGCCTGTAAGAGAAACTGTGTAGTTCCATAGTCCTCTAAATAATCATGAAAGCACCCGAAAACAAAGGGTTCTGTTTCATTATCCGTCATCATATTATGTTGTTTATTAGTCACACTATATTTTTTACGAGATGTTCCTTCATATACGCGTTTCAAAAAACGTTCAAGTTCATTATAAGCATCTATATTAGGATCTACTTTATCGAAATATCGTACCGCTACACCATTAGCATAATAACTTTCAATTAGAAAGCAGGGTGTATCCGCATTAATCTCGACCATGCGCAATTGTCCTCTATCATCAAGGACAAAGTCAAATCGAGATAACCATGTAGGTAAGCCCAATGGATTCCCACGATGTAAATAGGGAATCAAATTTTCGGGCATATCCATATTGAGAGCAAACTCATCAGGTGCCTGTTGAAATACCTTAGCGGCTTTACAAAATATTTGAAATAACATGCGCGACGCATGTCGAATTTCATCATAAAAACCAGCCGGAAAAGATTGTGTAGAAAGCGCAGGATACCGATCATCATAGCCTTCATAATCTACAAAGGGCAATATATCCGTATCAAGTTCATCTATATACGATTTCATAATATCGGCCTCCATTAGGAACTACTAGAACGTACACCTGCACTACCAAAACCAGACTTTTGACCTATAGAAGAGGCTTTTTGACTTCTACGCTTCTCATAGTCTTTATAGGTACGTCGTCCTAAAGAACTATGCGTATTTGAACCTGTTGTTGTATATACATTAGGCTCCTCATAGGGTTTTAAAGGGGCTGCCACACGATAGGTCATAGTTCGTCCATCCATACGCGCTGTAGGTGGATTAAATCCATGAAAAATATAGTAGCCTGCTGCAATACTAGGTAACAGCCCCGCTAAACCAGCGTCCCATACTAAATTTCCACTAGTGTCGCGGTGAAAGGTAACAGACCGGTTATCATCATATAAAGCTGTTTCTTTACCATCTCCATGGTTTAATAGAGAATAACGATTACCTTGATTATCCTTTAATCGAACTTCCCCGTCATTTGCTTCAGGATAAATTTTATCACATACAACATAAGCAATGTCATTCCAGTATGAATACACACCAACGAGGCCCGCTACAGCGGCAAAAGCACTCGTTATGTATAGAGTTTTCTTACTTGGCTTATACATAGGACACTCCCTTAGTGCACAGCACCACTAACAACGAGAGCAAGACCTACAAAGATACCAAATACGAGGATACCTGCTGCAGTATTACCACGCATAATCTCTTCAGATAAATTATATTTTCGATGCCATAAATTAATAAACATATAGCCTGTTACAAACAATATAATGCCTAAAATAGCATATACGATACTGGCCACCACACCATGCAATAAAGATGTATCAGCAGTAGTCACTACAGGAGACATGATGACAGCGCGCAAAATTTCACCAATACCGATAAATGAACCCGCTGAGAGCCATGCTACAGCACAGTTACCACGTTTAATTTCTTCGCTGAATTTGCCGGGTACAAAGAAATCAATAACAGTATTAGCTGTTAACATTAAGAAAATTCCAAAACAAGCATAAAAAATCGTTAATAATACATCTGGTATATAAATCATAATAAGCCTCCTAATAATATAATTTTGTATTGGATGTGTTATTAGAGTTGCTGGTAGGATACAACCGTTCGCGTCCCGTATTATCCCCTAGTCGAACCATGGTCGCATAGTTATCGAGTATATGAGAGCTGATTAATGTACGATCAATAATTTTCCAATCCTCTTGTGTCAATTTTGATTGTTCACATACCTTAACCTTAGTTTGTCCATCCGTATTGGTAATGATATACACCAAGTCCCCAGAATAAAATACAATAACTTCATGTCCCTCTTCTAAGTTGTCCCGCTCATTTTTAATATCACCATTCACAGAATCAATTAAATCTAATGCGGTACTAACAGTATCCAGTGTAGACGTGTATACATAGTCGCTATCCGAATCTGTTTTTGTATAATATGCAGATGTGTCATGCATATGTTCTTTTGCTGTGTAAGGCACTCCAAACATAGCACGTATACTATGCCAAGACAAATCATTGTCCGACCAAAACAGAAATAGTAAAAATAATGCACCAATCCCTATAGAAGTAGCAACTCCTTCAAAGCGTTTTTTTAGACGTTGATTCCGTTTCTTTTTACTAATAGTATTAGCTTCCGCATCATTACAGAGACGAATATTCCTCAAAGGAACACGTGCCCCTTCGGCGAACATCTTCTCACCTTTAAACCAATTTTCTTCAAAGAATACGCTAGCGCCGCCTTCACAAGGCAATTGGTATTCCTTGTAGCCAGCCCGGTCACCTACAGAAGCACCACTATCACCATCTACAGCTACAACCTTTTCTAAACCGATTTGATGTAATGTAAAGCCCTTCGGTGCTCGTTTGCGATAAGATGTTCTAGATACAGTGCACCATTCATTATCATTGTATTCAATGGTGACCCATATTTTATCTGTTCCCTCTACAGCCTCGAGGCCATATTCGTGCCAATAATCACCAGGTGATTTTTGCATTGACGGCTTAGCTTTATAGGCCTGTTCCTGATCTGCTTTTGGAATAATCTCGTTATATTTAATTTTTTCAGTTATTACATAACGACTGCCCTGAACCTCAAGGACATCATAACAATTAAACTCCATACATAACCTCGCTCGAATAGGCAAAATCATATGGATTTCGGCCTATTTCCTCTTCAAAACGGGATTTAATGAAATTAAGCTTTAAAGTAGCCTATCCGCTCATGAATCGTTTCATTTTCAATAATGGAAATGCCATACTGCTGACCTATTGTAGCTTTTACAAGGACATTGGCCACATCAGCCGTCTTTACGGGTTCTTGGCTCATTAATATATGAGCTTTGTTGATAACACCAAATACAGCACAGCTAATGCGTTCTACCAACTTAGGTTCTTCTCGAATCAATGTAGCTGGACGAGCAATAACAATCGCTTCAAAAGGCAACTCTAAAATAACATCTTCTAATTGTCCTTTCATGGACATATAGAAGAATGGAGACTTTGGATTTGCTCCCAAAGAGGATACTAAACCATATTTTTTCACACCATTTTGAGCTGCAATGCGTGCCATTTCATACTGATACGTATAATCTACGGTCCATTGTGCTTCTTTAGAGCCCGCTTGTTTACGGTTTGTACCCATAGCAGAGAATAAAATATCCCCTGTCACTAAGTGTGCCCATTCACGAGGTTCATCAAAATTAACAATATGAACTGTTACCTTTGGAGATGTATATGTTACTGGACGACGTACAAATACATGAATGTCTTGAATCTCATGATTATCAATTAACGTGTCTACAATATGACGGCCCACTGCACCAGTGGCGCCTAATACTAACGCTTTCATTCTTCACCTTTAAGTCTTACAGACTCTTCCTCAACTATCTCTTTTAAAAGCTTAATCTCTTCTTTTGTTAATGGACGTTCTAATAAATCTGGACGTAACAACCGAGTTCTTTTAAGTGCTTCTTTTTGACGCCAAGTAGCAATATTTTTATGATGACCACTTCTCAATACATCTGGTACAGACCAGCCTCTAAATTCAGGGGGCTTTGTATATTGAGGACATTCTAACAAAGGTTCATAAAAAGAATCCTCCTGTGCCCCACTCGCTGCACCTAGTACACCTGGAATCATGCGAGCTACTGCATCGGCTACAACCATAGCTGGCAACTCACCACCAGTTAATACATAATCACCAATAGAAATCGTTTCATCTACTAAATGTTCCTCTACACGGTAGTCTACACCTTCATAATGACCACAAATGAGGACTATTTGATCGTATGTAGCTAGTTCACGAGCCTTCTCCTGTGTGAAAGGCTGGCCTGTAGGACCCATGAAAATAATACGACGTCGTATACTTTCACTAGGATTACCAATAAGACTCATTTCATCACACATCTCATCAGTAGTATAGCTACTATTAAGCGTATTGTCATATTGAGCAATAACAGATTCCACCGCTTCAAAAATGGGAGGTGCCATCATGAGCATACCAGCCCCACCACCATACGGTGTATCATCAACTTGACCATGTTTATTATGACTAAAGTCTCGAGGGTTAGTTACAGCCATAGACAATCGTTCTGCTTCGATAGCCCGTTTTATGATGGAATGACTAAAAAAGGCATCAAAAAACTCAGGAAATAAAGATACGATATCGATACGCATAGACCGTCCCCTATACTTATTAACTCACATAAACTCATTAGCATTATCTATATATAGCTATATTATATAACTTTTACCATAATATACCTATATGTAGATAAAACAAAACCGCCTAAAGGATTATATCCATTCAGGCGGATCTACGATCATTAAATTATTTTCCACGTCGATGTCCTTAACAACATCTTCAATGGCTGCAAATAATTGATCTGGTTCCCCATCTTTGGAAACCACATAGACATCATTAGCACCCGGTTGTAATACATCAGTCACTGTGCCAAGCACATTGCCTTTTGTATCTTGTACTTCGAGACCAATAATATCAAAGATGTAATAGCGACCTTCTGGCAATTCCACTAAATCTTCACGACGCACTTGAATTTCTTTCTTACCGAATAATTCAGCTGTGTTGCGATCAGGAATTTCCTTAAAGGATGCTAATACAAATTGTTTGTGAAATCGTGCGGATGCAACGTGGTATTCTTTACCATCGATGTAACAGGCATCCATATGCATAAACCGTTCTGGAAAATCGGTTTGAGGCATAATACGAAGATCACCCCGCACGCCGTGCGGGGCGATGATAACACCTATTGTGATGAAATCGTTAGGCTTCATTATTGACGAAACGCAACGATTTTACCGTCCTCTAATAGGATTTCAGCGCCCATCATGGCATCCAAATTATCCCCGATTTTAACGGTAACTGTTTGCTCTAATGTACCTTGAGGAATTTCAGTTCCTAAGGACAATTCTTGAGCGTCTTTCAATTTAGCTGTTACTTCTTCTTTGAAAGCCAAGCGTTTATTTTTCTCTTCGTCGATTTGTTGACGAATTGCAGTAAGGCTTGTAGCATCAACTTTAGCCGCATCAGCCAAAATACGTTGAGCTTGGAACTCAATTGCTTCCAAATCTTTATTCACCATATCAAGGCGAGTTTCAAGATCAGATACAATTTTCGCTTTCAAGTCTTCTGTTACTTTTGCTTTTACTGCTACAGGGACACGTAATGTCATTTCTTCCATTGGAATACTCCCTTTTAGACAATATCAACAGATATCTTTTTGTTCTCTTTAATAGCCGCCGCTTTCACCACAGCGCGAATCGCTTTCGCTATTCGTCCTTGCTTTCCGATGACTTTGCCCATATCCTCTGGGGCTACATGAAGTTCGTAAACTTCCATATTCCCCTTTTGGACCATGGTAACAGATACGGCATCAGGCTGCTTCACTAATGATTTCGCAATTAATGAAATTAATTCTATCATCACAGTATGCCTCTCTATTAATTACTTTTTAGCGTCAGCAAATTTTTGCATAACGCCTTGTTTTTTGAACAAGGAGCGAACAGTGTCAGTAGGCTGAGCACCTTTAGCTAACCAAGCCAAAGCTTTTTCTTCGTCTACATTAACGATAGCTGGTTGTTTAGTAGCATCATATTGACCAATTGTGTCAACAGGACGACCTTCACGTGGAGCACGTGCGTCAGCAACAACGATACGGTAGAAAGGAGCTTTTTTAGCACCTAAACGAGTCAAACGAATTTTTAACATGTGAAATTCACCTCCTTATACTGATATGGGTGGACAGGTTCAGCGCCCCTGCCCATGTATTACATAAACGGTAATTTAGGCATTCCAGGGAAGCCGCCCTTACCGCCACGTAAACCTTGCATGCGCTTCATCATCTTCCGCGCTTCTTCAAATTGTTTCAACAAGCGATTTACATCTTGTACCTGAGTACCAGAACCTAACGCAATACGCTTGCGGCGAGAACCATTAAGAATACTTGGATTTTCTCGCTCTGCTGCCGTCATGGATGTAATGATGGCCTCAATACGGCGCACCTCTTTACTGTTCAAATCAAGGTCTTTCAATTGATCCTTAATTTGTCCCATGCCTGGCAACATACCAATAATATTTTGTAATGGCCCTAACTTTCTCACTTGGTTCATCTGTTTCAAGAAGTCATCCAAGGTGAAATTGTTTTTCGCCATTTTCTTAGCCATTTCACGAGCTTCTTCTTCATCGATGGCGCCTTGTACATTTTCGATTAATGTTTTAAAGTCGCCCAAGTCGAGGATACGAGAAGCCATGCGGTCTGGATAGAATACATCGAAACCATCCATTTTTTCGCTTACCCCAGTGAACTTAATTGGCAAGCCTGTTACAGCTTTGATGGATAATGCAGCACCACCGCGCGCATCACCATCGAGTTTAGTGAGGATAACACCATCAACGCCTAATTTTTCATTAAACGTTTGTGCTGTTGTCACCGCATCTTGACCGATCATGGAGTCCACAACGAGTAGAATTTCATGAGGTCGAACAGCGGCTTTAATGTTGGATAACTCATCCATAAGGACTTCATCTATAGCCAAGCGACCAGCTGTATCGATGATAACCACATCTTTCAACATATGCGTGCTTTGCTCTACGGCGCGACGTGCAATGTCTACTGGATTGGCACCAGGTGTTTCATCAGCAAATACTGGGATATCGATTTGCTTACCTACAACTTGTAATTGAGTAATCGCAGCTGGACGATATACGTCGGCCGCTACGAGCATTGGATGTTTACCTTGTTTGCGAAGATATACTGCCAACTTACCAGCTGTAGTAGTTTTACCAGCACCTTGTAAACCAACGAGCATAATAATCGTTGGAGGCTTACTGGAAATCATGATACGACTTTGTGTACCACCCAATAGCGCCGTCAACTCGTCATTTACAATTTTAATAACTGTTTGTGCAGGATTTAAAGAACCGAACACCTCTTCACCAAGGGCCTTTTCCTTAATGGACTTAACAAAGTCCTTCGCTACCATAAAGTTAACGTCTGCTTCTAATAGTGCTGTGCGTACTTGACGCAACGCAAGATTGACATCATCTTCTGTAATTTTGCCCTTCCCCTTTAAGGATTGAAAGGCTTCTTGCAGTTTTTCTGACAAGCTATCAAATGCCATAATATCCCTCCATTTGCGCCAATACTTTCTGCACCTTAGTTTCAGCTAGAACCTCTTCAGGCAAGGTTTCTTTCAATTGTGAAAGCAAACCTTCACGCTGTTCATATTGTTCCACCAAGTGCAACTTTGATTCGTAATCATTTAAAATGTGTCGAGCACGCTGTAAATTATCGTGTACAGCCTGCCGTGATACGCCTAGTTCCTCAGCGATTTCTCCAAGGGACATATCGTCTTCGTGGTGAAGTTGTAAGGACATGCGTTGCTTGTCCGTCAATAATGGCCCATAGAAATCCAAGAGCAAACTTATAAGCACTCGTTCTTCCATTTCGCCACCTCCATCACTGTCAAGTCATATTACTTTACATATGGTACAGTATAAAAAAAGATGTGTCAAGTAAAAATACTTAACATCTAAATTATAGATAATTATTTTCATATTTTACTTTTATATATACTCAAATATGCTATAATAAGGATATCTAATATTTTCAATATAAAAGATAGGAGGTATTGTATGAATACCAAACATTATGATCTTATCGTCCTAGGTTTCGGCAAAGCTGGTAAAACATTGGCTGCTAAATTTGGCTCTATGGGCAAAGCCGTTGCCATGATTGAAGAAAATCCACTCATGTATGGTGGCACATGCATTAATATTGCATGTATTCCTACTAAGACGATGATTGTGGCCGCATCTAAAGGCTTATCTTACGATCAAGTACTAAACCAACGAGAGGTTGTTACATCTCGTTTACGTAATAAAAACTTCGGTATGTTAGATACAAATGAACATGTCGATGTATATACTGGACATGGCGAATTCATTAGTAATAAAGAAATCGATGTCACAGCTGGGGAAGATAAAATTGTTTTATCTGGTGACACAATTATCATCAATACAGGGGCTGTAGCCATTAAACCTAACATTGATGGTATCGATACCGCATTAGGTTTCTATAATAGTACAGAAATTCAACATTTATCCCCTCAACCTAGTACATTAGGTATTATTGGTGCCGGTCCTATTGGCCTAGAATTTGCTAGCCTATACGCTAAACTAGGTACAAAAGTTACTGTATTCAATATTGAGGCTAACATTTTAAAACGCGAAGAACCTATCGTTCAAGAATTAGCTAATGAATACTTAGCAGAACAAGGCATTACTATTTTAAACTCTGTTACACTAAATTCTGTATCTAATGACGGCAACAAGCCTATTATCACTGCTAATAATGAAAACTATACCTTTGACGCTGTTCTCTATGCTACAGGTCGCAGACCAAATACTACAAATATCGGTTTAGAAAATACTGATATCACCACTAATGAACGCGGTGCTATCGTAGTTAATGATACTTGTGAAAGCTCCGTTCCAGGTGTATACGCTGTAGGCGATGTAAACGGCGGTCCTCAATTTACCTACATTTCTCTCGATGACTTCCGCATCGTATTTGGTGCACTTACAGGTAATGGGCACTATACATTAAAAGATCGCAAAAACATTCCTTACACCACCTTCTTAACACCTCCACTCGCTCGTGTAGGCTTTACAGAAGAGGAAGCCATTAACAACGGTTATACTGTTAAAACAAAGGAAATGCTCGTAGCCACTATGCCAAGGGCTCATGTAAACGACAACCTTAAAGGGGCTTTCAAAATTGTGGTAGATGCGGAAAGCAATTTAATCCTCGGGGCTACACTCTATTCCCAAAGTGCTGAAGAATTGATTAACATAATTAAAGTAGCTATGGACAACAACATTCCGTATACATATTTCAAAAATCAAATCTTTACACATCCTACCATGGCAGAAAACTTAAATGATCTCTGTAATTTCTAGGTAAGAATAGTAACTACATAATCTAATATAATAAATAAAAGAGTCACCCTTAACTTGAATACATAAGTTAAGGGTGACTCTTTTATTTATGCCTAATGATCAATTTTAGATTACTAGTTATTAGTTAGCAATATATAGTTTTTAGTAATTTATCATTAGTTACTATAGTTAGTTCTTTGTAAATAATCTACGAACTACAGATTGCAATTTAGGTGTCAATATAATAGCCACCACAATACCTGCAGCACTTGTAATCAAGGAGTATTGAATTTTGCTAGCTGCTACGGCTGCACTTTCAAGAACAAACCACCATGCAAGGAAATAACCAAATGCAGTCCAAATTGTACCAATAATAAGAGCAATCAAAATACGTGTAAAGGATGCTGTGGGCTTTGTAATGGATGGTGGCAAGTAACCTGCTGTCATACCACCTACAATAAGACCCGCAATACCTTTAATAAAGAAAGAGAATACAATGTATTGCGTATGTCCACCAAAGAGATCAAATAATGCGGAACCAATAGCCGCACCTAAACCACCATATAAACCGCCAAAAAGAATGGATGATGTAAATAATGCAGCAGATCCTAAGTGAACCATTGCACCACCCGGTATTTCGATGCGAATTGTTGTTGCTACTGCACATAAGGCAGCAATAAATCCGATATATACAATATCGCGCGTCTTTAATTTCATAATCTAGCTCCTCTCTTTTAGCTGAATAACTATATTTAGTATAACAAATCTCACTCTGTCTAAAAACACTAATTTCATAGGATTTAAATATATAGTCAGATTTAAAATAAAGCACCTATACCATGGTATAGGTGCTTTATAAACTTTAATCAACTCTATCAAATATTATATGTTATAAGATACAAATTAAATTAAATCTTAGCTCGTTTCAAACGAAGAGAGTTACCCACAACGGTTACAGAGCTAAATGCCATTGCTGTGCCTGCAATCATAGGATTTAATGCACCGATAGCAGCCAATGGAATACCAATGCAGTTAAAGATCAATGCCCAGAATAGATTTTGTTTAATATTTGTCATTGTCTTACAACTGAGGCGTACAGCTTGTACTAATGTATGCAAGTCATTTCTTACAAGAACAATATCTGCTGCTTCTACAGCAATATCAGTACCACTACCGATAGCAAAACCAATATCTGCAGTTACGAGAGCTGCCGCATCGTTGATACCGTCACCAACCATACCAACTACAAGGCCTTTATCTTGCAACTCTATTACCTTGCTAGCCTTATCTTGAGGTAATACTTCAGCAATTACATGAGTAATACCCGCTTGTTTTGCAATATATTGAGCAGTACGACGATTATCACCTGTGAGCATCCATACATCAATACCTTGAGCATGTAATTCTTTGACAACATCAATGGTTTCTGGACGTAATTCATCTTCTACAGCCCATAAGGCACTGATAATGCCATCTACAGCGAGAACAGATACAGATGCACCTTGTTCTTCATAGTGTAAAATATCATCTTGGACGGCACTTAAATCATAACCTAATTCAGACATCCAGCGACTATGACCAAGTTGTACCGACACGCCTTGATAAGCGCCTTGCAAACCTTTACCAGGTACATCACCAAAGCTTTCAAGTTCTACAGCTTTACCTTTATAACCATGATCTTCGCCATAATAAACCATGGCCTTTGCAATTGGATGCGATGTACCACTTTCAAGGGCCATCATTAGGGACATATTTATACTTTCATCACCATTATAATTTTTGAAAGCCGTTACATCGAGAACACCTTGTGTAAGAGTGCCAGTTTTATCCATAACGATGGCATCGAGTTTACCAGCTTTTTCAAGATATTCTGCACTCTTGATGAGAACACCATGCTCCGCACCTAAGCCAGAGCCTACCATAATAGATGTTGGTGTAGCGAGACCAAGTGCACAAGGACAAGCGATAACAAGCACTGCTGTAGCATTAATGAGAGCTACATTAATAGAGTCGCCCATAATGAAGTACCATACGAGGCCGGTCAAAACAGCAAGGCCAATAACGGCAGGCACAAAATATTGAGCAACAATATCTGCAATACGTTGAATGCTTGCTTTAGAGGTTTGCGCTTCCTCTACGACCTTGATGATTTGAGAGAGCATTGTATCAGAGCCGATACGTTTTGCTTCCATTGTGAAAGCACCGCTCAAGTTAATAGTCGCACCGATAACATCAGATCCCACTTGTTTTTCTACAGGCAAACTTTCACCGGTAAGCATAGCTTCATCTACAGTAGAATAGCCTTCAGTAATAGTACCATCTACTGGAATTTTTTCGCCTGCACGAACTTGTAAAATATCACCTGCTACAACCTTAGATGTAGGAATATCTACGAACTCACCGTCACGCAATACATGAGCTGTTGCTGGTTGCAAGGCAATCAATTTTTGAAGTGCTTCAGAGGTACGCCCCTTGGCAATTTCTTCTAAAAGTTTGCCAAGAAGAATGAATGTAATGAGCCAAGCTGAGGTTTCAAAGTAAATGCCATGAGGCCCAAGTTCTGGATGGAACTGCCAATTATAAATACTGAATAGATAAGCAACAGTCGTACCCATTACAACGAGAACATCCATGGTAAGGGCGCCATTCTTTACCGCACTCCACGCACTCTTATAGAACATAAGGCCAGGGCCGAACTGAGCAATGGTAGCAAGAATGAACTCTACCCATACTGGCAAGGCTTGAATGCCAAAACGATGTAATGTCATGTTAATCATCATCGGTACGGCCATACAAGCAGCAATGATAAGACGCGTAATATGAGGTTTTAAATTAACCTTTTCTATTTCTTGCTTCGTTTCATCTGCCTCTTTAGCACCGAAACCAATATTTGTAATGGCATCAATAACTTGTTGTGATTCTACATTAGAACCGTCTTTGTAGTCAACGCTGCCTTTACGAGTGAGTAGATTAACCTTTACAGATTCTACACCATCGATCTTAGAAACAACATTTTCAACACGCTTTACACAAGCAGCACAGTGCATACCTGTAATATCAAACTCTTGTTTCTTCTTACTCATCATATCACTTCTTTCTACTAGAATTTCAAAAATATATGTCCTATATATCTATATAAGTCAGAAACTCATAGTAGACATATCATACATCGGTAATAGAGTATTTATAAACACGTATAGTTTATTATATGAACACCTTTACATGAGTATTCATTCATGCGACTCTCTTCCATAATAACATAAATTCTCATTACGTCAATATCCTACCAAATCTAGAGGGTTATTTCCTTTTTCTAAGGGAATTAATCTCCTGCCACCTATACACCTATACATAGTATAAAAAAATAGATTATAATAAAGTGATGATGAATAAACATAAACTTTGATTCCAAAGGAGGTGAATCTATGTGTGAATCAATAAGCCCTATTGTAGAATTCACTTCGGTAGCGAAGGAATTTCGCCATGAATATGTTGTGGAGAAATCGCGTTTTATCACAACTGTATACCCTTGTTCTACAGAAGAGGATGCGCAGGCTTTTATTAACCGCATCAACAAAGAATTTTGGGATGCCCGTCATAATTGTACAGCCTTTGCATTAGGACCAACGCAAGAGCAACAGCGCTCTTCTGACAATGGTGAACCATCTGGTACGGCAGGCAAACCTATGTTAGAAGTACTCAAAAAAACTGGTATTACCAATGTAGCAGTCGTAGTAACGCGCTATTTTGGAGGTATCAAATTAGGTGCAGGTGGTTTGATTCGTGCATATTCACACTCTGTTGCGGAAACCTTACGTCTTGCCCCTAAAGAACTACACACAACACGAACTCAGTTGCAGGCTACCATCGACTATTCCTTATATGGAGCCATTGAAAGATACGTGCAAGATCAAAAATTACATTATGAAGCAAACTTTGGCGAGCATGTAGATATAACCATCTTAGTACCACCAGCTGATGTAGAGCGTATACAAAAAGAGCTCCAAGACATGAGTCATGGAGCTGCTACTTGTACTATATTAGATTCTATTGAAGTGGTGCTACCGCTAGAACAATAATCTAACTGATACACACATAGTAATTAGTTTTCGCTATGAACTAAGCCACTTACGCCTTGAGCAAGTTCATGACGTTTTTCTGTAGTTAATGGATGAGGCCATACGCGTTCAATTTGTTTTTTACGACTAACACCTGCATTATGTGCAGTCATTAATCTACGTGCTTCCCAGTTACGAATTGCTTTACTTAATGTTCTTTTTACTACGCCCATGATAGTACCTACTTTCTCAATCACTGTTATTATATTAAAAATTGTGATAAGGATAGAAAGTTTATTTTAAACACATTATTCTTTCTCTTTCCTTGATGAATATAGTATATACGCTATTTTATCAAAAGTGAAATTACTGTTACTTAGTTCGTTATAATTTTTATTTATCTTATTTTGTGTATAATAGGGAGATTCTATGGATACATCTTACTACCACAATTTTATTACCCTCGTTCAAACGGGCAATATGACGCAGGCCGCAGAGATTCTTCATATTACACAACCAGCTTTAAGTAAACAATTAAAGTATTTAGAAGCTGAATTTGGAGCTCAACTCATCAATATCAAGCGCGGCCAACGAGGATCAAACTTACAACTGACTGATGCTGGTAAAATTTTCTATGAAAAAGCCCAACAACTATGCTCCATTGAAGAATCTACATATAATGCAGTACAACAGTTGAACTCACGTATTGAAGGTACATTGCGAATCGCTACGTCTGCATCGCGCTCCACACCAATCGTACAACAATACTTACCAGCCTTTTCCATGAAATACCCATCAGTTCACTTCGAAATCTACGAAGGACTAATGACTAATGTGGTCAATCAACTTATTAATGGTAATGCAGAGCTGGGAATTGCAAACATTCAAATGGTAGACACTGATAAATTTGATATCCTTCTTACTCAAGAGGAACATTTATACGCTATTTTCCGCCGTGATGTATTCTGGATAGATCGTGAACATGATACCATCACATGGGATGATATCAAAAAGTGTCCTTTATCCCTCTCTGGTGGATCTGTGCGAATGATTATGCAGTCTAGCTTAACTGACATGGATCAACTGAATGCTGTTGCCATCACTACAACTAAGAGCTCTGCCATCGAATGGGCATCCTCTGGGAGAACTGTGTCTTTAGTTCCTATGGATGCAAAAGAGCTCATTAACCATCGTAAAATGGCCCGTATCAAGTTGCCAGAATTCTCAGGCGATTTTAAAAAAGCATTTATTACGCTTAAAGGCCATGCTTTATCCCCTGTAGCACAGCAATTTATTGATTTCTACAAAGCATATGTTTAAACCATGTGATAGAAATTCATATGATATGGGATTTATAACTTATGATATTGTATTTATAACTTATCGTATAAGATTTTGTACAGTTATGAACATTAATACAATACATAAAAGAAGACCTAGTACATAATGTACTAGGTCTTTTTATCTTTATATGTTGTAAACCATCTAGTCTATAAATATAAACATATAGTATTAAAGGTCTATCAAATATAAACTATTATTTCTCTTGATGTACAGCACCTACTATATCAGTAATGCTGTTAAGATTATATTGTTCCACATAATCGCCCATTTCTCGAGCAATACGAGAAATAGCTGTTGGATCTACCATCGTAGCAACCCCAACTTGAACTGCTTGAGCACCAGCCATCATAAATTCAATAGCATCAGTACCTGTCATAATGCCACCAAGGCCCATAATAGGAATATTAACCCCTTTATACACTTGGTGCACCATGCGAAGTGCTACCGGTTTCACAGCTGGCCCAGATAAACCACCATAAATATTACCCAAAACAGGTTTACGACGATGGATATCTATGGCCATACCAAGAATTGTATTGATGAGACTTACCCCATCACCGCCACCAGCTTCTACAGCCTTTGCGATTTCCACAATGTCAGTTACATTCGGTGAAAGTTTTACAATAACAGGCTTATCTGTTACCTTACGAACAGCTTTAGTTACTTGTTCTACTACCTTAGGATCTACACCAAACGCCATGCCTTCACAAGCAACATTTGGACAAGATACATTAACCTCGAGGCCCGCAATACCATCTACAGATAGAGTTTCTGCCATCCATGCAAATTCCTCTACCGTGCCAGCAGACATATTCGCTAACAATGGTACATCGTATTTCTTGAGGTCTGGCAAAATATCTGTTACAAAATGTTCTGCCCCAGGATTTTCAAGGCCAATACAGTTTAAGACACCAGACGGTGTTTCTGCGATACGAGTTCCTGGATTGCCATGACGACCTTTAGGTGTTAAACCTTTTACGGAAATAGCACCTACCTCATTACTAAGGTCTAAATAACCAGCATACTCAGGACCATTACCAAAGGTGCCAGATGCAGCAATAATAGGATTTTTCATCTTAATACCGCAGTAATCAACGGCAAGCTTTGGATTAGGCGTAACGGTGTTATTTAAATCGCGTTCACTCATTAAAAGAACACCTCCTCAGCTGGGAATACAGGACCATCTTTACAAACTTTGTAACGTTTGCCACCTGCACCATCACAAGCACAACCTAAACAACCACCAGTGCCACAGCCCATACGTTCTTCAAGAGATACTTGGCAAGGTACGTTGAGCTCTTTCGCTACTTGTGCCACACCTTTCATCATCGGTGTAGGACCGCAAGTCATAACAGATGTGAAAGTATTAGCATTAATCAGCTCAGGCATGATTGCTGTAGGGAACCCTTTCGTACCTACGCTACCATCATCAGTTGTGATGTGCACTTTAACAGGCGTATCTTTGAATAGATCTGCCCAGAAGGTTTCGCTTTCATTTCTAAAACCAAGAATAACTTGTGCCTCTTCCCCTTCTTTCAAATGGGATGCGATACATAGCATTGGTGCAATGCCAACGCCACCGCCAACGAGAAGCATATTCTTAGATGTTACAAATGGTTCACCTAAAGGTCCTAAACAATCTAGTGTATCGCCAGGTACGAGACGTGTCATAATTTCAGTCCCCTTACCTACGACGCGATACAAAAGGGTAATAATACCCTTTTGTGCATCGAATCCAGCATAGCTAATAGGGCGACGCAATAACGGCGCCGTAGAGTCCGCTACGCGAACATTACAAAACTGTCCTACCTTTACTTCTGCTGCTTGTTTTGGTGCGTGAATATCCATAATCCACACATCAGAGCCTATTTGCTCATTGCGAACGACTTCGCCCTGTTCTACATAGCCACTCATGGTTTTACTCCAATTCAAAATCTTGTAATGCTTCTACATTGTAGTTAGCATCATCTTTACGATTAGCTACAACGCGCAATACTTCACGAGCTGTATCAAGGCTTGTTAAGCATGGTGTACCCATTTCTACAGCGAGACGACGCAATTGGAAGCCTTCACGTTCTGGGCGTTTACCTGCAGTCAATGTGTTAAGTACAAGATCGACTTTATCTTGGCGAATGTGGTCAGCACAGTTGTCATCACCTTCAGAAATTTTGTTAACTACCTTGCAGTCAACGCCATGTTCTTTGAAGTATTTACCAGTACCACCAGTTGCTTCGATGTGATAGCCCAATTCGATGAAGCCTTTTGCCAATTGGCTAGCTTCCTCTTTATCGCGGTCTGCTACGGTCATAAGAATTGTACCATCTTCTGGGATACGCATATTGGCACCATTGATAGCTTTAAACAATGCTTCAGAATAAGTACGACCAATACCCATAACTTCACCAGTAGATTTCATTTCAGGTCCAAGAGCGATTTCTACAAGGCCCATTTTGGAGAAGGAGAATACAGGTGCTTTTACAGCTACATATGGTTTATTAGGCACAAGACCAAGTGGCAAGCCCAAATCTTTTAAGCTTTCACCAAGAGCAATGCGCGTTGCACATTCTACCATATTGATGCCTGTAACCTTAGAAATGAATGGTACAGTACGGCTAGAACGAGGGTTAACTTCGATTACGTTAAGTTCACCGTCAGCCACGATATATTGAATATTAAGTACACCTTTAACATTAAGGCCTACTGCAATACGACGTGTATAGTCCACAATTTGATCAATCAATTCTTGGCTCAAATGTTGAGCAGGATAAACGGCCATGGAGTCACCAGAGTGAACACCGGCGCGTTCGATTTGTTCCATAATACCAGGGATACATACGTCAGTACCATCGGAAATAGCGTCAACCTCTACCTCCATACCAACCATATAACGGTCGATAAGAACAGGATGTTCCTTGGATGCAACTACGGCTTCCTTCATGTATACATCAAGCTCTTTATCGTTGTATACGATTTCCATAGCACGGCCGCCCAATACATAAGAAGGACGTACAATCAATGGATATTTCAAGTTTTTAGCTGCTGCTTGTGCTTCTTCATCAGAGGTTACAAGCGCACCTACTGGACGTGGAATACCAAGTTTTGCCAACAATTCATCAAAGCGTTCACGATCTTCTGCCATATCGATGCTATCTACGGATGTACCAAGGATTTTTACACCGCGCTTAGCTAATGGACCTGCCAAGTTAATTGCTGTTTGACCACCAAACTGAGCAATAACGCCAGCTGGTTTTTCTTTATCGATAATTTCCATTACATCGTCCACTGTTAATGGTTCGAAGTACAAGGAATCAGAAATATCAAAGTCAGTAGACACTGTTTCTGGGTTATTGTTGATCATAATGGATTGGTAACCCGCTTTACGAAGTGCCCAAGAGGAATGTACGGAGCAGTAGTCAAACTCTACGCCTTGACCGATACGAATCGGACCGGAACCAAGTACGACAACGGATTTTTCACCGAGTGGTTTAACTTCGTCTTCTTGTGCATAAGCACTGTAGTAGTACGGTGTTTTAGATTCGAATTCGGCAGCACATGTATCTACATATTTATATGTTGGAAGTATGTTCCATTCTTTACGTTTTGCACGAACTTCATCTACCGTTGTATTAGCATAACGAGCGATAACAGAATCAGTGAAGGAATAACGTTTTGCTTTGCGCAATACTTCTTCTGTTAAGCCATGTTCAGCCAATGCTTTTTCTACATTAACAATATTTTTAATTTTTTCAATAAAGAATGTATCAATTTTTGTAATGTAATGAATTTTCTCTACACTAATGCCCTTACGAAGTGCTTCTGCTACAACATAGATACGTTCATCATCTACTAAATGCAAACGTTCAATCAATTGTTCCATGGACTCATGAGAGATTTTCTTAAGCTCAATATGGTCTAAACCAATTTCCAAGGAACGAATTGCTTTAAGCAAGGAGCCTTCCAAGGAGCGGTCGATAGCCATAACTTCGCCAGTAGCCTTCATTTGAGTGCCCAATGTGCGGTCTGCCAAATTGAATTTTTCAAATGGCCAACGTGGGAACTTAGTTACTACATAGTCCAGAGTAGGCTCGAAGCATGCTTTTGTTTCGCCTGTTACAGCATTTGTAATTTGATCCAATGTCATGCCTACTGCAATTTTTGCAGCTACCTTCGCAATTGGATAACCAGTTGCTTTAGATGCTAATGCAGAGGAACGGGATACACGAGGGTTTACTTCGATAACGATATATTCATTGCTATTTGGATTCAAAGCGTATTGTACGTTACAACCACCTTCGATTTTCAAGTAACGAATGATTTCTACAGATGCAGTACGAAGCATTTGGTATTGAATATCGTTCAATGTTTGGCTAGGTGCTACAACGATGGAGTCACCAGTATGTACGCCTACAGGGTCGATATTTTCCATATTACATACGATGATACAGTTATCTGCACTATCGCGCATTACTTCGTATTCGATTTCTTTCCAGCCTGCTACAGAACGTTCTGCTAGGATTTGGTGAATTGGTGAAAGTTTCAAACCACGACGTGTGATTTCATACATTTCATCTTCGTTATGCGCAATACCGCCCCCAGTACCGCCCAATGTGTAAGCAGGACGGATGATGATAGGATAACCAATGCGATTAGCAAAGGCTACGGCTTCTTCAAGATCGTTAAAGATATCAGATTCAGGAACTGGTTGATTGATTTCCTTCATCGCTTCTTTGAAGAGCTCACGGTCTTCAGCTTGTTTAATAGCTTCCAGAGTTGTACCTAGAAGTTTTACACCGTATTCTTCTAATACGCCAGCTTCAGACAATTGTACGGCCATATTAAGACCTACTTGGCCACCCAATGTAGCCAATAAGCCCCAAGGACGTTCTTTTTTAATTACTTCTGTTACGAATTCAAGACTAATCGGTTCTACATATACGCGGTCTGCAATATCTGTATCGGTCATAATTGTAGCAGGATTGGAGTTAACCAATACTACTTTATAACCTTCTTCACGAAGGGAACGGCATGCTTGTGTACCAGCATAGTCAAACTCTGCAGCTTGGCCGATAATAATTGGACCAGAACCAATTACAAGTACTTTTTTTGCTTCTGTGGTCATATTATTTTCCCTTTCTCATTAAGTCTTCAAATTCGTCAAATAAATATAGATTATCAGTAGGTCCTGGGGATGCTTCTGGATGATATTGTACAGAGAAGATAGGTAATTCTTTATGACGCATACCTTCTACAGTACCATCATTTACACTGCGATGTGTAATTTCTACAAAGTCTGGCAAGGAAGTATCATCTACTGCATAGCCATGATTTTGAGATGTAATATATACGCGGCCTGTACGTAAATCTTGTACTGGATGGTTAGAGCCCCGGTGACCAAATTTTAATTTAAATGTTGTACCACCATAGGCTTGAGCCAATACTTGATGGCCCATGCAAATGCCGAAGATAGGCTTTTTACCGAATAATTTCTTTACTTCTTCTACAGCATAGCCAAGATCTTGAGGATCTCCAGGGCCGTTAGATAAGAATACACCATCTGGATTTGCTGCCAATACATCTTCAGCCTTAGCATCTGCAGGGAATACTGTTAGGCGACAACCAGCTGCTTCTAAAGAGCGAAGGATATTTTCCTTTACACCATAGTCCATTACAGCTACATGGAACTCTGCATTTTTATCGCCACGCATACCTTGCCATTTTGTAGTTACACGCATAACTTGATCTGTTGGCAAGTCTTGTTTAAATAATTTTTGAATATCTTCCATAGGGTAATCAGAACGTACAAGTACGCCTTTCATTACGCCATGGTTACGAAGTACACGTGTAATAGCACGTGTATCTACATCATAAAGGCAAGGGATGCCGTGTAAACGAAGATACTCGCTAAATAAGCCTTCATTTTGCCAGTTAGATGGGAAATCACACAGTTCTCCTACGATAAAGCCTTTACAATATGGTTTAGGGCCTTGAGTAATAGCATTCAATGTACCATAATTACCGATCAAAGGATATGTTAATGTAATAATTTGATCCGCATAGGATGGATCAGTCAAGATTTCTTGATACCCTGTCATACCTGTGTTAAATACAACTTCGCCTACTGTTGGAGCGCCACCTAATAAGGAACCTTCAAACACGGAACCATCTTCAAGAACTAACTTGCCTTTCATTATAAGACTACGCCCTCCTTCATAACTACTTTGCCATCAACTACTGTGAGTTTGGCCTTACCTGTAACAGTCATACCATCAAATGGGCTGACTTTGCCTTTTGTATAGAATTTATTTCGATCTACTGTCCATTCTTCAGTTGTAGAGAATACAGTAATATCTGCTGGTTTACCAACTTCAAGAACACCTGCATCAAGACGCATTAATTCAGCTGGACGTGTACTCATATAGTACACAACTTGGTCAATGCTGAGTTTATCTGGACCATACGCATTGGTAATAACCGCTGCTAAAGATGTTTCGAGACCACTGAAACCATTAGGAGCACAGCAGAACTCATGGTCTTTTTCTTCATATGCATGCGGTGCATGGTCTGTAATAATTGCATCGATTGTGCCATCTTTCAAGCCTTCTAATAATGCTTGACGATGATCTTCGGAGCGAATTGGAGGAGCCATTTTAAACGCTGGATTGTATTCGCGTAAATATTCATCTGTGAAAGATAAATGTTGGCTTGTAACTTCACATGTTACATTAAGACCTTTTGCTTTTGCGCGACGAACCATGTCCACTGTATTTTTACTACTTACGTGTGCAATATGAATGTGACCGCCTGTCATTTCAGATAACAAAATATCACGAGCAACCGCTAAATCTTCAGCTACTGCAGGACGACCAATAACACCTAGTTCATAGGAAACGATACCTTCATGCATATGACCATTTTTAGTCAATGTAATATCTTCTGCATGGTCGATAACCATTTTATTAAACATGGAGGAGTATTCTAAGGCACGACGCATAAATGCAGCATTTTCTACATAATGGCCATCATCGGAGAAAGCTACTACACCAGCTTCAGCCATATCGCCCATTTCAGCAAGTTCCTTACCTTCTAGGCCTTTGGATACAGCACCAATAAATTCTACTTTCACAACGCCAGTGAGTTCAGCCTGTTTTTGTAAACCTCTTACAAGTGCAGCATTATCTACAACTGGGTTTGTATTAGCCATAGTGACTACACGTGTGAAACCACCAGCAGCAGCCGCTTGTGTACCAGAGTGGAAATCTTCTTTAGCTTCTTGGCCTGGTTCACGCAAATGTGTGTGAATATCGATAAGACCAGGTGCTACGATAAGACCTGTTGCATCATATACTTCAGCGCCTTCAGCACTTAAGTTTTGACCGATGGCTGCAATTTTACCATCTTTTACGAGAACGTCTGCTACTTCGTTTTGTTTTTTTGCCGGATTAACTACCGTACCATTTTTAATAAGCAAGCTCACTACCGTCACCTCCGATAATAGTTAAGTACAATACAGCCATACGTACAGCTACGCCATTACGTACCTGTTCTTGAATTACGGATTGATCAGAATATGCTACATCTGGTGCAATTTCAAGGCCACGGTTCATAGGACCTGGATGCATTACCATTACATCATCTTTAGCCAATTTCAATACATCATTGTTAATACCAAAGATACGTGCATATTCTCTATTTGTAGGATACAACGCAGAATGAATACGTTCTAATTGAATGCGAAGTACGTTAACCACATCTGCATCAGCCACTGCTTCACGAATATCGTGGTGTACGGTAACACCTAATTTTTCGAGCTCTGGATATACCATAGTACGAGGACCAGCCAAATGTACTTTAGCACCCATTTTAGTAAGGCCATAAATATTAGATCTTGCTACACGGCTATGCATAATATCGCCTAAGATAACAATTTTTAAGCCTTCAATAGATTCTTTTTTCTCTAAGATGGAATACATATCTAACAAAGCTTGTGTTGGATGTTCATGAGCACCATCACCAGCATTGATAATGATAGGATCTACTGCTTTTGTGGCATATAGAGGAGCCCCTTCTGCACTATGACGCATTACGATAGCATCTGTGCCCATATAGGACATAGTTAGCAAGGTATCGCGGAAGCTTTCACCTTTCCCCATGGAAGAACCGCTTGGAGAAAGATTAATAACGTCAGCCCCTAAATATTTACCGGCCAATTCAAAGGAACTACGGGTACGAGTACTAGGCTCCATAAAAAGGTTAATAATGGATTTCCCCTTTAAAAGTGGAACCTTCTTATCATCAGAAAGAACGATTTTCTTCATTTTCTTTGCCACATTCAAAATCAATTTGATTTCTTCAGGTGACACATTTTGCAAACCCAATAAATGTTTGCCTTTTAGGCTAACTTGTCCCATGATTTCCTCCTAACTCACGTAACAAAAAAGACCTTTTGCCCAGGGCAAAAGGTCAAATAGTTTGCACAAAGAAGCCCTTATGGGGGCGCTTCAACTATATTCCTTTCTCAGCCTCTCTGGACTAAATTAAAAGGTTTTGTACTATGCAATGGTCTCTCGTACCATAGGTGCATTTTCTTTATTTATTGTACTGAATCTGCCCTTGAAAGTCAATGTAAAAGCGAAAGTTCATAAGTATTTTAAAAAGAGGACAAGCCCAGTAAAGTGGCTTGTCCTCTCAATATTTAAGTAATTGTCAGAACCCAAGGAATCTATGATTAGACATTAATAGTTTCTATTATTACAATCGTACATTATCGATTCATAGGATACAGTTTTGGTGGATTTTGATCATCATTTTGTTGATCTTGCTGTGAACCATAAGGTGCTTGACCTTGTTGACCATTAGTCATTGGATTTTGTTGTACATATTGTTGATTTTGTTGAGGTTGACGTTGATCACGACGACGTGTATTTTGAGATGCAGTCGGTCTTGGTTTAGTCAATTCATCAATAGATACAGCATTCGGAATCGATACGGAAGGAGTATCTTCGTGGACGTCATCAAGTTCACTGAAGGAAGGTCCTGTCTTAGCTGCTTGGGCAGCCTTACGTTCTGCTTCAATTTGTTGACGTGCAAGCTCTGCACGACGACGAGCATTTTCTTGCTGATCTTTAACACGTTGAATTGCTTCAGCTCGTTCTTTTGCTTTACGTTCCACTTCAGCTTGTGCAAGTGCCTGTTGACGAGCTTCTTCTGCTTTGCGTTCCGCTTCTAAATGAGCTTGGTAACGTTCTTCAGCAATACGTTTTGCCTCTGCTGCTTGACGTTCAGCTTCTGCTCGTTCTGCAGCCAATCTAGCTTGTTCAGCCTTACGTGCCTCAGCAGCTATACGTGCTTCTTCTGCTTTACGCGCTTCTTCGGCTCGTCTAGCTTCTTCTATGCGACGCGCTTCCTCTGCTCTACGAGCCTCTTCTGCACGTTTTGCTTCGGCTGCGATTCGAGCTTCCTCAGCCTTACGAAGTTCTTCTGCCCGTTTTGCTTCAGCTGCGATTCGAGCTTCCTCGGCTTTACGTAATTCTTCCTGACGTTTTGCTTCAGCAGCAACGCGGGCTTCTTCGGCTTTACGGGCCGCTTCGAGACGTTCTTGTTCAGCCTTGCGTTGTGCCTCTAGTCTAGCCGCTTCTAAACGACGTGCTTCTTCTGCTCTTCGTGCTTCTTCTGCCAAACGAGCTTGTTCAGCTTTACGAGCCGCTTCAATTCGAGCTTCTTCAGCCTTACGAGCTTCTTCAGCACGTTTAGCCTCTGCTGCACGACGCGCTTCCTCAGCTTTACGAGCGGCTTCGATCCGAGCCTCTTCTGCCTTGCGCGCTTCCTCTGCACGACGCGCTTCCTCAGCTTTTCTTGCTGCTTCAATACGTTGTGCTTCTAAGGCAGCTTTTGCCTCTGCTGCTTTACGAGCATCTTCTTGACGTTTCGCTTCTAATGCAGCTTGTTCAGCTGCACGTTGGGCTTCTAGTGCTGCTTTTGCTTCGGCTGCTTTACGTGCTTCTTCGGTACGGCGTGCTTCCAATGCTTCTTGTTCCGCTTTTCGTTGTGCTTCTAAACGTGCTTTTGCTTCAGCAGCTAAACGTTCTTCTTCAGCTTTTTTCGCTTCTAAAGCGGCCTTTTCTGCTGCCCGTTGTGCTTCAAAACGTGCCTTAGCTTCAGCGGCCTGTCTAGCTTCTTCTGCCTTTCGTGCTGCTTCAATACGAGCCGCTTCAATTCTGCGTTCTTCTTCAAGACGTTTTGCTTCAGCCGCTACACGAGCTTCCTCCGCTTTACGTGCTGCCTCTAAACGATCGGCTTCCGTCTTTCTAACAGCTTCAATACGCGCCATTTCAGCTTTACGTTCTTCTTCAGCCTTACGAGCTTCAGCTACCTTTCGATCAAGCTCAGCTTTTCTTTCTGCCTCTAAGCGTTTAGCCTCTTCTGCTTGTCGCATTTCCTCAGCTTTTTTCGCTTCTAAGGCCGCTTTGTCTTTAGCAGCTTGCGCCTCTTGAGCAGCCTTCAACTTGGCAGCCTTACGATCAGCTTCGGCTTTCTCAGCCATTTTACGCTCAATTTCAGCATGTTTAGCTTCTGCAGCCTTGCGTGCTATTTCTGCTTTTTCGGCAGCTAATTTGGCTTCTTCCGCTTTTTTACGAGCTAATGCTTCCTCAGCTTCTTTCGCTTTTTTAAGTTGTGCCTCTTTTTTAGCATCAGCCGCAGCTTTATCGCTCAATTTTTTTGTTTCTTCGTGAGCAATTGTTTCTGCCTGTTTTGCAGGAGTCAAAGTAGATTTAGATGTATCTACAGTTCCCTTATTAGTATCTTTACCATTGATAGGGCCTACAGGAATTTGTGTACCACTTTGCGTTGGATGACCCAAACTGTCTGTTACATCTTTTGGTACATTGACCGCAATAGTCTGATGTTTTTGCGGATTTGCAAGAGATTCAGGAATCAATAAGAATCGTATTGGCAAATTAGATGCACCTGCCGGCATGAAGTTTAATGTTAACAAATCGCCTGCATTATAATTACCCATAAGACGGCTATCTAATATAGTACCGTCCCCTAGTGCAGTAATCCCATCAGCACCACCGATATGATAGGTACGCGTATCGGTTTGACCTCTACGGGCACCTTGTTGATGAAGTGCTTTTACCGTAAAGGAGCCAGAATATGGCCCACCAAGAGGGTTAAAATACAATCTAAACGGTTCATTACCCTTTGTAGGAATTTTTAAAGTGTATGAAACACCATAGTTACCACGGTCACGAACAAATGCTTTATTTTGCATTTCATCTACACCATTGATAAAGGCATCCTCACGGTCGTTACCAACTTCAACAAAAGCACCGCCTAAGGCAGTATCAAAAGGTGTAGTAACCTCCATATTACGCTTTGAACCAGTATATGTACCGCGCAATTGAATTTCATCAATAGGTAAGTTCTTAGCCCAATGTGATGCATCGACGGCATCCATGCCCATAGGTAGCATCATAACGCGGGCAAAGATTGGCGCCTCTGTTTTAATATCTACAATGCCTGTAAATAACGCATCTTGATATACCGGTGTATTTTCCAAATCAGTAAAGATTAATTGACGCCCTTGGGGAGGAATGCTTAGGGAGTATAATGGTCTCGCATTTGGACTTTCATCTAAAGGATGCTCTAAATCCTTGCGGGATAAATCGCGACCAGCAGCAAAATAATCTGGCGTTGCCACAGATTTTAACTGTCTCATTACATGAACAGTATTAGGATATGCCGTTTGATTTTCTAGTACGATAGCAATCTTATGGGGCTGATCCATTTCATTTACGTGATAAAAATAAATGCGGCCATTCCCATTAATAGTACCAGCACTAAGTGTACCGCCTACTGGTCCTACATATTCAGGGCTATCCGATAATAGCAATGTATCCGTTTGAGACACCAAGCTTGGTGGCAACGGAGAAAACTGAAAATATCCAATTGATTGTAAATCTATATCACGAGCCTCTACATGGCCTGTAAGCGCAGCCATGGCGGCCATGGCCGCAGCTATACAATATTTTGATTTATAAGAAAACATATATTAATACCTCTATATTTCTTCAAGCCCCATAGGGTCATACGTAAGTGCTAATGCTTCGATTTTCTTTAAACGATGGCCAATACCCGACTTGGATAATTCGCCATCCATCAATTCTTCTAGCTCTTTTAAGCTCGCTTCTGGATTGTCCCATCTCAGTCTGGCTACAATCCTCAACTTGTCAGGCAATGCATCAATGCCAATTTCTCTATCGATGATTCGAATTGCTTTTACCTGACGTACTGCAGCATCTACAACCTTTTGTAAATTAGCGGTCTCACAGTTTACTTGCCGATTGATTTGATTTCGCACAGTCTTCATAATGCGCACATTTTCAAACTCCATCAAGGCTGATTGAGCCCCCATAATCTGCAAGCAATTCGTTACTGCGTCGCCTTCTTTAAGGTATACCACATATTCTTCTTTACGCTCCGTCAATCCTGCATGAATGTGAAAGAGCCGCAATACGTGAATAATTTCCTTTGCAAAATTCTCATTACCGGTCATAAACTCAAGATGATAATCACTTTGTGGCTTATTAACAGAGCCTCCACCTAAAAAGGCACCTCGTAAAAAGGCACGTCGTGCCTCCATGGATTTAAGCCAACTACGAGGGATTTGTTCGGTTACAGGCCATAAAGCAAGATCTTCTAAAGCCTGTCGCCCTTCTATGGATGGCTCCACAGATAGGGTGTACATATTTTTCTTACGCAAGTTAAGCCCTTGTCGTACTAATACATTGGTAGGCAATTCATATTGTTTCTTTAAAATGCCTAACAAGCGACGAGCTACTGCATTATTTGCAGTAGCTAATCTAATACCAACAGCGCCCTTCATCCCTAGAATGATAGATCCACCCATGCGCAATAAGCAAGACGCTTCAATTTTCATGGCCACATCTGCATCACTAGAGGATTCATATTGGCATAATTCATTTTTTACATCTTCAGCAAATGACATAGGTATCCCTTCTCATTAATGATCATCTCGTTGGAGATAATACTCTAAGATATGTGGTTCAGTATCCGATTGCATGGCGTGAACAATATCCATAATTACTTTACCCAACCGTTCTGGATCATGAACAGCTGGCTTTTTCGGACTAATTAAAGTAGCCCGAATCGTGCGAATCCCTTTAGCTTGTAGTTTCTTAGTATCTAATGCTACAGGCTCTGAACCTACGGCACTATATTGTTCTACCATTTGAATTGGTAGTGGACCATCGTTTGCCAGTACAGTATCTACAATACCTTCCCCACCATGAGCGATGAGTGCCTCTACGTGATCACTAAGCGTATAACCTGAAGTTTCTCCAGGTTGAGTCATAACATTGGCAATATAAATTTTATTTGCCTTACTAGCACGTATATGAGATGCAATTTTATCAGTTAACAAGTTTGGAATGATACTTGTATATAAACTACCAGGTCCAAAAATGATGACATCTGCTTCATCGATAGCACGTAACGCAGCACCTTCCGGCTTTGGTTGCGCCGGTTCGCTATACATATGGCGAATGGTTTTACCAGAGTTTGGAATATTACTTTCACCTTCTACAATGGTACCATCTGTCATCTCAGCTACCAATTTAATGAACTCTGTAGATGAAGGAATTACACGACCGCGTACACGTAGTAATTTACTAGCTGCTTCAAGCGCTTCCTCCACATCGCCATCGTATACTTGAGCAAGTGCTGTAATAAAGAGATTGCCAAAACTATGTCCAGATAGCTCATTTTCCCCTTCAAAGCGGTAGCGGAAAAGATTTTCCATAACCCCTTCTTGTTCTGCTAATGCGACCAAGCAGTTTCGCAAGTCACCAGGGGCAATCATTTTAAAATCTTCCCGTAAACGACCTGATGAACCACCATCGTCAGCTACTGTAACAATAGCTGATAAATTAGATGTGTGTGTTTTCAATCCACGCAATAGGTTAGACAATCCTGTACCACCGCCGATAACAACGATTTTAGGACCTTTATCAAGTCGTATATTTTGGAAGATAATATCTGATACCTTACTATCAGGATTAGGCAATACAGCACGAATAATCGTTTTAATAACCTTACTAGTGCCGATTAGCATTAGAACGGCGCCAATTGATAATATAACTGCACCCACAGCAATGAGCACATTATAATTATAAAAGCCCGTCATATTATAGGAAAAGGCCAGTACAACATCTTCAAGAACGGCAAGCCATTGATAGTTAAACATCAAGGAAATGCCAATGATTAAAAGACCTACACCACAACTAAATAGGGCAAGCCAACGTTTTATATTTAGGCCCGGTATAAGCCACCGAAACCATCTTTTTCGCAACATAAGAACCCCTATCTAGTTACCAAGTGTTTTAATTTCATGAGGATTATAATCTTCTTCTACATTATTTTTCATCATATCTCGATGTTCTACAGAAACACGATACCCCTTTTCTAATAGATGGGAATATAATGCTTCTGCCATGGCCACAGATCTATGCATACCACCAGTACAACCTACAGCCACGATAAATTGAGATTTTCCTTCTTGCTCATAATTAGGCACAAGAAAATCTATGGTATCAAAGTATCGCTTTTTAAATTCCTCTGTAACCTCAAAGGAATGAATATATTCATTTACAGCTTTTACACGGCCTGTTTTATGACGGAAATCTGGAATATAGAATGGATTTGGTAAGAATCGAACATCCCAAACCATATCAGCATCTAAAGGGATTCCATATTTAAAACCAAAGCTCACTACTGTAATAGACATGCCATGACCTTCGTCTACTTGAGTAAAGCGAGTTTTTAAATACTCTTTCAAGCTAGCTGTCTTCATATTAGTTGTATCAATAATAAAGTCTGCTTTATGACGTACAGAATTTAAAATTTGACGCTCTTCTTTTAATCCTGTAGTAATCATTCCATCTGGAGCTAACGGATGGCTACGACGACTTTCTTTATATCGTCTAATTAAAGTCTCATCAGTAGCATCCATAAAGACGATTTCATAATCCACCTTCATTTCTCTCAATGTTTCAAGAGAGGAGGAAAGAGCTTCAAAGAATTCACCGCCCCGAATATCTACAACTAAAGCCACACGGTTTGTACGTTCCCCACCTTGTCGACAAATCTCACTTAACTTAGGAATAAGTACAGGAGGAATATTATCAATACATAGATAACCCATATCCTCTAATGCTTGAAGTACCTGCGTTTTACCGGCACCAGACATACCTGTAACAATTAATAAACGAAATGCTTCCATAGTTTTACTCCATTATAAAAGATTCTTTTCTATCCAGTGAGCTACACCATCTTCATTATGATGACCACATACCTCATGAGCCACAGCTTTTACATGTTCCGCAGCATTTGAAACAGCTACTGAATACCCCGTTTCACTAAGCATAGAAATATCATTTTCAGCATTACCAAAAGAAATTATATGTTCTAAACCAATGTTATTATCCATGGCTAATTGGGCTAATGCACGTCCTTTTGATACATTAGGGGCAGTGATTTCAAGAAAATCTCGTTGACTGCGTACCAATGTAACTTCATTACCAACTAAAGGCGTTAAGATATCAATAATTCGATCAATGCCCTCTTCTGTATCGATAGCAATAAGCTTATTAGGTTCCGTGGAAAGCGTATAGATTATATCGCCTAAAAACTCAGGTACAGCTCCAGTTTGCTGTTCATACCGATCAGATTGCCAATTTCTATGATGGCATAATAAATGATCATCTACATACGATTGTATATGCCAATCATAGTGTTGACCGAGTTCAAAAATGCGATGTACTACATCGATAGGAACCGTTTGTTCGAATAGCTTATATCCCGTTTCTAACTCCTGAATTAATCCACCGGAAAATAAAATCATCGGTACATTACCAAGCTGTAATGCAGTACCAATTGGTTTTGCTGTCTGATACATGCGCCCCGTAGCAATAGTTATACTAATCCCCTTCTGCTGTAAACGCTGCAATACATTTACCGTATACTCAGAAACCGTATTATCACTACGTACCAAGGTCTCATCACAATCTATGGCGACCATTTTTATATGAGAAAAAGAAGGATTCATTCTTACCTCCTTCACAAGAAAATCTAATACTCTTTATTATACCATTTATAGTGCGTATATAGATAGAATATGCAGTAATGCACTAACATAAAAATATTTTCATAATCCAATAACAGTATTTATAAATCATACAATTTATGACTTATAAATATAACAGCTAATAAATGTAATATCTAAAATTGTCTAACGTTACCAAAATTGCATAATAAAGAGTATTCCATATCAATTTATTATAGGAATATATATTAATCATAAAAAAAGAGACTCCCGAAGGAGTCTCTTTTATATGGTTAACTATCAAATTAGAATTTGTAGTTAAGGTCTGCACGGTAGAAGTCGTTAAGATCAGCACCGTCTTGAGTTTTCCAGTCGAAACCGTAGTTAGCGGACAAGCCAACGTTGTTTTGCAATGCATAGTTAACGGAAGCCATCCAACCTTTAGCATTTGTAGTGTAAAGGTGGTTGTAAGTAGTATCAACGATAGGAGCGTTAGCTTTAGCGTTGAAGTATTGACCTTTAACATCCCAAGAACCTTTTTTAGCGATGTTGTAGTCGCCATAGCCAAGACCTGCAGTCCAAGCTTGAGATTCATCAACGTGGGAGTCTTTCAACCATTCGCCACCAACCCAAACTTTGTCGAAGTTAGCATCAGCGTTGAAGCCGTAGATGTTTTTGTAACCATTAGTGCTATCTTGGTTTACACGATCGTAGAAACCACCAACCATAGTGTGTTTACCTACTTTACCTTTTAAGCCAAGGTAAGTGTTAGTTACGTTTTGGTCTTTAGTTAAGCCAGCTGCTTCACCGGATACCATGTAACCGTAAGCTGCTTGAGCCATAATTTTGTCGTTGCCAGCGTTCAATTGAGCACCGTCGAAAGTACCATCAAATGCTAAGCCGCCACCGATAACTTGGCCGAAACGACCAGCTTTCAAGGATACGCGTTCGCCGAATTTATGGTTTACATAAGCGCGGTCGATTGTAGCGTTTGCATTACCACCGTTTTGGGAGTTACCCAATTCGAAGTTGCCAGAAGTCAAACGAACAACTGCGTCAGTACGATCGTTTACTTTTGCATTGAATTGTACACGTGCACGAGCGTCGAATTTGGATTTTTCATGTTCAGCATCACGGTAACGAAGACGAGCATCACCAGTAACTTTTACGTTACCTACGCGGTCTTCCAAGCGAGCTACACGAACGCCCAAGTTGTTCAATTCGTTGGAGAATTCATCAGCTAAACGGTTGATCATAGCTTGTTGTTCAGCGTTAGCGCGGTCTTGGTTAGCCATAGCTTTAGCTACCATTTGAGCCATTTCGTAACGAGTGATGTTGTTTTGGCCTTTGAAAGTGCCATCTGGGTAACCATTAACGATACCAGCGTTTGCCAATTGGGAAACTGCTTGGTATGCCCAAGAATCTGGAGTTACATCGGAGAATGGGTTAGCTGCGAATGCAGTAGTTACACCCAAAACTGCTGTTGCTGCGAAAATTGCTGCGAATTGTTTTTTCATAGTTGAATTCCTTCTTTCTGAAAAATAGAAATATAAAATGTTACAAGTCATAACATTCACATTCTACTCTGTTCTTCAGAATAAGAATTTCTGGGAGTGTCCACGTTTCCTCGCCACATTCTACATCGAAGTTCTTCGTTTCATGTGTTTGTTACTTCTTGTAGGGTGATATTAGCATAACCAAATTTTCGTGTAAACCCTTTTTTCTCAATTTCATTCTCATTATAAAAATTTTATAATTTAAAATGCCCTAAAATTCACTTATTATCTACGTTTATGAGATATATTTTTTTTTACTAAAAATATCAAATTTATCTTTTTTTATATTAAATGAGATTTATTATCATATATATTGTTAAGTATTTCTAATTAATAATATGTCTATTAATTAGAAAAAAGCTATTTTATGCATAAACAGTTCATAAACACCTCATACAATATATTGTGGAATAGATCAATATACATACTAATCAAATAAATTTTTATCTTTTACTATATATAGATTTATTTTACTATATATATACTATTATATACAAAAGAAAATATTATCTCTTTATATACAACAAAAAAAGACTTCCGAAGAAGTCTTTTTTTGTTTGTGAGGGAATTAGAATTTGTAGTTTAATTCTGCACGGTAGAAATCGGAAAGATCATTACCTTTTTGGTCTTTAGAGTTGAAACCATAACCTGCAGATAAGCCTACGTTATCTTGTACTGCGTAGTTTACGCTAGCCATATAACCTTTGTAACCATTAGATGTATTTGTTAAGTCATATGCTTGATCCCAAGTGGAACTTACGATTGGAGCGTTAGCTTTTTGGTTGAAGTATTGACCTTTTACATCCCATGTACCTTTTTTAGCGATGTCGTAATTACCATACCCAACACCTGCTGTCCAAGCTTGGGAATCATTTACGTTGGAAGCTTTCAACCATTCACCACCAACCCAAACTTTGTCTTTACGGAAATCTGCATTGAAGCCGTATACGTCTTGGCTATCAGAGTTAACTGTAGAACCGTTATGATTCAAGTTGCCGCTAGACAATTTAGAGTAGAAGCCACCAACTGTGGATTCTTGACCAACTTTACCTTTAACACCTACATATGCAACGGAAGGATTATCAGATTTGGAGTTGCCATCAGCAGCGCCTGCCATCATGTAACCATAAGCACCTTGTACTTGAACTTTATCATTACCTACGTTCAATTGAGCACCATCAAATGTATCATCGTACATTAAACCGCCACCAATTGTTTGTTGGAAACGACCACCTTTAGCAGATACGCTATTACCAAATTTGTGATCTACATAAGCACGATCGATTGTCGCATCAGCACCTTTTGTGGAGTCACCGAATTCGTAATTACCTTTTACACGAACAACAGCTTCAGTTTTATCATTAACTTTACCATTGAATTGAACACGTGCACGTCCATCTGTTAAGGATTTGCTATTAGCTTTATAAACGCCTTTATCTTCAGAGCCTTGGTAACGGATACGAGCATCACCAGTTACTTTTACATTACCTACGCGATCTTCCAAACGAGATACGCGTACGCCCAAACTGTTCAACTCATTGGAGAACTCATCTGCCAAGCGGTTAATCATGGCTTGTTGTTCTGCATTAGCGCGATCTTGGTTAGCCATTGCTTTAGCTACCATTTGAGCCATTTCATAACGAGTGATATTGTTTTGGCCTTTGAAAGTACCATCTGGGTAACCATTAACGATACCAGATTGTGCTAATTGAGATACTGCTTGGTATGCCCAGCTATCTGGAGTTACATCGGAGAATGGGTTTGCAGCGAATGCTGTTGTTACACCTAATACTGCTGTTGCTGCAAAAATTGTTGCGAATTGTTTTTTCATAATGAATTCCTTCTTTCTTATAAATAAGAATTTATAGTATCAGAAGACATTCACTGTATAAGTGGTATAACTATGAAAGATATATTAGGAGTGTCCACGTTTCCTCGACTATATTTTCTATCACAGTCTCACCTCTTTATTAGTGGTGCCTTGCTGTGATTAGAATATATCACCGTCCAAATTTTTTGTAAAGCATTTTGTACAACTAAATTTTATGAAATTTCTTTCATGAATAAAAATAAACCTATAAACATAGATTTCTCCTACATTTTTTAAAATTAAATTTTGTACAATTTCATTTTATTTATCTAAAATTCATGTATTTTAGATGATAAACCTACAACTTTTAATTATTAAAAATAATAAATATTGTATTATTTAATATGTAATCCTAATATACAGACCTAAAATATTATTATATTCCTCTTTTCTATTATTAATATCTTTATTTTGTCTCTCTAATTTATATTAGTAATAACCTTATCAATGCCATGCATCATATATTAGCTCTTAAAATATGTCATTAATAATATTAAGCTTTAAATACCCCATTATTTAAATACAAAAAACCTCTCTATAGTAATTACTACTATAGAGAGGCTTTTAGAAGCATTAAATTGCATAGGATACAAAACCTAGGACGTGATCAACTGGAACAGGACCAATGAAACGACTATCACTAGAATGATTTCGGTTATCCCCCATCACAAATACATGTCCTTCAGGAACTGTAACAGGTGTAGAACGTGTATAATTCATTTTTGTATCTTTGGTATATGGTTCTTGTAATTGTTCACCATTACGCCATACATGACCATCTTTAAACTCTAATACATCACCAGGACGACCGATAACGCGCTTAACCCATACATCATTAGTTTGAGCAGCTTTATTAAAAACTGATGCATAGTTCATCAATGGTTCTTCTACATCATCTACCCAAGTACGTGCGCGATTAACACGACTATCAATGATTACAATTTGACCATAATTTGGCATTTCATTCATAATATGATGCCATTTCGTTACAATTAAATATTGGCCATTGTGTAATGTATCCTCCATTGATTCACCAGATACACGTGTTGGTTGAATCAAGAAAATATGAATTACCATGGCAATAATTAATGCCAATACAATGGCATAAATCCAATCTAATATTTCTTTTACTATTTTATTACTCATATTAACCCCTTAATGACCGTTCTTTGTAAATCTACCACCAAATACATCATGTACATCTTGAATCGTAATAAATGCCGATGGATCTACTTCATAAACAGTATTTTTTAACCTCATAATTTCAAGTCTTGTTACTACAGAATATAAAACATGCTTAGGTTGCTTTAAATAGCCCCCTTCACCATACATAATTGTAACACCACGATTAAGGTTCGCATTTAATGCATCTGCAAGATTCTTAGAGTTCTCTGCATCTGTAATAATCATTACCCCTTTAGATTCATCAAGGCCTGTAATTGTAATATCGATCATCTTATAAGCAATGAAATAAGCGATTAGAGAATACATAGCACTATTCCAACTATATACAAAACCTGCGGCACCAAGAATAATAAGATTCATGGCCATTACAATTTCACCAACGGAGAAGGTGGAGCGTCTATCAAAGATGATTGCCACAATTTCAGAGCCATCCAAAGAACCGCCATTACGTATAATGAGACCTACCCCAATACCTAAGATAATGCCACCAAAGATAGCCCCCAAAAACGGATCCGATGTAATTGGTGTAAAATCATGTGCAAAGGTTGAAAAAATAGCCATCCATACGATAGAGAAGAGTGTAGAAAATGTAAAATTTTTACCGTTAGCTCTATAACCAAGATATAAGAAAGGCAAGTTAAAGAGTACGACAAAAATACTAAAGGAAATCCCAGAAAGCTCTGCAGCCATCAAGGAAATACCAACTACACCACCATCGATAATACTATTCGGTACTAAAAATAAATCTAAGCCTATAGTATAAATTAGGGCGCCTAAAATCATCATTAAGCAACGCATAATAAAATTTGACCACTTATGCGTTGAAGTTTCATTTGTCATGCACTTCTCCTTTACCGTACAACTGCTCCATAGCATGTAGTCTCTTTTCTTCCAACTCACTAGAGTCAATCATATCACTTTGTATATCATTAGCAGCTTGGCTCAACTGTTTTGTATACCGCAAGCCAATAACAAATGCGGTCAAATCATCTACAGGTTCTGGAGGAAATTGCATAGACGTAGGGATAATCTTACGCCATCCCGTAGGAGGATTATATTGCCAATATAATTTTCTAGCCGCCTCCGTACTATGCGATTCATCAATTAAACTAGTTGTAATTCTATGATTTCGTCCAATTTGTTGAAGAGATGGATATAAATATTTATGATTTGTACCATTTCCACATACCATATGAACAACACCATAATATTCAGTTAATATACGTTCAATTTCATGGTTGAACTGTTTTGTCATAATAATTTTACGACATACCATAGTACCAGAAGGTGTTACAATTGCTACACCTGTTTTTTCATTGCCTGGATCTACAGCCAAAATGTACGTAGTATCAGTCATATTACTATCCTCATTTCTAATACAGCATTTATATTTTAACACAAAACGAAGGTCTTATGTAAAAAATTACATAAGACCTTTATTTAAAGTATATAAACCAAAATACTATTCAATTTAATAAGCTGGCATTTTAGCCTTATCATTAAAAACAGGCATTTGAGTAATACGCAACTTAAGATGTACAGGGCCAGATGAATATGTATCACCATCAACATACGCTTCCACATGAACCTTGCCATTCATTGTAGCAATACGACGAATAGCAGTAAACAAATCATCCCCTGGTATCGTTCCGATATCACCAGACAAAGAATCTGGAATAATCCCTTTCTCTCTTGCCTTTTCATTTACTTGCTTTAAGAATTGAAGCATAGCAGATTGAGCGTTAGGACCACCATCCATTACAGCAGAATGGATTACTTCTCCATTTTTATAAATAAATTGTTGTGGGTAAACTTGGATAACTGCTACCGCTGGTTCACCAGCAATAATATTTCCAGCAGCTACCACTTGAACCACCATTGGAGTCTTCGCATTATTAAGCTTTTGTGTAGCCACCTCAATATTTTGACGTTCTACATACACAACAGCTTGACCTTGATCTTCTATACCAAGACGACGTAATACTAATTTATTAGTATCATCAATAATATTTTTGATGGCTGCATGGCTATCTTCTTCACTTAAACCAGGTCGTACAACAGCTTGCGCCAATAATTGATCAACTTGGAAAAGAATTGTACCTTCACGCAAATGAATAATGCCATTTTGCAACTGTTCCTGCGTTGTTTGCAACTCCTTAATATGAGCTTCCATCTTGGCTCTTGTAGCCTCTAAATCAGCTAATTTTTTGGATACTTCATCATATGAAGCTTGAAGTGTAGCTAACTCAGCTTCAGTCGCATCTTTAGCAGCCTGCGCACTAGCCAACTCAGCCTTTGTTGCATCAACCTCTTTACGAATTTGCTCTATTTCAGCCATTCGTTCTGCTAATTCTTGCTTATTTTGCTCAAGCAATGATTGTCCTCGAATAAGCTCTTGCGTCTTAGCCGCTACCTCATCATTGAGTTGCTTCATATCAGCTCGCAACTGGTCCATCCCAAACAGAGCAGTACGAACACTTTGAGATGTAATGGTTAATACACCTACTGTAGCGGCAGCAACTAACAAACCCGTTACGATAGTAACAATTATGGATGTATGTTTAGGCCTTAATCCAAAGAGGGACATGCGACGCTTACCAACTTTGGTGCCTAACTTATCCCCCATGTAGGCAATAAGTCCACCCATAAGGGCGATAATAACTAATATTTTAACACCTACTAACATCGAGTCCCTCCTTTCATAAGATTACACAATTATTTAATTTGAAAATATATTATTTCGTAAATCAAATTGATTTCTTCATATACTAGGTTACTTAGATACACGCCAGTTCAAATATAGGCCAGCAATAATACCTAATGTATCTGGAATTAATGCAGCAAATACGGTCGGCAATGCACCACCTTTACCTAATGCACCAGCAAATGTCATCACCCCATAATAAATAAAGATGATTAAAATACTGATACCAAAACCAATAGATGAGCTAGAACGTTGCTTTTGAAGACCTAATGGCGCACCTACAAGAGCAAATACAAAGCTAGCTAATGGAATGGTAAAGCGTTGATACATTTCCATTTCTAGTTTATTGGCATTCGTATAAGCGGCCTTATATGCTTTAATTTGATGACGTAATTCTTTGATTGTTAATTCTTCTGGTTTACGTTGATCTTGTTGAATATCGTTTGGTGCAGACTTAATTGGCAAAGATTGCTCCTTAAACTTCATTGTACGTTCTACACCATCACCAGCGGAAATATCATAAATGATACCGTTTTGCATCACCCAATATTGACCATTCCAAACAGCAGTATCTGCATTTTCAACCTGTTGTAGCTTGCCACCTTCACCAAATTGTTGCACTGTAATCATAGACAACTGTTTAGTCTCCGCATTGTAGCTTTTAGCATACATTAATGTGCCTAAATCATTACCATTCATTGTTTTTAAAACAATATGATTTTGTGTTTGAGGCGATGCATTTTTCATAATCTGTTCGCGCACAATCGTTTGATACATATTATTTGTGCGTGGTACAACAAATTCATTAAATGCAACAGCGCCAATTGAGATAATGAGGGCGATGATGTATACCGGCATCGCTAAACGTAAAAAGCTAAGACCACCGGCACGCATAACAACAATTTCACTAGTACTACTCAAACGACTAAAGGTCATAAGAGAAGCCAATAATACAGACATAGGGAATGTTAAGATAACAATGCTTGGCAAAGCCAATACAAAAGCTTTCATAACGAGCACTAACGGTGCCCCATATTCAGTAATATATTGAGCAATTCTGAATAATGTGCCCGTACCAATAAAAATACTAGTAAAAGCAAATACCCCAAATAAGAACGGTCCTACAAAGGCTTTTAATATATATTTATCTAATAATCTCATAATCCCCTCCTATAATCTAAAGTTATCCCCTAAGTAATGCTCACGAGCGATTGGATCGTTTGCAATTTCTTCAGGGGTACCTTCTAGGAGGATCTTACCACTACTCAAAATATAAGCCTTGTCTACAATCCCTAATGTTTCACGTACATTATGGTCTGTAATCAAGATGCCAATACCTCGATTTTTAACATGCAAAATAATTTGTTGAATGTCAGCAACCGCGATAGGGTCGACGCCAGCAAAAGGTTCATCGAGAAGAATAAAATTCGGTTCTAACGCAAGGCAACGAGCAATTTCTACACGACGGCGTTCACCACCAGATAGTTGCATCCCCATACGATCCCGAACATGACCGATATGAAATTCTTCAATGAGGGATTCCACTATAGCTTCAATTTCATCAGATTTCTTTGATGTTGTTTGTAACATTGCACGAATATTATCCTCAACAGTCATGGATCGAAAAATTGATGCTTCTTGTGGAAGATACCCAATACCTTCAGCAGCTCGTTTATACATAGGGATATTGGTAATATCCTTGCCATCAACGGTAATGATACCAGAACTAGGTCGTTCAATGCCTACAATCATATAAAATGATGTAGTCTTCCCTGCCCCATTAGGACCTAGAAGCCCAACGACTTGCCCCTTATCAACGCGTAAACTAACCCCGTCTACAACGTTGCGACCGCTAAAGGTTTTGACTAAGTTTTTGGTTTCTATATACATATTTAATCCTTATTGATTTGGAACAATGATAAGTGTACTACGACCACCTAATGTTTCGGCAGAATCATCAGCTAAACGAATTTTAAGCTCTGGTGCATTGAGTACATTACCATTTTGAACAGCATGAGCAGAGCCAGATAAGAGTACAACTCCATCATTTTGATTTGGTGTTTGAGTATAGGTAGCTCGTTCTGCAGAACCAGATACGTTTCGTTCTGGATTTGAGAATGTCACATCCCCCTGTGCTACTGCACGAATTTCTTTTAGCCACCCTTCAACTTGATTACCTGTCAAAGTAGTGCCTTCTGCAATCAAACGAGCATTGCCAGATACAAGACCATACTCTGTATCTGTATTATATTCAACTGTATCACCGAAAATTTGACGATCGCTACGTTGTAAATGAACGCCACCATTAGCAGTGAATTTATTATTATTGTAGCTGTGCACTGATTGTGCAGACATGGCCATATCAGAACCAATCATAGATACGCCACCATCAAGATTTGCTTCTTGAGTTTTTGTATTATACCATCCATTGGCACCAGTCATCGTTTTATCAGCTTGAGTAATTACCACATTACCTTTTGCATCAGCCATTCCCGTATTGCCATCATAAGATAATGTATCTGCGCTAATAGTCAAAGGATCATTTGCGGCCCAAACTGTAACAGATGCTGTCATAAGCATAGCCAAAATAGCCATACCAATCTGTTTTTTCTTATTCATTATATTTCCTCGCATTACTTCTTCGTTAACTTTGCATTACCAATAGCTTTAATTTTCTTCAAGGACATGTTGCCTTCAAGTTTATCACCAGTTAATGTTATATCTTTACTGTTATAGGTAAAAGCAGATTTAGATGTCAACGTTTTTGTTTTATTATCAAAATGAAGTGCATCGGTTTTAAACTCAGCACCATCGGTATTTGTAGCTGTAACACCTTGATCAATATCGAGGGAATTACGATCGCCAGTCAATACGGCATGAGGTGCTGTAATTGTTGTCGTTACATCATCTTGATAGAAAAGACCTTTTAAATTAGTCAGGACAATAGCTTTTGTACGTGGGTCATATTCAATCTTTTCAGCTGATAAAGCCCACACTAGCTTGCCATCTTTTTCCTCTTGTAAGTCAGCTCCTTGGAAGTTAACAAGTTGTCCATTCTGATTTTGAGTGGTACTAACATCACCAGAGTCTTTCATAATATATACGATAAGACCAATCAGAGCCAACACTATAGCGGCCACAATGGCAATTAATTTTTTATTGTTTTTCATGTGCCCTCTCCCGTGCAGCTACCTTCTTATCATAATCAATAATTTGATCCATCTTAGTCATCCAGCGATGTTGGAACCATAGCCACTCATCTGGATGTTCCTTAATAAATTCTTCTGTAACGCGTACACATTCTTCAGTCAAGCGGTACATATCTACATCTTCATCACCTGTATCAACATAATGTAAGGCTGGTAAAATATGTACAATATGACCACCTTCAGGCTTACGAGATGCAAAAATTGGAACTACTGGAGAGCCAAATTTTTTTGCAAATGTAGCTGGTCCTATGACCGCTGAAGAGTCCTGCCCCAAAAACGGAACAGGCAAGCCATTAATATAACCATCTTGGTCAGCTAAAAAACCAAGTAATTTTTTCTTTTTTAAAGCCTTAGCAGCAGAAACGATTTCGTTGCCACCACTAGCAAATACATCAAGACCTACCATCTCACGATATTCATTCATGAGACGTGTAAATTGTGCATTAGGTTGTTTCTTAACAATTGTAGTAGATGGATATCCATGAGCAGCCATAGCAGCCCCCATCCATTCCCAGTTGCCAACATGTCCAGTAAGAACAATGACACCTTTATCTTCAGCGATGGCTTTTTCTAAATGTTCTACGCCTCGCATTTCAATATGTTTATTGATAAAGGACTTTGTCAAATTTGGCATATATAAGACTTCCATAACACTGCGGCCAAGATTCTTAAACAATTTTTCAATTAATTGTTCTGCCTCTTGATCATTCATGTTCATGCCAATCTTTATATTTTTTATACCTCTAAGTTTTTGCTTCTTCGCTATGAGGCCATATACTGGCCCTAGACTAGCGCCTATGAGCAAAATGAGCTTGTATGGCAGTCGGCAAACAAGCCAACTAATGCCTTTAACTAAATGGTATTGCCATTCGTTATTCATTCTGCCCACCTCCTTATTGTCCATGAGCATGGGCCTCTCGTGCATAATCTGCTACAACAGTTTCCCATAGTCCTTGTTTCTTCAAGATATATTCTACAGCCTCTCTAACGGCACCGTGGCCTCCATTGACGGTAGATATAAATTTAGCTAATTGTTTGACCTCCGGTACCGCATTATTGGGTGCCATCGGTAGTCCTACAATTTGAAGAGCCCCTAAATCATTTAAGTCATCCCCCATATAGGCAATTTCCTCTAAATTGATTTGATGCTCTTTACAGAGATTTCTTAATGCTTCTGTTTTATTGGCATGCCCCATAAGCAGTGCATCAAAATGAAGCTCTTTAGCACGGCGCTCAACCATAGGAGATATTCGTGCTGTAATGATTGCAAGCTTAAGTCCTGCTTTTCGAGCTGCCGTTAATCCGAGGCCATCTTTCACAGAAAAAGACTTAAGCTCTTCTCCACTCGATGTATAGATTAGAGTTCCATCAGATAGTACGCCATCAACATCAAGAACAATCCATTGAATATTCATTATACAATGCCTCTACGCAATAAATCCGTAATATGAACAATGCCTAGACATTTATTATCTGTATCTACAACTGGTAATACAGTAATAGGGCGCGGTTGATTTTTCTCCATTAAATGAAGAGCTTCCGCCGCTAATTTATCCTTTGTAATCGTACGAGGCATAGATGTCATCATATCCTCTACAGGCCATTCTAGGAAATTACTGCCAGAATCTAGACCACGACGAACATCCCCATCAGTAACAAGGCCTAACAAATGACCTTCTTCATCAATAACATTGGTCGCTCCCAATCCTTTTTCTGTCATCACAAAGAGAGCATCTCGAACGGTTGCACCTTTGAATACCGTTGGATTATCTTCACCACCATGCATAATGTTTTCTACGGTCAACAATAATTTGCGACCAAGAGAACCACCCGGATGAAATACGGCAAAGTTTTCCGGTGTAAAGTGATGGCGTTCTAATAAGCAAACTGCTAATGCATCGCCAAGTGCCAATGCAACTGTAGTACTTGTAGTCGGCGCCAATCCCAATGGGCAAGCTTCACGTTCTACTTCAGCTAGCAATACAATATCAGAATTCTTAGCTAGTGTAGACTCTGGTTTCCCTACAACACAGATTAATTTAGCACCAATGCGACGTAAGGATGGCAAGATACTGATGATTTCGCCTGTTTCACCACTATTGGAGAAGGCTAATACTACATCATCTTCTGTAATCATACCTAAATCGCCATGCACACCTTCACCAGGATGCATGAAGAGTGCTGGTGTACCAGTACTAGCCAAAGTAGCCGCAATTTTACGACCAATATGACCAGATTTACCCATTCCAGTACATACTACACGGCCCTTACAAGCCAAAATCATATTTACAGCATTTACAAAATTGTGATCCAAACGAGAACTTAATTCTTCAATAGCACGTGCTTCCTCATGAAGTACCTGTGCCGCTTGTTCTAAAATAGTCACAAATAACCGCCCCTAACCTTTTACGATTTTATCAATAGCTACTAAATCTTTTAGCAAAGCTTCAAAATTATCCAAGTATAACATGTTTGGACCATCGGATAATGCTTCCTCTGGATTATCATGTACTTCAAAGAACAGACCATCTACACCACTAGCAACAGCAGCGCGCGCCAAGTTTGGTACGAACTCACGATTACCGCTAGATTTTGTACCTGCACCACCTGGTAATTGAACACTATGTGTAGCATCAAATACTACAGGATAGTCGAAGGAACGCATAATTGGGAAAGATCTCATATCCACAACGAGATTATTATAGCCAAAGCTAAATCCACGCTCTGTAAGCATAAGATTTTCATTGCCTGTTTCTTTCATTTTATATAGGACATTTTCCATATCCTTAGGCGCCATAAATTGACCTTTTTTTACATTTACGCATTTACCAGTTTTAGCGGCACCGTATACAAGGTCAGTTTGACGACATAAAAAAGCTGGAATTTGTAAAACATCCAATACTTCAGCAGCCGGTTCAATTTGCTCAATGGAGTGAATATCACTTACCACCGGTACATTGAGTTCCTTTTTAATAGAAGCAAGGATTTTTAGACCTTCTTCAAGACCCGGTCCACGGAAGGAGCCGTAGCTAGAGCGATTGGCCTTATCAAAAGAAGCTTTGAAGATATATGGAATACCTAAGCGTTCACAAATTTCTTTTGCGCGTTTACCAATAGCCAATGTGCGATCATAATCTTCAATAACACATGGCCCAGCAAGGACGAAAAGACCTTTGCCGCCGCCAACTGTAATATCTTTAATTTGAACTGTTTTCATTTATTTCTCCTCTTGCTCGTAGATTGCATTTACACGAGCTAAGTCTTCCGGTGTATCAACACCGATAAATCGTTTATCTGTAAGAATAACACGAATAGTATAGCCATTTTCAAGAGCGCGCAATTGCTCTAACGATTCTGTTTGCTCTGCTGGTGTTGGTTCCATCTTTGCATAATTTAGCAAGAAATCTCTACGATATGCATAGATACCAATATGTTTTAGTGGAGCACGTACAAAATCATGACGTGGATACGGGATTAAGGACCGAGAAAAATACATCGCATCATTGCGATTATTTAAAATAACCTTTACTGCAGATGGCTCATCGTATTCATCCTCTAAGAGAGGAGTCGCAACAGTTGCCATCTGTAAGTTTGGATCTTCTTCAAAAAGTTGAGCCAAGTCATCAATGAGTTTTGGCTCAATCATAGGTTCATCACCTTGAACATTAATAATGACATCTAAGTCTGTATAATGACTAGCAACCTCTGCTAATCGGTCAGTTCCAGTAGGGTGATTAGGATCTGTCATCATAACAGCTCCCCCAAAGTTTTGAACAGCAGAATAAACACGATCATCATCTGTAGCAACAATAGTACATTCCGTTTTTGTCGCTTGTGATACCCTTGCATAAACCCGTTCAATCATTGGTTTGCCCGCAATATCCGCCAATGGTTTACCTGGTAATCTTGTAGAACCATAACGAGCAGGAATAACGCATCCAAACTTCACAATAAAACCCCATTTCTGTTATTCGTGTATCTTATTATTATACACTAAATCTCTAAATTTTCTATGAATTCTTGCTTTTCAGCGACAAACTCAATCCCTATGGATAGCACGAGAATCGGTATTTTCAAGTCTTCAATTGCATGCAACTGACTTAACTTCACCGCATCTTTTTCAGTGATACAAATAGCATCTGCTTGATGAGCAAATGCCTCTTTCCAAATATCTACGACATCATCATTTTCAAAATTATGATGATCACCAAAAGGCATTGTATGAACAACATTGTACCCAATATCGGTCATCGTTTGTGTAAAGGATTGAGGATTTCCGATACCACTAACTGCCATAATTCGATGCTCTTGATACGCATCGACAGAAGAACCAGGTTCCCCATTAGCCCACTCTTCTAAGGTATACATAGATTGAGGCTTGTGGATTGTTTCATATACAGGTGTATTAGGTAACATATGCGCTAGACGCTTACGAATTCCAGAAACAACACCAGGCGCCACTTGATCGACCTTGGTCAGTATAATTATATTAGCTCGTTGTAAACCACTAAGCGGTTCGCGTAGTAAACCTCTAGGCAATACATGGTCATAACCAAATGGATTAGACGCATCAATGAGAACGATATCAATATCTCGGGCTAATGCGCGATGTTGAAAACCATCATCCATAACTAAACAATCTGCTCCGAGCTCATCTATAGCAATTTTTGCCGATAGAGCCCGTTCTCGGCCGATAATTACATTGGACTTTTGTAATACCTTAGCCAATAGCCACGCTTCATCACCACTGATAGATGGCTCTACTAACATCGTACCATCTTTGGAAATAATGATATTTTTCTTATTGTCCTCAGCTCGATAGCCACGGCTAAGTACGGTAGGATGAAGTCCTTTTCGGGCGAGTACATCACATATAAATCTCACCATTGGCGTTTTGCCAGTACCACCGGCAGTAATATTACCAACACTGATAACAGGCACGGTAACTCTAGTAACCCCCTTGCCCGCATCAAATCGAGCATTTCGTATGGATACAGCCTTTTCGTAACCTTTACTTAGAAAGCCCAAGCTAGAACGAGCTATATCACCTAATATGGATTGATTTTCACCACTAACGATGGATTTGAATAATGCTTCCCCACTCATAGGTGACTCCTCCTATTATGTAATATCATAGATGAATCTAATAAATCATATCGATCTTATGGAACAATATGGTGTTTTTCAAAGAGTTGACGTAACTCTTGTGTATTACGTTGTGTTGCACCGCGATTTTCACGAATAATATCAAGACAATTTTGACCCATTTCCGTTGCCAAACCTTTGTCTTTACATAAGCGCAACACCATAGCGGTTAATTCTTTACCATTCTTCACTTGTTCACAAGCATGACGAGAGTTTAATAATGCGAAAATCTCTTTGAAATTAAACATATAAGGTCCTACAAGAATTGGTTTACCATGTGCGGCAGGCTCGAGAATATTATGGCCTCCAGTTTTTACAAGAGAACCGCCTACAAAAATAATATCCCCTAAGCTATATAAACGACCTAGTTCACCAATAGTATCTAAAACAACTACTGGTATGCCTTCATGAACTGGCTCTGTCATATCGCTACGACAAATAGCATTCAATTCATAACGTTTCGCTAGCGTTTGAACATCATGACCGCGATATATCTCACGTGGTGCAATTAACAAGCGCGCTTGAGGATATTCTTGTAAAACTTGTTTAAAGGTCTCAAAGATTGTTTCTTCCTCACCCTTATGTGTACTACCGGCAATGATGATGGGATGATTATTACCAAAGCCAAACTCTTCAAGAAGAGCTTGTTTTTCTTCAGCTGATACCGTGGCATACGTTTGGTCATATTTCATATTACCTGTTACGGTAATATCAGATGTTTGTGCACCTAATACTTCAATATGTGCAGCATCGAATTTTGATTGCATACAGAAACGCTCAATGGAACGTAACATTTCTTTTGTGAACGCACTAATATATTTATAGCGTTTCATACTGCGATCAGAAATACGACCATTAACCATCATAACAGGAATATTTTCGGATTGAGCGATACGCAAGAAGTTAGGCCAAATTTCTGTTTCTACAAGCAAGATAGCAATAGGTTTAATAATTTGCAAAATCTTACGCGTCAAATACGGTAAATCTAGAGGGAAGAAAATAATCCCTTCAGCCTCTGGTATGATGCGATGGGCCATTGCATGGCCTGTTGCAGTTACAACAGACACCACAACAACCGCTTCAGGAAATTCCTTTTTTACTTCCTTCACTAATGGACTAGTAGCTACAATTTCCCCTACAGAAGCAGCATGAATCCAAATAGCACGACGTCCTTCAATTTTTTTTAGTAGTGAGGCTGGCATATAGCCTGCACTCTGTTTGATACGCTCATAAAATCCATCTTCAAAGGCAAGGCGGTATAGAATAACCGGGATCAAGCCAATCCAATAAAATATGAGCAATACGTTATATATCCAGTACATGGTTATCCTTTGTTGGAGAATTGAACGGAATAGAGATGATTGTACAATCCGCCATCAACAGCTAATAGCTCTTGGTGAGTCCCCTGCTCTACCAAGTGGCCTTGATTAAGTACAACAATTTGATGAGCATTTTGAACTGTGCTCAATCGATGGGCAATTACAAATGCAGTACGCCCTTTCATAAGGCGATCTAGCGCCTCTTGTACAAGCTTTTCACTCTCAGTATCTAATGCAGATGTCGCTTCATCTAGAATTAGAATACGTGGGTCTTTCAAAATAGCACGTGCGATAGCTACACGTTGACGTTGACCACCAGATAAGGAACTGCCTCGCTCGCCCACCACTGTGTCGAGACCATCAGGCATCTTTTCTACGAATTCAAGTACATTGGCAGCCTTAGCAGCTTCATATACTTCTTCATCAGTAGCATCTAATCGACCATACAAGATATTCTCTTTAATTGTGGCATTAAACAACACAGTTTCTTGTGGTACAAGCCCGATTTGTTCACGTAACGATTTAAATGTAACATCTTTTACGTCATAACCATCAATCGTGATAGCGCCACCGGTTACATCGTAGAAGCGAGGTAACAAATTCGCCAGAGTCGTTTTACCAGCACCAGATGGACCAACAAGAGCTACGCTTTCACCAGCCTTAACAGACAAAGTAAAGTTTTCGAGCGCTGTTTTTTCACCATCGTAAGAGAATGAAACATCTTTAAATTCTACATTGCCTTTGATAGATGGCAACGTAATAGCATCAGGTTTTTCCACAACGTCAGTTTTAGTATCTAAAATTTCAAATACACGATCAGCTGCAGCCAATGCTTTTTGAATATTGCCGTACACTTGGCTCAAGCGTTTAACTGGGTTAGACAAGTTGATTGCATAAATTAGGAACGCAATTAAAGAACCTGCTGTAATAGTCCCTGTTACTACAGAATAGCCACCATACCAAAGGATGACTGCCACCGCAATGGCTGCAGAAAACTCAACCATTGGACTTAACAAGCTAGTTAACTTAGTCGCTTTAATAACAGCTTTAAAGTTGCGATCATTTTCATCTTCAAAACGCTTCCGTTCAAAATCTTCACGAGCGAATGATTTTACTACTCGAATAGCGCTGATTACCTCTTGTAAAAGTGCTGTAATATCAGCCACACGGCCTTGTACATCATGACCTGCTACACGAAGCTTTTTACCAAATACATTGATAATCACAAGCACTACAGGAACTGTAATAAAGGTAACAAGTGTCAATTTCCAATCAATTAGAAGCATAGACACGAGAGAACCTATCAATGTTACAGATTCCGTAATAAAAGAAATCAAATTATCAACTACAGCAGTCTGAAGTGCAGCAACGTCATTGGTAAGATTACTCATGATAACGCCAGTCTTACGGCGATCAAAATAAGATAAGCTTAATTTTTGTAGATGATTAAAGATGGCTTCCCGTACATCGATGATGACACGTTGTCCAATGTAAGACATATTATAGGTTTGACCATACGTAGCAAAGCCACGAATTAAGAATATAAGAATGATAGACCCTACTATGAGGTTCAACATAAACATATTCTTATCATCTAATACTTGGTCTACTACATTTTTAATAAGCCAAGGCACTACCAAGTATGCCGCAGCTGCGACGATCATGCAGAACACTGCAAAAATCATGCGCTTATAATAAGGCTTTACAAAATATAAGAGCCTAGAATAACTATTCATTACATTTCTCCTTACCGAGGTTATATACCAGCTCTGCTACACGCTTTACAGCACCTGGTTCACCTAATTTATGATGTACTTCACGCAATTCGCTACGCATCGCTTCATTGCGTTCAACATCAGTTAGAAGAGGTTCCACAAGAGATACAATAGCCTCAGGTGTCACTGCATCTTGTAATAACTCAGGGATTACTTCTTTGCCAGCTACAATATTAGGCAAACCTACATGGGTCACATTAACGACCATCTTCCCAATGCCATATGTAATTGGAGATACTCGATACAATAAAATAGTTGGTAACTCCATCATAGCTGTTTCTAATGTAGCTGTACCTGATGCGGCTAGACATACATCACAAATCTGCATCAAATCATAGGTATGATCTTCTGTAATCGTCACCGGCACTTTGTGAGTATCGATGAAAGTTTCTAATTCACTACGGTCGATGGTATGTGCGCGAGGCAAGAAGAATTGAATATCCTCATGGTTCGCCATCAATTGCTCGCCACTTTTTAACATCGTATCTAGCAAGGATAGTACCTCTTGCTTACGGCTACCTGGCATGAGCAATACTTTTTTAGCATCTTTACGAGCTCCAAAGTATTCCTCAGCCGCTTCTTTGCTCATCGTAGGATGTACGATATCCAATAGTGGATGGCCTACAAAGTCTACATCGCATTTATATTTGCGATACGCTTCTGCTTCAAAGGGGAATATGGATGCCACCTTAGTGACATACTTACGAATTGTATTGCCACGGCTACTATGCCATGCCCAAATCGTAGGAGCAATGTAATAGAGAACGGGAATTCCCAATTCATGAGCTACAGCTGCAAGTTTCATATTAAAACCAGGGTAATCTACACAAACTAGAATATCTGGTTTTTCCTTCATCATGACACGTTTTAAGTAGGTGCGAAGTTTAAAGAATTTCGGTAGTGATTTTACAATCTCTACAATCCCAATAACGCCTAAATTTTTAATATCATATACGATGCGAACACCAGCGCGTTCCATCAAGGTACCGCCCATACCAAACATGTCAACCGAAGGATCTATTTCTTTCAGTGCATTAGCAACACTGGCTGCATGAGTATCACCGGATGCTTCACCGGCAGAAAACATGACTTTCATTATGCATCCTTTCTGGAATCTACAAACTCTTGATCAACAGCACAGATAACAATACCATGACGGTTTGCCAAATCTAGTACATCTTGTTGTTGAACAAAAATAGTCTTTTCAGCCTCTACAGCAAGGACTTTACACCCACTATCAATCATGGACATTAATGTTTTTATCCCTACAGCAGGAACATCAAAACGAACATCTTGATTTGGCTTTTCCGTTTTAACCACAACCGCATCGCCACGACCTAATTCACCACCGCGCAAAATGCACTTATCAGTGCCCTCAATAGCTTCAATAGCCATAGCCGCTTTATGTTTTACAACTACTGTTTGACCAATATCAAGTCCACCCATTTGCTTAGCTAGTTCAAAGCCAAAGCAAATATCTGCCCATTGTTCATCAGTAGGCTGTGTTTTTGAAAGCACCCCCACCTTTGGCATAAATGGTTTAAGGTATACAGTTTGATCTAACACTTTAAACCCTTCTCGTTCGATTTCATCTACGATAGCGAGCATGATAGTGTCATCTTTACGATTTTTAAGGCGTTTAAGAACACCTAAGGTTTTTAAATCAGGGAATGTAAGACCTTTGAAGAGAATTTCCTTAGTCACTTTACCTAACATAGTTAATTCTTCAACGCCTTCTTTTTTCAAGGTTTTAAAAATCTTACCTAATTTGGCAACACCAATATCATAGAAGGCATCGGCCTCAGCCTTTAAAGCCGGGTCTACATCTGGAACTACACCGATAACCACTACCTCATGACCTAATACATGAGCAGCACGCATGAATTCTACAGGCAAAACACCAATGCCTGCAATCAATCCTACCTTTGCCAAGACTATACCTCCTAGATGACCTGCGGCCTATATATCAATGAGTGATTACAAATTTACAATACTTAATGCCTCAAAAAAGACATAATCATATACAATATATTGTACTATAAATAGGCACTTTTTACCATTAAAACACCATGTTTTATGCCTATTTCTTCAACATTTTAGTAGAATTTTTTCATTCCTCTTTTTACGTCTTATGAACGTAAAAAAACTTCAAATATTTTATCAAAATATTTTATATTTATGACCTAATGTTATAAATTTCACATCCCATTAAAAGCATGATTTTATTAAGTACATAAAAAGACCTCGTACATAGTACGAGGTCTTTTGAATTAGTCGCGACGTGTACGCATAATACCACGATCGGCATTGCGTAAGAAGCGTAATAAATTTTCAATTTCTACAGAAGAATCAAGTTGCATTTCCATTTCTTCAATAGCCTTAGATAAACTAAAGCCAGAACGATAAATAATACGGAATGCTTGTTTTAAATCTCGGCGTACTTCTTCTGAAATGCCCGCACGAGACAAACCAACAGAGTTAAGGCCAATAACACGCGCTGGCTGACCATCAGCAATGACATATGGTGGAATATCTTGAACCACCTTCGCCATACCGCCAACCATTGCATTGCGACCAATTTTAACAAACTGATGGATACCTGCAAGGCCACCAATAACTACGCGATCTTCAACGATAGCGTGACCAGCAAGGCCTGCACAGTTACTCATAATCACATTGTTGCCAACGATACAGTTATGAGCCACATGTGTGCATGCTTGAAGCAAGCAATTATTGCCTACACGTGTTTCTTCACCTTCTCCAGTAGCGCGGCTAATAGTTACGAATTCACGGATAACCGTTTCATCGCCAATATTACAATAGCTTTTTTCGCCTTTAAATTTTAAATCTTGCGGTTCCAACCCAATAGATGCGTTAGGATAAATCTCACAACGCTTACCAATGGTTGTCCAACCACCAATTACAACATGTGCACCGATTTGTGTGCCATCGCCAATCTCGACGTGTTCGCCGATTACGGCGCCAGGACCTACGATTACATCTTTGCCCAATTTAGCATTTGGATGGACTATGGCTGTACTATGGATGTTGGATTCTGCATTTTCCATGCCTACAACTATCACTACAATCACTCCTCAATTATTATACAAGGGCAAACATGTATTCACCGCTAGCGCACAATTTGTCGCCAACATAGGCACGGCCTTCAACCTTACCCATTTTACCTTTGATTTTAACAATATCCACTTCCATGCGCACTTGATCACCAGGTTTTACAGGGTGACGGAAACGCACTTTATCAATACCTGTAAACATAGGTGTAAGACCGCGATTTTCTTCAGGATATAGTAATGCAATACCACCAACTTGAGCAATAGCCTCAGTCAATAGTACACCTGGCATTACTGGATTACCTGGGAAGTGTCCTTGGAAGAACAATTCGTTGAATGTAGCATTTTTAATGCCCACAGCACGTTTCATTGGTTCTAACTCAACGATGCGATCTACCAAAAGCATAGGATAACGATGAGGTAAAATTTCTAAAATGTCTTCGTGATTAAGAATCATGGCTGTGTCTCCCTTATTTCTTCCATTATACTGCGAGCCAATCTTGAATTTAATTCATGACTCGATTTTAAAGCAATTACATGACCTTCAATTGGTCCCAATAAGAATAAGTCGCCCATTACATCTAATGCTTTGTGACGAACTAATTCGTCGTCAAAGCGAGGTACAGACAAACACTTCTCATCATCATAAACTAAAGCATTATCAAGGTTACCACCTTTTGCAAGGCCCATAGCCTGTAATTGTTCTAATTCCTTCATAAATCCGATAGTTCTAGCAGCACTGATGTGTTCTTTAAAGTATTCTGGCGAAACTTCAAAATCACAATGTTGCGTGCCAAGTAACGGATGGCTGTTAATCGATGTAAATGTAATGCGATAGCCGTCATATGGCAAAATAACTACAAAGCGATCACCATCATAAATAGCGTGAGATCGTGTCACTTTATATACATGACGTGGCGCTGTTTGTTCTTGAATACCTGCCTCTTCTATGAGACCTATAAAAACTGCACTACTGCCATCACCTACAGGAGGTTCAGGAGAATCCATCTCGATATAACAGTTATCAATATTCATAGCACTGAACGCAGCCATCACATGTTCTACAGTGAAAACCTTCGCTTCACCATTTTCCAATGTAGTAGCGCGCATAGTGTTCGTCACATTATCAATGTGTGCTCGCACAGAAGGATGACCTTCAATGTCCGTGCGGACAAACACAATTCCTGTATTTTCAGGTGCAGGTTTAAAAACCATATTTACTGGTTCACCGCTATGAAGGCCAATCCCTTGATATGAAACAGCCTGTTTAATTGTTTGTTGTGGCTTACTCATAAGAAAGTCCTTTCATAATCTGAATTCACGTTTACTATACACCAATATGTATTATACCCTATTTGCATAGGTGATACAAGAAATTTACCATATATTCAGTGATTTTGAAAGCATTTTTCACATAATTAAATTTATATAAATTTAATTATAAATACTGTATTATACACCATAAAAATAAAAGAGACTTTACTATGCTTAATTTATGCGGTATTTAAATCAATACTACATAAGTAGGCATGTAAAATCTCTTTATATTTATTAACTAGTGAAATACATCTGGAGGTGTTTCAATTTGTTCGCCATAGAAACGACGTGTCCACTTCCAACGATTGTGAAGCCAGAACCAATCTTCAGGATATCGACGAATATAATCCTCAATAAACTCATTTAAAAGAGTTGTGGTAACCGCTATATCACGCTTTTTATCATCTGTACGTTCCACATAAATTGGCGGATGTACCTCAATCTCATATTTTTCAGAAAACGGACTATAATGTATAGTCACAAAAATGATTGGTACATCTTGCATACGAGCTAATACAGCTGGACCTGCAGCCGTCAAAGTTTCATAACCAAAGAATGGAACAAGTACACCATCATCACCAGGATCCTGATCCATAATAAGGCCTAAGAAAGCACCTTTTTTAAGTTCATTGATCATTTCTCGTACACCAGTTTTATAGGTTACATGTTGGTGCATGATACGACGATATTCATTGATAAACTTGTCCGCATCACCATTCTGTTTCATTGCCACAGAAATCAACGGATACCCTTCCGAAGCAAGAACACCACCAAGGAGTTCCCAGTTACCACTGTGAACAGCGGCTAAGATTGCACCTCGACCATTTTCCAAGGCATCATCTAAGTACTCTCGATTAATAAACTCCACCATATCTTTGTATGCGCCATCCTTAATCTCTGGATAGCGTAATACATCAATAATCATGCGACCAAAGCGTGTAGTACTAGCTTTCGCAATACGTCGAGCTTCTTTTGGATCATCTGTAATATTACAGAATAGAATTTGGCCGATTGCTAGGCGCTTGCGTTTAGGCGGCACCGCTAGCCACGCAATTTCACCAAGCAATGTACCAATAGCATATTGCAAACCTTTAGGTAATAAGCAAATAAAGGCACTAAAGATTTTCATAAACCTATACATGGATTATTAGCTCTCCTTAAGCTGTGCTTTCAAAGCGTCAATTTCTTTTTGTAATTGTTTTACAGTTTTCACCATATCTGGCAAACGATTTTCATAAGCAGCCAATTTTAACCATTCTTTATGAGGTCTCATTGGATAGCCTGCCATAATAGAGTTGGATGGTACATTACCTGTAATACCAGTTTTACCAGCAAATTGTACATTATCACCAATCGTAATATGACCAGTACAACCAGTTTGTCCAGCAAAGATAACATGATTACCACATTTAGTACTTCCGGCAATACCAACCTGAGCGATTAGGAAGCAATCTTCACCAATCTCAACATTGTGACCAAGATGAACAAGATTGTCAATCTTCGTACCACGACGTACTAAAGTAGAGCCCATTGTAGCATTGTCGATAGTTGTACAAGAACCAACTTCAACATCATCTTCAAGAATAACATTACCAACTTGTGGTATATGTGTATGTACACCATTTTCTGTAGCAAAACCGAAGCCTTCGCCACCAATTACTGCTTTAGCACGTAATACAACGCGTTTGCCTAAAATACAATTTTCATGAACAATAGCACCAGCGTAAATATCAGAACCTTCACCAATACGCACATTATGTCCAATATAAACATATGGACGTATTGTTACATCATCACCAATGACTGCATTATCATTAATTACACAATAGGCACCAATAGCTACATTTTTGCCTATTGTTACATTTTTACCAATAATAGCTGTGCTATGCACTTCTCTAGGAACAACAACAGGTGGATGGAAGAGTTCTAACACTTGTGCAAATGCTGCTTTTGCATTATCGACTACGATTTGTGCCATCGGTGCATCTTTCACTTCAGATTCAACGATCACAGCACCCGCTTGGCATAACGCAATATGTTCAACATATTCACCTACTGCAAAAGTTATGGATTGTTTTACTGCTTGTTCAAAGCTACGTGTTTCAGTAATAACAATAGAGCCATCACCTACAACACGACCGCCTACTAATGTTGCGAGTTCCTGTAAAGTTTTTTCCAAGGTAAACTCCTCCCCCTGTGATAATTCTTAATTATTGTGCACTTTCTTCAGTATTAACTGCTGTAGCTTGACCAGATTGTTGAGCATTTTGTTGCGCATCTTGTTGTTCTTGCGCTTTAGCTGCATTTTCAGCTTCCTTGATTTGGTCATCAGAAGCTTTACCCATTTTAGCGATCAAGTCGTCAGTTACATCAGAACCGCCACCTACAACAGCACCTTTTTCAATAACTACATCAAGTTTTTTCTCTTTTACAAGTTCACCAACTTTTTGTTCTTGATATTGACGATATTCTTGAGCTTTTGCATTTGCAAAGGCATTTAATTCTTGATTAGCTTGGTTAAATACATTTTGTTTAGATGCTTCATCAGCAGCAGCAATTTTAGCATCTAGTTCAGCTTTTTTAGCGTTAATTTCTTTAGTAATTTCAATACCTTTTTCAGTACTATTTGCTACTTTCACGCTATCAACGTAACCAACATTATTAGAACCACAACCACCTAAAATAGCCATGGAAGCTACTAAAGATGCACCTAATACTAAAGATTTAATACGTTTATTCATAATATAACTCCTTATTGAACTCGATAGGACGCCTTCACTGCATCAGTAATATCAAGCCCCTTAATATTACCACCATCATCGATGATGACTAAATCCAAATGTTGTTCCTCTGCAATAATTGCTACACGCATACGAACATCTTCTAAAATGGCTTCATGAAGTGCACTCACTTCAGCTTCCTTATCTGAAAGCTTTTTAGCCCAAGAATCATTCCAATCCTGTGCTACAGGTAAGTTATTATTAGCAATGATCGATTGTGCTTGTTGTTGAACCATAGTATCTCGTTTAGCCGCCAATTCCTTTTGTAAGGATGCAGCATATTGGTTAAGTTCTTCTTGACCTTTTTGTTGCATAGGCGCAAGTTCTGCCTGTACTTTAGCCTTAATAGAGTCTACATCAAGATTCGATGGTTTTCTCTTAGCTAATAATTCCTTTAATCGCTCCTCTTTCTTAGCCTTCTCTGCCATAACTGCTTGCTTTTGTGCATCATCAATATACACACGAGCATCATAAGCATATAAATCTAATTGGAGATTAACGATTTCAAGATCATATTCATTGGAACTAACCTTTAATTCCGACAAATATTTTTGAGTAAGTTCGTTTCGTTTTGCATTCAATTGCTGATTCAATTCATTTTCTTTTGTTGCAATACGAGTTTGCAATTCCACCGTAAGAGCATCTGACAAGGTTGAATCTAATGCAAGAGATTTCAACTGTTCCTCTTGTGTCTCTGACTTGGCATTTAAAGCTTGTTGTTCTAATTCATATTGACGTTGCAAAAGATCCAATTCATTTTTAGCTTGTTTATAATCCTCATAAGAAGGATTAAATTCTAATACATCATCAATACGTACAACACCTATTGATACCCCATCAGGACTCTGCTGACGATTTGTCACAAATCCATAGGCCCAAACCATAGCACATAATGCAACAACGAGAAATATGGCAAATCCGATATATCGTTTTTTCCCGTTCATTGTCGTTCTCCCTTACATAGAACTACAGTTTATTTTTTTGCATCAGTAGCTAGTTTTTTTAATACTTGATCTGTAATATCAACGCCACCGTATAGTACTGTGTCTTTAGTCATAACAACGCTAAGACCTTTAGCGTCGCCCACTGCTTTTGCAGCTTCCATAGCTTTATCTTGAACAGATTTAGCAATTTCTTGATCTTTTTTTGCTAAGTTTTGACGTGCTTCTTCAGCGAGCTTTTGTTTAGTCGCATCATCTTGTGCTGCATCAATTTTAGCTTGTGTTTCTTGTTGTAATTGGCTTTGATAGCTCATGTATTCCTGAGCTGCAGAGATATAAATTGGATTATCTTGAGACATCATACGAGATGTATCGATAACACCAATTGTACTATTACCACTATTACCGCTTGGTGTAGCCATTTGTGTATACGCTAATGCGCCAATACCAATAATAAAAATAGCAGCAATGACGATGGAAAAGATTTTCACATTCGCCTTGTTGTTCATCATTCGCATCATAATAGAGTGCCCTCATTTCTTTAAATTACTGCATCAAAGGATGCCATATAGAGATATTGGTGAAAGCCTCTTTAGAAAAGAGGCCTCCACCATATACATTTACTATATTAGAATTGTGTGCCGAAGCTGAAGTGGAATTTATTTTTATGTTTACCCACGCCATAATCAAGTTTAACTGGGCCAATTGGTGTAGTAATACGAACACCAGCACCAACGCCATAGTTAAATGTTTTCTTGCTGTTGTACCAAGATACATTTGGTGCATCCCATGCATCACCGATATCAGTGAACAATACACCACTAACCTTTTTAACGATTGGGAAGCGGAATTCCAATGTAGCATTGTACATATACTTGCCACGGAATTGATCATCTTCGTAACCACGTAAGGAGTCTGCACCACCCAATGTGAACAATTGGCTATAAGGAGCATCACCTTGGATAAAACCACCACGCGCGCGGAATGCCAATACATTCTTAGCACCTAGTTTTTTATACATACGTGCTTCAGCTGTGAATTTGTAGAAGTCGAAGTCACCGCCTAAGCCATGACCAGCCCATTGTGCTGTATAAGAAATACGACGACCACGTGTAGGTTCATAAATATTATCACGGGAATCGTATACCTTTTGCCATGTAATGGAATTGATACGGCCAAAGTTTTTATCTACATATTTATCATTTGCAAAGTTGTAGGAACCATTATTCCAATTTTTACCTTTGCCCGCATTTTTATCATAACGGAAGCCGGAGCTGTCATCATCATCCCATTTATAAGAATCTTTACGGGATTCAAGAGTTAAGTAATCACGAGTATATTCCCCTGTTTGACGACCGAAGGAAATATTGAAACCACGAGATTTCTTGTTATATTCAGCTACTTCATTACCATCTTCGTTGTAATCAGTGTATTCATCTTCACGGTTGAAGAAGGAGAAGCCCAAGGATGTACCTTTGCTATCAATCCAAGGTTTCAAGTAAGAGATTTGGTAGTTTTTGTATTTTTTCTTACCACCGATTTCCCAGTGAACTTTGAATTTATCACCAGTACCGCGGAAGTTATCTTCACCAAATTCAATGATACCCATCAAACCATCAGATTTAGAGTAACCAGCACCTAATGTAATAGTACCTGTTTTATGTTCCAAAACATCGATTTCAATGATTACATTGTTAGGGTCTTGATCACCTGGCAACATGCGAACATTTACATCATCAAAGAAGCCTAGGTTGTATACGCGTTCTACAGAACGGCGTACCAAGAATTTATTGAAAGGTTTACCTTTCTTTTGAACGAATTCGCGAGTAATAACTTTATCGCGAGTTTTCTTGTTACCAGCAGGAACGATATCTTCAACAATACCTTCTACGATATGAACATGAAGCACGCCTTGGTCATCTACGCGAATACCATCAACGTGTGCCAACATGTAGCCATCACGAGCGTATGCTGCGTTGATACCTTGAACCTTTTGGCCTACGTATACAGAGTTAAGAACTTGACCTGGTTGAAGATCCATGAATTTAGTCAATACTTCAGAAGTATAAACTGTATTACCTTCGAATGCCACGCCAGTAGTAATCGGATTTACTGTAACAGCAAAGTCCAATTTAACGCCTTCAGGTACTGTTGTAAATACAGGGTTTACTTCAGAGAAGTAACCAGTATTACCAAGGTTAGTTACGTCTTTAAATACGCCATCAACAGATACAGCATCGCCGATTTTTTCTGTCAAGATAGGCAATAATTGTGCTTGTTGTTCAGCTGTTACACCAGAGATAGATAAACCAGTAATCAATTTACCTACATATGGATTAATAGACTCAGCATTAGCAGATGTAACATATTGAGCTTCTACAGTTGTAACAGCTTGAGTTTGGCCATTTTCAGCAGCCTTATCAAGGTCAGTACCACCAGTAGTTTTAGACACCATTTTTACTTGTTTGTCATCTGTTTTCAAAGCAGCATTATTGACTGTAACCGTTCCGTCAGAACCTCTAACTACAGTACCATCGCTAGATACAGTTGTATCACCACGAGCTGCTAAGATAGCTGCATCAGTTTCATCTTGTGTTGTTGCAGGTGTAGCTGCATCAGCATTGTAAACAGCTTGTGTAGTAGTAGCATCATTAGTAGTTGCTGCACTAGTTGTTGTTGTGTTATTTAAATCTGGAGTATAGCCAGCTTGTACCTCTGCAGCAAATACACTGCCTGTCCCCATGACAGCAGTCAACACAGATGCTGCAAGCATACTTTTATAGGCTTTTGGTTTAAACATAAATTCCTCCTAGAACTCATCCCCATAAAAAGTTTACATCTTGTTTTATAAAGACTAATAAATCTTTATTATTATAGCATAAAATACTGGGAATGAGTACTATATTAAACAAATTTTATGAAATTAATATGACTAGAATGTGCATACCCATGGGATTTGCACACTCTAGCCATAAACTTAGAAGCTTCTTGTCCAACGACCACCTAAATAATTGTTTCCTTGCGATGTACGCCATGCAGTAAACTTGAGGTTTCGTTTTACAGAATACTCAACACCATATTTATTTTGTTTATTATTGATACCTTGTGAATAAGTAAGCATTACCTTTGGCACAATATACTTGCCAATTTCAATATTATAATTACCTGCCGTTTCCCTATTAGTTGGTTCATCAGGGTCAATGGAACCTGTCGTAATATTAATCCGATCTAAACCTAATGTATTTTGTAATGCATCTTGCACATAGCCAAAGGCAAACATTTGTAAGCCTGCTGTAGCAACAGCATTCACATCATCATTTGTCAATGTACTACTATTAGAATCGGCACCACGACCAAAGGTTAACATGGAAATAATTTGCTTTCTAGACAAACTAGGATTAGACGACAAAGTAAGATCCATATGGTCTACAGTCCCTTTTACACCAAGCATAATATTGTAGTTGCTTACATTCGTTTCAGCCTCTAATTGTAAGTTTGGTAAATAAGAGCCACCTACAAAGTGTGCATTCCCCTTCGTAATATTAAATACATGACTTAAGTATTTGAACGTACCAGATTTAACATCGAACTGGCCACTAGCAGTTGGGTTTTGTAATGTGCCACCGAAATGAACATCACCACCGATAAACATGTTATATAGAGTTCGATCATATAAGCGTACGCCCTTGCCAGCATGAATATTAACATCTACGCCCATGTTGGTGCTACTTTCACTAGACTGCAAGGAAAGAGGAATCTTAAATTGGATGTTTTCTAGGTCCAAATTCCCTATCAAGGTAGGTAATCCATCACGTTCCGCAATGTAAAGTTCACCATTTAATGGACCTCTCACATATTCACTACGAACATCGAGTCCATCAAGTTGAACGGCAGCCTTATAGTTGGTAAGCTCATGACCAGACCAATTTACCTTAGCAGCTAAACCAGCACTACCTTTCCCCATATTGATACGAGATTGGAAATCCCCTTGTTGTCCAGAGAAGATTAAGTCTCCGTCAATGCCTGTAATTTCATTATCTACATTGGCCAATTTCATAGTACCATTACGTACAGATACTGTGCCGTATGCCTCAGGTTGGTCTATAGTCCCCGTAAGCCTAATTGCACCCTTTAACGGCCCCGTTGCATCTTTAACCCTAGTAGTAACAAGAGGAATAACAGCCATATCAGCTTCGTTAAAGTCAATTGTTACATCCATAGATTTAGCATCACTAGCTTCTAAATAACCAGATGTATAAAGAGCCGCCAATGGAATTTTGCCATAAATACTGAGTTTATAACCACTCTTAGCACCTTGAATACGCTGAATTTGAATGACATGATCTTGCATTGTAGCTAACGCAAAGCCTTCATCAATGCCAATTCCATTAAACGAACCGGACTCTACGGCACCGGATAATTCAACCTTAGGATTTTTCGTTTCTCCAGTAACATTCACAACACCTGTTACCCAGCCTGTTGCTTGAATATCCTTACCTACGAGTGGTAGGAATGGCACTATGTCGACATCCTTTAAAGCTACTTGTAAATCAGCTTGCCCATCAAGATCCAAAGTACCACCCATTGCAATGAGTCCTTCACCAACAGGTAGTTTTAAGGTAGTAATTTTAAATTTACGATTTGCAAGACTCGCATCAATTGTTGCATCCCCTACTACCTTATCATCAATGCTAACATCGTTAATTTTACCATTTACAATAACACTTGGATTGTCCTTCGTACCTCCAAGTTCAACGGAACCATTCAATTGACCATCGAGGTGCTCATCGGCTCGATCTAGTAATGCCAACAAATTCTTTACACTACCATTGGTAACATCTAAAACGCCAAATAATTGTTTGCTATCGTCAAGCTTCATGCCACCTTTAGCAACATAACGACCACCATTCGATTCAGCAAACGAAAAATCTTGTACATTTACAACAGACTTATCGGCATAAACATGGCCATGAATATCCGTCAATAGCTGTCCATTAATGGATAAAGCATCTGATAAAATATAGCCATTAAACTGAGGGTTATCCATGGAACCCGTTATAGTACCACGGCCTGCTAGTAAACCATCCACCTTATAATCGGTATTGATGAGCAATCTACCCATATCGATTTTCTTACCTTCAAAATCAATATTAATAGCTTCTTTTGATACAGTACCGCCACCAGTAATGGTCGCACCATAACCTTCAATATCAAAGCGATAAAATTCTAATCTTTCATTTTTATAGTTATACTTTGCAAAAGCGTTAGTTATAAGTTTGCCATATGCAGACCCATCCCATAAATGAGCTCGGCCTTCTACAATAGGATTGGCTACAGTCCCAGTTATATGGTTATCAGTTTCAAACCATCCTGTAATAGGAATATCGGTTACAGGACGAATTAGATTTTCAATACGTACAGCACGAGCTTTAGCATTTAAATCTAGGGCGTCAGTATTGATATTATACCAACCGGTAATATCATAGCCACCACTACCGTCACCAATATGACCATTTGTAATTGTTAGAACATGATTGTCTAAAGTAATATCACTATGAATATCATTAAAATGAGCACCCTTATAGAGAACCTCTTGCCCCCATACAGTACCAGTCACATTAGGATTATCTAAGGCGCCTTTTACATTAATAGATGTGCTAACAGTACCAGCAACATCGTCACCTATGATTGAACTAAGTGATGTTAACGGTAACGCATTACCAGAAATTGTGGCATCCACTTGACCATTTTGAATAGAGCCATATCCACTAAAGGATCCAGTTCCCATATTTCCAACCATAGTTATATTGGTAAGATTGTCACTATGGGTTAGATCCGCTTTTACAGAATCCAACACTATACCACGGACCCCAATCTGATGGCCCTGAACAGCGCCTACAAGATCTGTAACTTGATTATTCTTACCCAAAACGTGGATTTCTCCATCAATAGTTCCCGTAATAGGCATCGTCAAATCTTGTGTGAAAGTATCCAACGATAAGGTATGAACATTAGCAACAGCGTCAAAATCACCTGTATCTACGACGTATTGACCTTTAACTTTAGCATTACCAGAGCCAATAGATAATTGAGCATCATCGATGCGAACCAATCCATTATCGTATACTACATTTCCCTGCACGCGGTCCACATGGTACCCTTTATAAGAAATACCATCACTACCTATGGTGGCATCCACCCGCGGCGCTACAGTAGTGCCTCCAATATGAGCACGACCACCGACAATACCAGTAACCCCCACATCGGTAATGGCTTCTAGATTCACCTTATCCGCTACAACATTAAGGTTGAGATATTCTTCGTCTTTCCCCAGTGTAATAAGACCATTAAGCTTCGCCGCTTGATCATTGATTCGCCAAGAGCTATGGCTAATAACAATTTGGTCATGATTGAGCATAATACGACCTTCACCATCAGTAATGGTATACATCGTATTGCCTCGCTTAAAAGTGCCTGTTAAACCTTTAAAGCCTACATTGCCACTCATAACATATTGTCCATCTTCACTTTTAATATTGAGATGTAAATCTTGTAATTTCCCCTTCGTTACAACAAGATCTTTGCGCAACGGAACAAAGCTCATAATACCAGCAGTATCAATTTCATCAGCTTGTACAAACACATCAAAATTAGACACATCATCCATATCTATTTTGCCATTTACAAGGACAGATGAACCATCTACATCAGCAGTAAAAGCCCCTTTGGACATACCACTCATATTAAGAGCAACGGTACCATCAAGGTTTTCAACATTGCGTTTAATGCCATCTTTAGTACGTAGCGCTACATGGCCATTATTAATGGTAATATCACCATCAAAACCACCCGATTTATTCGGATCAGATGGTTTTACTAATTTTTCTATACTCCAAGATCCATCGTTCAATTGCCATATATGAAGATCAGGTGCCTCTACAGTAACAGTCGATATAGCTGTTGCCCCTGATATATTACCCCCAATTATACTTGGTAATGCAGATAGTTTAACCCCAACGGCTACATCTTGTGCCGTCCCTACTAAGTGACCATCCCGATCTTTAATCACCACATCTGATAAAACTACATCACCATTCCAATTGATACGAAGAGAATCATAGTCCACAGATCCGTTTATGGCATTATTTACTTGTTCTTTAACCATAGGTGCTACATAGGTCTGAGCTATAGGGTTTATACTAGCACCAACTGCAGATAAGCCTAAAATTGCAGCCCCTATGAGACACCACTTTTTACGGGTCATAATGATCTCCCATACACATTATGAATAATATAAATATATATACTAATCTTACCACACACAAAGTAATAACTATAGTATTTTAAGGGTAAATTTTATAAAACTAATATATTTTTTTACTAATCATTTTCTGCAATAACTACAGATAAAATTATTTTAAACATTACCATAACATAAAAATGAAAATATACAATGAATTTACGCTTTATAAATCTATAACAAAAAAAAGACGACCGAAGTCGTCTTTTTTAGTATTCTATTATTGATTGCCACCAAGTTGTGCTAATTGTTCAGCTGCACCACTGTTTGCAATAATTTCTGCACCTTGTCCAACTGGAGTATTCAATGGAACACCTGTCAATTGTTCAAGAGCTGCAATGCTAATATTGTAATTATAAAGAGCTTGTACATAGTTATTACGAGCATCTGTTAATTTAGTTTCCGCATCGAGTACATCAAGGTTTGTACCAACACCAGCACGATAGCGAAGTGTAGCAATACGGAAGCTTTCTTGACCTTGAGCAACTGCAGTTTGAGTGCTTTGGATTGTTTGCTCTGCAGAACGCAAATTCAAGTATGCTTTTTGTACTGCTAATAATACAGCATCAACAGTAGCTAAATTAGCCTCTTTCGCTTGTTCAAGTTGTGCATTTGCTTTTTTAATAGCATTTTGTGTTGCACCGCCATCCCATAAGCTCCAAGATGCAGTAGCACCTACACTCCAGGATTTTGTACTTGTTCCAAAGTAACCATCTGGATCGGCATAACCACGACCAGCTTTTACAGCTATAGTTGGCAAGTAGCCAGATTTAGCAGATTTTACAGCCTCTTCTGCAGATTTTACATCGAGAGCAGATTTTACAAGGGCAGAACGGTGAAGCAAAGCATATGCTTTAGCTTGTTCCAACGTAATATTGTAAGGTTTATATTGTAAGTCATGTTCTGCTGTATTAATAGCTGTTTGTGCAGGATATGCAATGACTTGATTCAAGCTAGCCTCTGCTAAATTTGCAGAATTTTGCGCTTTTACAAGATTTGTTTCAGAATCAGCAAGATTTGTTTTAGCAGCCAATACATCAGAACTTGCTACCAAACCAACATTATATTGAGCTTGCACATTTGTTACATGACCTTGGTAATCTTTAACAGCTTGTTGAGCCACATCAACAAGATTACGGTTCATGATCAATGTATAGTAGCCACTAATAGCATCATATTTTGCTTGTTGCAATGCTTCTTCATAGCTAGCGCCAGTGCCTTCACGAGTATAACGTGCAGAATCAATACTTGCATCGAGTTGAGGATTAAATACAGGAGCACTAATGGAGAAGTTATGACTACCAGATTTACCACGGCCAGTGTCACCGCCTGTTTTTTGAGCAGACCAACCATAGCTTACACTAGGGTTCTTGCCTGCTGCTACTTGACTCACTGCAGATTTAGCAGCTTCATAGCCCCATTTAGTTTGTTTTGCTGTACGGTTATTCGCCAACGCCAACTCTATGGTACGAGTCTCATCGAGGTCCAATTTGCTCTCATATGTTTTACTATCTTGAACAGATTTTTCGGCTAATTGCTTTTGTGTTAATTGAATCGCTTCTTTTTGATATTTGCTTAATTGGTCTCCATTATTAACGGAAGTTGTAACTACATCAGCAGCCATTGCACCTGTAGTAGCTAAGGAGAGCATTACACCTAAGGATAAAACCTTTTTATTCATAATATGTACCTCCATACTCACCTAAAGTGAATGTATTAGTCTTTAAAATACTTGTTTGATACCAAAGTAGGTACCACCATTCGTGGAACCGAACGGTCTGGTCATTTGAATAACCCCATAAGTATCTTTATGTAAACGTATATCACTACGAATACGATATTTGCGATTGTTAAGGTCATATACCGCTGCGGATAATGAAACTGGACCACGTAAATTATAGTCAACGCCAAGTCCTAATTCACTTTCAAAAATACCGCCCCGTACTAGCCATTTAGAGCTAATGAATCGACCTGCATTTAAATCGAATTTAGTGCCATCGCCGATATTGGAAAGGCCAAGCTCAGCCATACCTTTATCATTATAAGCACGAACGCGACCATTGATGCGGAATTCATCATCTGTAGTGTTATATAACAAATCTACAGAAGGCTCAACTTTAGTAGATGACTTTTTTTCAACATTATTTCCATCTACTACATTTCCACTTGCATCAGTTTGATAGGCTTTACCCCCCATCAATTTGTTGATGCGAGCTGAAATTTGTGCCGTATTATGTAATGTTTCCTTAATATTTTCCTGTGCTTTAGGATCTGTTACAGTAGACTCCATAGAACGAGCCATATTATCTACACGATCCGTAGTTTGTTTTAAGTTAGTCAAAATAGCACGCATATCATTGCCTGCGTTACCATCTGCATTAAATTGTTGAGCAGCTTGATTTAGCTGTGCCGTTACATCAGCCATATTTTGTGTAATCGCTACAGCATTATCAGCCATCGTTGCCGTAGATTGCAAGGAATACTTAAGTGCATTTTGCGTTGCTGGATCACCAATAATATTATTAATAGATTGCAACATTTTTTCGGTGCCATCCATTAGTTTTTGAGCGCTTTGCATCGCTTTATCCATAGCGTCTGCACCTTCGCCCTTAACAGTGTCACCATCTTGTAAAAATACCTTAGATTGGCCTGGTGAAATTTGAATAAACTTATCACCTAAAAAACCATCTGATCCCAATGTGAACGTAGAGTCACTTGGAATTTGTGTTTTTTCATCAAGCTTCATTTTTACTACTACACCATGTGGTGTAATCTCTATATCAGAGACATTACCGATGGCCACACCTGAGTATTTAACTTGATTGCCATTTTTTAGGCCATTAACTTGAGCAAAATCACCGGTAATCGTCATTTGCGGTTTAGCCCATATATCAATGCGGCCTACAAACAGTATGCCCGCAATAAATAATGCTATACCTATTATCGTGAAAGCCCCTACCTTGGCCTCCGTTGTCCACTTCATTATACATCTCCCATCGCAGATACATTAATTGGTTCTGCTTCACCATGAATAAACTGTTGTACCTTTTTATTTGTAGAATTCTTAAAGTCTATTGTATCAGAAATTTCCACAAATTTCCCCTTATCAAGTAAGGCTATGCGATCAGCTACATAAAATGCAGATTGCATATCATGCGTTACTACAATAGAGGTACAACCAAGCCGTTGTTGCATTCCCTTAATGAGCATACTAATCGTACCGGATGTAATAGGATCCAAACCGGATGAAGGTTCATCATAGAGAATTAAGCTTGGATCTAGCGCTATGGCGCGAGCTAAACTAACGCGCTTTTTCATACCGCCAGACAATTCGTTAGGCATATAGGATTCATACCCTTTCAAACCGACCCAATCTAGTCGCTCTGCTACAATGCGTCGTATCTCATCATCCCCCAAGTCCGTATGCTGACGCAAACCAAAGGCCACGTTTTCGCCTACCGACATAGAATCAAACAGAGCAGAGTATTGGAATACCATCCCCATTTTTCTTCGTACTGTATTAAATTCATCTTCAGATAATGTTGTAATATCTGTGCCATCTACAATAATCTGTCCCGATGTAGGGCGCTGTAAGCCAATTAATAATCGAAGCAAGGTACTTTTACCACTGCCACTACCACCTAATATGACTAACGTCTCCCCATCATCAATGGTGAGATTAATGGAGTCTAAAATCACACGTGACTCATAGGCAACTACAACATCGCGTAGTTCTATCATAAATCCCTCTAGTGTATCTACTAATATAACAAGGTAGATAAAAAGTAATTTAATACAAATACTAAAATAATACTAGTCACAACAGAACTAGTTGTGGAGAAGCCTACAGCTTCTGCGCCCATTTTAGTTTCCATTCCTTTATAGGCCCCTACCAATGCAATAACAGCACCAAATACACTGGACTTAATTAGTCCAAGTGTAAAGTCTGAAATGGTGGAGAACATTTGAATAGAATCTAAATAGGTACTTGGTGCTAACCCTTTGATAGCGGTAGCTACAAAGTAACCGCCCGCAATCCCAATCACAACACCATAAAATGCCAAAATTGGCACCATAATCATACATGCCACTACACGAGGTACCACAAGATAACCTATAGGGTCGACAGCCATAACACGAAGCGCATCGATTTGTTCGGTTACCTTCATTGTACCAATCTCAGCCGTGATAGCAGCGCCAACACGGCCAGCTAATACTACCCCTACCAAGATGGGACCTAATTCACGTCCCATAGCAACAGCCATAAGACCACCTACAGTGCTTTGTGCACCATATGTAATCAATACATCTGTAATCTGTAAGGTCATAACCGCACCAGCAAATAGTAATGTTAAACTAATAATCGGCAATGAATCTACACCTAGGTGAGCCATCTGCTGAAATACATGCCACAGGTTAATCATTTTCAGTTGTCTTATTGTTTGCCACACTAATAATGTAGCACTACCCATCTGTGATAGGCCGTTCATTACAGCACGTCCTATCGATTCTAGCCAATTCAACAGTTTAGCCCTTTCCCCTTACATTTTCAGCTTATTCAGCTGCATTAGTATCATTTACTTTAGATTCATCCTTTTTATCAGGTGTTTTTTGGTCTTGTTTATCAGACTTTTTCACATCTTGTTTATCAGACTTTTTCACATCTTTTTTACTGGATTTATCCTTTTTGGATTGGTCTTCCAATTCTAATTTATGTTCCATCTTGCTTTGATTTTTAACTTCTTTTACGCGTTTAGCTAATGCTTTATCGCGATCGGCTGGTTTCATAACATGAATTGTAAATTGACCATCACCTTGAACGATGTATTCCGTATCAATAGCAGTTTTTTCTATTTGATTATCATCGTCCTTACTAGAACTCAAATCTTCTTGACCTGTTTTTTTCTTTACATCCCCTGGCATAGGTTTTGATTCCACATCTTTAAGTTTAGCTTTTTTAACAGATTGGGAACCATCTTCATCAACAAGACTAATGCCATCTTCTAAAAACTCTACAACGATTTGATTATTTGTATCAGTCTTTTGAATTTCATCATAAAGTTCATTAAAATCTTTATGAACTTTTAAGCGACGTAAAATTTCATCAGTTAAATTATATTTTTGCTTTTCTAATACATAAGGTAATGGGATTTCACCGCCCCCACGCACCTCTAAGGTATACTTGCCAACAGCTTGATCCTCAGGAACCTTAAAGAAGATTTGTTTAACGACCTTCTCACCGCGGAACGGCTCCAACGTTACATCTACAACGATTGTATCACCAGGGGAAACAATGGTTGAAGATGCAGAGGCATCAACAAGCTTAGCTGTTTTCTTATCTTGTGTCACCTCAGTTTCTACAGAGATGTCAGAAATTTCATAATTAATGAATCGGTTATTCATAAGAACGTCGATAACATTATAGAACTCATCAACAGCCTTCTCAGAGATAGAGTCAGAGCTATAGAACATATTAGTTCGCGTCAACGGTTTATGCTCTTTACCTCTTGGTGTAATCGTATAAGAAATGGTAGCCGTACCGGCGCCACTACGATCCAACGTTTTATTCAACATGTTATATAGAGATGTAGCCGCTAAAGTCGGTGTCATCTCACTATCTTCAATAACCTTAACAGAGCTAGTTTTATCACGCCCCATATCAAGGTCTTTCAAATGGAATCGCATAGGGATCCCTGGAGAAATCACACCAGAAACACCTGCAATACCAGCACCTCTATCTTCAGTTACAGAGCCAACTTCCTTGCCCATAGAGCCCAATTTGAAAGCAGCATCATAACTTTTAACTACTGTAAAGATGCTTGCATTATGCATGAAGTAGTTTGAGGAGCCATGTTTTAAGAATGGATGACCAAAGGCAACAATCTTTTCCCCATCTACATAGGTAACAGTACCAATGGCCCCCAGTTTTAGGTCACCATCAACTAGTAATGCTGCTACAGAACCACCGGCTTCTAGAGGTTTAGCAATTTCATCACCACTAGCACTAGCCGTATCATATGTTTCATATTTATATTGTGGCAACTTGGATTTGAAGTAATCCATGGATGCTGCATCAAAGCCATAAGCCATAAGTGGCGTGCCAAGAGGGATCAATTGTTTATCATCCCATGGTTTGGATAAGTTCTTCTCATATGGAATATTCCATAATTTCACCATATCCTCGATAGGGGTAATCATCCCAATCGTACCATCTGCAAAGCCCCAGCCATAAGCAACAGCACCAACGAGCTTACCATTTATATATACAGGACTACCACTCATGCCATGAGCGATGCCGCCTGTTTTTTCCATAACAGGACCAGAGAACTTCGCTAAAATAAGATGACCAGATGGTCCCTTATCCTTCATGACACCAAGTACCTTTACATCAAAGGTAGAAATGGTATCTCCTACAATTACAGTTTTTGCAATGCCTTCCATACCTGTAGTTACATCATTGACAGGCATGAAATCAACAGCCTGTGCAGCTGTAAGTGAAGTACAGAAGAAAAGCGCCAGTATCGCTTTTCTATACCGACGCCAAGAATGAGAAAACTTCATTCCTTCTCTCCTTTATTTACTTTCTACTGTGACAACGATTTGATCACGAGAAACGTCTGAGCCCACTGTAACATTAACCGCCGTTACAGTACCAGTTACAGTAGATTTAGCAGCAGCCATAGGGCCAGCCAATGTCTCTACAGTTACCAATGTTTGACCTTCTGTTACAGCAGAGCCAACAGAAACTGTAGAAGCAACTTTACCTGTTAATACACTTTGGTATGATACAGGGGCCGCCATTACAGAGCTAACACTTAAAATGCCTAAAGCAGCTAATGCCAACACTACTCTTTTCATAACGATCCCTCCTTTTACAAAATTAGTTATGTATTTATAGTATACTAAATTATTACTAATATTTCAAACAAAATTGTATGCAACGAATTCATTTTATAATTACAATATCCTCATAGGTCGTAGGATTTGAAGTCGCTTTATGAACGTATGTATCATTGACTACTAAATCAACACTACCTTGATTCGATAATTCAGCACCATCCACGACGCCTAATTTGGATAATAGTTGAGCCCCTTCTTGTTGTGTAACCCCTACGGATTGAAGCCCAGCTTTATCAACAGTAAGAACCACCAAATTATGATCTTTAGTAGTTCCTATAAAACTACGAGCTTTATTATGGGTCCCATCAGCACCAACATAGTTACCATTTTTCAAAACCATAGTACCTGCTTGTAAAGCTGCTCCACCAGTGGTATTCACTTGTGCCAACTCCGGTCTATTTTGAATCGTAATCGGTGTGCCCACCTTTAATTTACGTAACGCATCCCTAGATTCTCCATGACCAGATAATACGTATTGGTTTTCTCCAATTTTAGAATTCCCTTTTTGACCACTAACCACCTTGCCATTAGCAACAGTCACTTCGTATCCAAAGTCATTAGTCTTTGTAGATGCCCCATACGCTGATGTATATAGAGTCAAAGCATTTTCTTTACGACTTGTATTAACAGAGGTAATCAGGAATGTATCCTTCTGTGTTTTAGCCTGTAGTAAAGGTCTTTTTTCTTCAATAAAATATCCACGATTTGGTGTATATCGCAAGGTGCCACGGTTAGAAATACGCTCTAAATCAATAGTTCCATCACTTGCTACCGAATAAGGGCGATCAAAACTACTACCTTTTACCTTTGCGCCAATTATAGCAGTATGCGATTGAACTACAGATGATAAGGGTTTACCTTCCGAAACATGAGCGACCACCATAGATGAATCATTGTCCACAGATAATGCAAAGGCTTGGATTTTTCCTTCTGCTACAGTGTTATTAATCTTGCTATACGTAACAGATTTATTTACATCCTTTGTTGTTTGTTGAGCATAGCTAGAAAACAAATCAACTACAATACGCGATGGCTTCTCCAATGTAAATTCATGATGTTGTACATCCTTGTTAGCCGTCAATGTTACTTGCAAAGATCCATTAACAGGTTGTAAGCCAATGCCTTTTAAAACACCTGTTTTTGTATTATTTTGCGCTATAGGACCCGTCAATCCATTTGTAGTACCACCAAGGTTAAGTGTAAGGGCATGTGTGGACTCATTATAAGACTTAGTCCAAGATACAGGCATTTCAGATACATCCAATACAATTCGACTTGTGCCTTCATGATTAGATACACGTACGCCTGTTAAATTCCCAGCCTCAGCATAAGGTATGGTACTGCCTAGAAAACCTAAAACAGCAAAAGTCATATATAAATATCGTTTCATATACAATTCCTCTATAGCGACAAACCATATTAATAAGGTTTATTTTTATACATCAATTTTATGCAATATACTTTTACTATAGTATACATCATAAAGATGAAAATTACAAAAAGAGGGCACTAAAAAACGAAGTTACTATCTACAGTTATTCCAATCATCAATGGCCTAACTATAAATAGCAACTTCGTCAATTTACATAGTATGTCAATACAATATTTTATTGTAATTCATCCAAGGTATCACGCAATTGTGACATTTCATCAAGAGCTTTAGCAACCCCTTTGATAACAGCATATCGTGGAGACTCTACCAAATACGATGCAATACCTACAGAACGTGTAATAACACGATCTAACCCATCGATGAGAGCACCGCCACCGGTAAGAATGATGCCGTGATCATTAATAGCCGCTACAAGTTCTGGTGGCGTTTTTTCTAAAATAGATTTAATTCCTTCTAGAATATTCATCACTTGCGCCTCTAAGGCACGTTGAATTTCTAAGGAATTAACAGCAACCATCTTAGGTAGTCCAGAGCTTGCATCACGCCCTCTAACCTCTATAGTTCGCTCCTTAGCACGACGATCTACAGTCCCGACAGAAATCTTAATCTTTTCTGCTGTTAAAGGTCCAATAACAAGTCTCTTCTTACGACGGATGTAACGGATAATAGATTCATTGAAGGAATCTCCCCCAATGCGAAGGGATTCACTTACAACAACACCCGTATCACAAAGAACTGCAATATCCGTAGTACCGCCACCAACATCGACAACCATGGCCCCAACTTGGTCTGCATCATTGAGACCTGTCCCCATAGCTGCCGCCAATGGTTCCTCTATCAAGACAGTCTTCTTGGCCCCAGTTCTAAGCAAAGCTTCTAAAATGGCCCGTTTTTCAACAGGTGTAATCCCAGATGGTACACATACGATAATACGCGTTTTCATCAATCTAGAAGCAGGCACGACTGAACGAATAAAATACTTTAACATAAATTCGGTCATATCATAATCTGCAATAACACCTGCTTGAACAGGGCGAATAACAGATATGCCTTTAGGTGTACGTCCTATCATAGTACGTGCAGCTTCGCCTAAGGCAAGAATATCCCCTGTTTTATCATCTTTCGCAATATAAGCTGGCTCATCTAAGACTAAGCCCTTACCTTTAGCGAAAATAAGAATATTCGCAGTTCCTAAGTCGATGCCCAAGTCAAAGTTTAATGAACGATTTAATCGTCCCATTAAATCGCCCACCTGCTCAGGACGAACTAGGCGCTTCAAGGTCATAGCTGGTGTAGTTTTTGCAATAGCTACAGTCTCACGATTACGACGTTCCACACGGCGCATCTTCGTGACTCTAACCATGGCTTCACGCATATTGGAAGCTAAATGGCTAGCTTGCTTTGCTACGCCCTCAGAAAGCTTTGTGGACTTGCGTTTTGTCCTACGCAATGGCTTTCGATTAGTGCTAGTTTTAGCATTTTCAACCTTAGCAGCACCTAAGTTTTGTTGCTCGTTGTATAAAGCCGGCCCTTTTGAGCGCCGGCTTCGTTTCTTTTTATTCTGTTTTGGCTCTGTACTTTTATTCGTCAACCCGAACAATATCAGCACCTAACCTTTGCAATTTACCTACGAAATCATCATAACCACGATCGATATGATGTAAACGACCAACTTCTGTTCTACCTTCTGCAGTCAACGCAGCACAAACAAGAGCCGCACCTGCACGCAAGTCTGTAGCATTAACTACAGCACCATGTAAGCGTGGCATACCTTCTACAATCGCTTGACGATTGTCGATATCGATATGAGCACCCATTTTGCGAAGTTCAGCAACATGCATAAAGCGGTTTTCAAATACAGTCTCTGTTACTGTACTTGTGCCTTCAGCGATTGTAGTAAGCGCCATAAATTGAGCTTGCATATCTGTTGGGAAGCCTGGGTATGGTAACGTTTTGATATCAACAGCTTTGATACCTTTACCAGTACTGATAACGCGAATGCCATCAATTTCTTCCTCTACAGTAACGCCAGCTTCTTTTAATTTAGCTACTACTGGTTTTAAATGTTCAGGCAATGCATTTTCTACAAATACGTCACCACCAGCCATAGCAGCTGCAATCAAGTATGTACCAGCTTCGATACGGTCAGGAATAACCGTATGAATTGCACCATGTAATTGAGGCACACCTTCAATGCGAATTACATTAGTACCAGCACCGCGGATATTAGCGCCCATTGCATTTAAGAATGTCGCTAAATCAACGATTTCAGGTTCTTCCGCAGCATTTTCGATAACAGTTTTACCTTCCGCCATAGAAGCGGCCATAATTACATTTTCTGTAGCCCCTACACTTGGGAAATCCAAGTAGATTTGAGTGCCTTTAAGGCCTTCTGGAGCATGTGCATATACATAATCTTCAGTAATTTCAATTTTAGCACCTAACGCTTCGAAAGCTTTTAGGTGAAGATCAATAGGACGTGCACCAATAGCACAACCACCTGGCATGGAGATTTTAGCCTCCCCTTTACGCGCCAAAAGTGGACCCATTACAAGGAAAGATGCACGCATTTTGCGTACAAGCTCATAAGGAGCTTCCGTAGCAGTCAATGTAGATGCATCGAAGATAATTTCATCATCTGCTTTATTACGAGTAATTTTAACCCCCAAAGACTCGATAACTTGGCAAATTGTACCTACATCTTCCAAATTTGGAATTTCAAGTAATTTACTAGGCGTTGATGCTAGCAAAGTACCGGCAATAATAGGGAGTACCGCATTTTTAGCGCTACTAACACGTACACGGCCTTCCAACCGGTTGCCACCTTGAATGATTAGCTTTTCCAACAGAATTCCTCCTACACTTTTATATCGATCATCTTGTATGAACTACAAGACGTTGTATTTATAACGTCATATACTAAATGTTATTATACTATTTTTCGATATATCTCATCAAGAGAATGTGAGAAAATACTGAGAAAAAAAGCCCCTCAATTTGAGGGGCTTAATTCTTATTTTGCTTTTAAGGATTTTAGCTTTTCATCCATATGTACTGTGTCTAAGAAACGAACAGTACCAGTTTTAGAACGCATTACGATAGTATGTGTACGCGCACCACCTGGGAAGTATTGAATAGCATTCAATAAGTTACCGCGAGTAATAGCAGTAGCCGCAAAGATAACATCATCTGTACGAACGAGATCATCCAATGTAAGCACTTGATTTACATCGGTAATACCCATTTCATGACAACGACGAATTTCTTCTTCTGTTTCTGGTTTCAAGCGGGCTTGCATATCGCCACCTACGCATTTCAAAGCAGCTGCAGCCAATACGCCTTCTGGTGCACCACCAGTACCAACAACCATGTGTACCCCAGAACCTTCAATACAACATTCCATAGCTGGGTTAACATCACCATCAGAAATTAACATAATACGTGCACCAAGATCACGCGCTTCTTTCATCAAGCCATGATGACGTTCACGATCAAGCATAACAAGTGTAATTTCATCGACATTGCGATTCATTTTTGCCGCTACATTTTTGATATTTTCAGTTAAAGATTTAGTAATATCGATAGCACCTGCACCACGAGGACCAACGCAAAGTTTTTCCATGTACATATCTGGTGCATGTAACAAGCCACCTTTTTCAGCAATAGCCATAACTGCAATCGCACCATTTTGGCCTTTTGCAATCAAGTTTGTGCCTTCAATTGGGTCAACTGCGATATCTACTTCTGGGCCACCAGCACCTACATGTTCACCAATGTAAAGCATAGGCGCTTCATCAATTTCGCCTTCGCCGATAACTACTGTACCAGAAATACGAACAGAGTCAAATGCTTGACGCATTGCATCTACAGCAAGACCATCCGCTGCATCCTTTTGACCGCGACCAAGTAAACGACCACTGCGTAAAGCAGCCGCTTCAACGACACGAGCAAATTCCAAAGATAATGTACGATCCATAATAGGCCTCCTTATAAGTCCTGTGTGTATTGTAATATGACTCTTACATTGAGCCGAATACTTAACTTATTGATTAGCTTGTTTCCAATCTGCCATAAATTTTTCAAGCCCTGCATCCGTCAATGGATGTTTCATAGCTTGCATAAGTACTTTGAATGGCACTGTTGCAATATGAGCACCAGCTTTAGCACATTGAATGATATGCAATGGCGTTCTCACACTAGCTGCAATAATTTCAGTTTCAATGCCATGAATAGCAAATATATCTGCAATATCTTGAATCAATGTAAGACCGTCCATGCTGATATCATCAATACGACCCACAAATGGGCTCACATATGTAGCGCCAGCACGAGCTGCTAACAAGGCTTGATTGGCAGAGAAGATTAACGTTACATTAGTTTTAATACCTTCTTTGCTCAAAACCGCAACAGCTTTAAGACCTTCTGGAGTCATAGGCACTTTAATAACTACATTGGAGCCTAATTTTACAAGCTCATGAGCTTCAGCGATCATGCCTTTTACATCAGAAGCAATAACCTCTGCACTTACAGGACCGTCTACAAGATTTGCAATTTCAGAAATAACTTGTTTTAAATCGCGTTTAGCTTTCACGATAAGGGATGGGTTAGTAGTAACACCATCGATAAAGCCAAAAGCATACGCTTCTTTAATCTCATCAAATTCTGCGGTATCAATAAAGAACTTCATCAAATGCCCCCTCTTATTTCGCTGCCTTGATTACTTCTACGCCGCCCATGTAAGGTACAAGCACCTTAGGAATCACAACAGAACCATCAGCTTGTTGATAATTTTCCAAGATAGCTGCTACTGTACGGCCTACAGCAAGACCAGAGCCATTTAATGTATGAAGGAATTCTGGTTTACCTTTAGGTCCACGACGGAATTTAATATTTGCACGACGAGCTTGGAAATCAGTCATATTGGAGCAAGAGGAGATTTCTCTGTACTTACCTTGAGCTGGCATCCATACCTCTACGTCATATGTTTTAGCAGAACCAAAGCCAATATCACCTGTACAAAGTGTAATGACACGGAATGGTAATTCCAATAAACGCAATACTTCTTCTGCATTATCAGTTAACTTTTCTAATTCTGCGTAAGAATCTTCAGGCTTAGCTAATTTAACCATTTCAACTTTGTTGAATTGATGTTGACGGATAAGACCACGTGTATCACGACCTGCAGAACCAGCTTCAGCACGGAAGCACGCTGTAAATGCAGTATAGTATTTTGGCAATTCCTCTTCGCTCAAGATTTCACCGCTATGATAATTAGTCAATGTAACCTCTGCTGTAGGGATCAAGAAGTATTCAGTATCCTCTACATGGTACATATCTTCAGCAAACTTAGGCAATTGGCCAGTACCTGTCAATGTCTCACGAGTTACCATATATGGAGTCATCATTTCAGTGTAGCCTTGTTTATCTACATGAAGATCAACCATGAAGTTAATAAGAGCACGTTCCAAACGAGCACCTAAACCTTTATATACTGTGAAACGAGCACCACTCATTTTACCAGCGCGATTGAAATCAAGAATATCAAGATTTTCACCTAAATCCCAATGAGCTTGTACATCAAAGTCAAATTGACGTGGTTCGCCCCATTTACGTTGTTCCACATTTTCATCTTCATCAGCACCAACAGGAACAGATGCATCGCACATATTTGGCAACATCAAAGCCGCATCACGTAATTTAGCTTCTACGTCGCGGATACGATTATCAAGCTCTGCAATATCATCGCCTACTTTTTTCATTTCTGCGATTTTATCATCCGCATTTTCTTTATTGCGTTTTAATTGGCTAATTTCTTCAGTTACGGAATTACGAAGAGCTTTTAACTCCTCTACTTTACCAATCAACTGACGACGTTCATCATAAGCGGATACAAAGGTTTCTAAATCGCCATTCGTGTGACGATTATCTAAGTTTTGTTGCACTAAATCAATATTTTCACGGACAAATTTCAAGTCTAACATACTATAAACCTCATCTTCCAACTATGCTACGAACAATATATTCAATACGTTTAAGTATACCATATATTGGTGTATTTATCATTAAATTATAAGCTATCTACTAGATTTCTAATTAATTTTTATGCTATTCATCATCATCTTCTTCTAGTAAATAATCTTTAGCCATCCATTTTCGGGTACCTGTGAAAGAAATGGTTACCCATTTTTCCGTTGGGTTCCCTCCGATTTCTTGGTCAATTTCATTGCGAATTGCATCGATTTCAGCAATCGTTTGATATGGGAAGTTCTTGCGAACTAAAATATCAATTTCAATAATTCGAGTATTCCCATATACTTGTACACTAGAAACGTAATCTTTGAAATTGTACTTTTCCATAAAGCGATCCATAATTTCTTGCACTTCATTATGTAATGAAGTTGGTGCCCATCCCAATACTTGTTTTACGGATGGGATAATAATGCGGAACGCGGATGGTATCATTTGTACGGCCAATACAATGAGAACAATCGGGTCAATATAAGCGGCCCAATCAGCATATTCAGTTCCTTCTAACATAATAGCCACTACAAAGCTGATTAAGATAGCTGCTTCCAGTAAAGCATCAACATACCAACTCACATTATCAAATTTAATTAAATTAGACTGTAAGCTTTTATTAATCCGTCGTACATATAAGTAATAGATTGTGTCAGCGACGGTGAAGAAGATGGCATAATAAATAGCTGGTCCAAAATCTACATGGCGGCCACCCGATATAAGATCTGTAATGCCACTAGATAGAGCGTAAATTACAATTAGTAATATAAAGAAGCCTTCTACGGCAAGTACCAAAGGTTCGAACTGCCAATAGCCAAATTGAAAGCGCTTACTCGTTTCACGGGCTATTAACTTGGCCGTCATGAGCATCATGATTTTAATTACAACATCGACAAAGGAAAATACCCCATCTAATAAGACCGCGCTAGATCCTGTAACAATCCCCATTATAGTGCCACTTACTGCTACAAGGGCCATTAATCCTACGGATTGCATAAGTAACTTCTGTTCTATAGAGCGCCTTGCCCCTAATATATCCATCAAGTACCCCACTTTCTTAATTTATATATCTTTTTATTATACACCACGGGCATTGAAGCGCAACACGAGGTCAAAATAAAACAGGTAGCTTGCATGATATACAAACTACCTGTACTGGCTATTATTTAAATTTTGTTCCTCTTTTTAGCGTTATCAGAACTGAAATATCAACCTTGGGGATTAGGTAATACGCGGCCCGCTACATAGCGCTCAACGATATGTCGATCATCACCAACATATAACCAACGCTCTAATCGCTCCTCTAAGGTGCGCTCATTTGGGTCAAATAGTGATGTATCATCAATAATAAGAGCATCTAGTTCACAACCTTTTTCAAAGCTCCCCACCTTACCAAAGAACTTGCCTCCACCCTTCGTAGCCATGTAGAAAGCTTCACTTAATGTGAGAGGCGCATAATTTGAATCTACTTCCACCCATTTCATTTTAGATAATCCAATGGCTTCTGTAAGAACCTTTGCCATTGATACAATATGACCACCAGATATATCAGAGCCTAAACCAATTGGTATATTCCGTTTCATTAGCTTGCGAATTGGTGCAATGCCACTTGATAGGTTTACATTTGAAAATGGACAATGAGATACCATAGTTTGTGTTTCTGCCATACGATCCATTTCTACGTCACTTAAATGAATGCAATGAGCCATTACCGTTGGCGTCCGCCCCATCAATTTATGTTCATAATACACATCTGTATAATTTGGTGACTCAGGATGTAATGCTGCTACCCAATCAATTTCACCGTGATTTTCAGATAAATGGGATTGAACTGGGACCTTGTACTCTTCTGATAATGTACCAAGGCCATCCATTAACTCGCTCGTGCAAGATGGTACAAAACGAGGGGTAATAATAGGTTTTACCAATGGACCAAATTGAGCCGATGCCTCTAACCAGTCTTTCGTATCCGCTAAAGATTGACTTGTTTCTTCAATCAAGAAATTTGGGCTATTGCGGTCCATATTGACCTTGCCTACATAGGCAGATAATCCAGCTTTTTGTAAAAGTTCCATCAACACTAATGTGCTCTCTTTATGGATAGTGCCAAACAGTATACTTCTAGTAGTCCCATTGCGCCATAAGTCTTGTACAAAGGCGCCATATACTAGCCGTGCATAATCTAGATCACTAAACTTTGCCTCTTCAGGAAATGTATAGGTTTCTAACCAAGGTAAGAGTTCTTTATCCATCCCAAGGCCACGATTACAATACTGTGGAGCATGTGCATGTGTATCTACAAATCCTGGAATAATGAGATTATCACCATAATCAGTAACCTCACAATCTGCATAGGCTGGTGGAATACTTTCACCACAATATACAACTACACCATCTACGGCAATAATATAGCCATGTTGAATGGATATAAATTCTGAAGGACGCGGTGTATATAAGATATTTCCTTTTAAAATAACTGTCGAATTCATATAACCTCCTCGCGTAATTAGAGCCCTAAAATGCTAAGCTCATATAACACGCTAGTTTTTTCTTTAATAGACTATGCTATATGATTCATAGTATATGCTATTTAAATAGCAAAGTGAATGATGAACGCCACAGTCATGATGTACATAATAGGATGAATTTCACGACGACGGCCAGTTGTCAGTTTAATCAATGTATAAGAAATTTTAGTAAATTCCTACAGTCCTTGTATAAAATCGTATAAATTTACATTTTATATTCTTTTTTCAATACATAACCATATGCTTGTTTATAGCCATTTGATTGTTCAGTAATGTATACACCTTGTATTTCTGGAGCAAAGCCAGGTAGTTGATTAATGCCTTCCTCTAAAGCCAAGAAATAGTCACAAGCAGTCTTAGACCAACGTTCTCCTGGTTGCACACACAATACACCAGGTGGGTACGGAAGAGCGCCCTCAAGAGCAATACGCCCTTCTGCTTCGCGTAGCGGCACTAATTCTCCCTTGTTACGTTGAAACTCAAAATTTGCCTCTTGTGGATTCATGACATAGTCTGGGAAATATTCACGAGAAAATAGCCGTTGTTGTAAGAGGCTTACATTTCTAGACTTATAAAAATCATGCATTTCTTGACATAGCTGACGAATACTATAACCTTTATATTTCTCTATATGACTATAGTAAATAGATGGCAACACTTCTTTCATCGGTGCATCTCGGTCTATGAGATTTTCAAAGCGAACGAGTTCCTCCACGAGTGCATCCATCTTATGCTTAGATTCTGCTGGTGTCATAAGAAATAAAATCGTATTTAAATCACATTTTTCAGGAATGATTCGATTTTCCCTTAAGTAGTTAGCAAGAATATTAGCAGGAATACCAAACGCTTCATATTCTCCGGTCTCTACGTTAATTCCTGGTGTAATCAGTTGGAACTTACAAGGATCAATAAAATACTGACCCTTGCCATAGCCTTTAAATGAATGCCACTTCGCTTCTGGTTCAAAGGCAAAGTAATTTACATCTTCTGCCATAACTCGTGTATTTCCGTCTTCCCATTTTTTGCCATGCACTATCGGTGGTACTAACGGACGGAGATATTTGCATTGCTTCAATACGGCTTTACGAGCATCAATAGCAACTTCAACACAGTCACGCCACAGTTTTTGTCCCAACTCACCTTCATGGATTTTAGCATTTACATCGAGAGAGGCAAATAAGGGGTAAAATGGCGAGGTTGACGCGTGCATCATAAAGGAGTTGTTAAAACGTTTATGATCTACATAACGGTCTTGCCCCTTTATATGACTATCCTTCTTATGAATTTGAGAGGTTTGAGAAAAACCAGCTTGTTGCTTATGTACTGACTGGGTTACTAAAATCCCAGGATCATTGGGCCCTAACTCTAATAATAGGGGACTACAATCTTTCATCATAGGAATAAACTGTTCATATCCAACCCATGCAGAGTCAAAGAAAATATAGTCACAAAGATGTCCTATTTTATCTACTACTTGACGAGCATTATAAATCGTACCATCATAGGTGCCTAATTGAATGACTGCTAGCCGAATAGGACGTTTAGCTCGAGCCTTTTCAGGGAATTTTTCTGCAATCAAAGATCGAATATAACTTTCATCAAAACAATGATCTAAAATACCGCCAATGGAGCCAAATGGATTGCGCGCCGTCTCAAGATATATAGGGGTAGCGCCAGACATAACAAGACCACCATGGCAGATAGATTTATGATTATTACGATCATATAAAATAATATCGCCCGGTGTTAAAAGAGCATTAAGTACTACCTTATTCGCTGAAGATGTACCATTTAATACAAAATAGGTCTTGTCAGCATTATAGACTTTCGCAGCATGCGCTTGCGCATCATAAGCATAACCTTCATGAATTAAAAGATCTCCTAATTTTACATCTGCATTACAAAGGTCTGCTCTAAATATATTCTCCCCAAAGAAATTGTAGAAGGCGCGACCTGTAGGATGTTTATAGAAGAACTGACCACCTTGATGGCCTGGACAATCGAACTGTGAATTTCGTTCTCCCACATAATCGGATAAAGCACTGAAAAATGGTGGTAAAATAGAGGATTCATAATTTACAACTAATTTTTCAATCTCTAATTTGCAGTAGTCCAAACTTGTAGATGAAAACTCTATAATGGATGCTATGTGCTCCTTATATAAAGATAAATCGCTAGTTTCATCAAATCTTAGGACAATAACAGGTATACCAAAGGTATGAATTTGATTATTATTGATAAGCTCTAAATCACAATCACCAATGACAACGGCACCAACATCTATAAAATCTGTATCACAGACAGGAACACATATACGACCCTCTATAGAGCTAATTTGGGATTGTACGGAATCAGATAAAGCAACCTTTAAATGTTTCACAGCCTCCTCCTTTCATAACTACGTATTATTCATATACTACATCAACATATATAGAATAAAATAGGCTCCCTACTCAAAGAATAGGGAGCCTTTTAGTTTTAGATTATTCAGCTGCTTCTTCTTCAGCTTCAATATGCTTAGGAGCTTCTGGTTTCATCAATGGGAACAACAATACATCGCGGATGGATGCAGAGTCTGTTAAGAACATAACAAGACGGTCGATACCAACACCTAAACCAGCTGTTGGAGGTAAACCGTATTCAAGAGCTGTAACGAAGTCTTCATCCATACGGTGAGCTTCATCATCGCCAGCTTCACGTTCTTTCAATTGATCCAAGAAACGTTGTTTTTGATCGATTGGGTCATTTAACTCGGAGAAGCCATTTGCCAATTCACGGCCATAAATGAATGCTTCAAAACGTTCTGTAGCCAATGGGTTTTCACGACTTGCTTTAGCAAGTGGAGAAATTTCTTTTGGATGACCATATACGATAGTTGGTTGAATCAAGTTTTCTTCTACATAATCTTCGAAGCAAAGATTTAAGATTTTACCAATACCATCATTTTCTGTGTATTCTACATTTAAGCGATCTGCAATAGCACGAGCTTCTTCTACAGTTGTGACTGCATCAAAGTCTTCGCCAGTGTATTTTTTTACACCTTCCGCCATTGTGATACGATTCCAAGGTGGAGTCAAATTGATTTCAGTACCTTGGTATGTAATTTCTTGTGTACCGAGAACTTCTTGAGCACAGTAAGATACAAGGTTTTCTGTTAAACGAATTGCATCTTCTACATCGCCATAAGCTTGGTAGGATTCAATAGTAGTGAATTCTGGATTATGACGGTTGTCGATACCTTCGTTACGGAAGCAACGGTTCATTTCGAATACGCGGTCCATACCACCAACGATTAAGCGTTTGAGGTACAATTCTGGTGCAATACGCATGTAAATATCGATATCAAGCGCATTGTGATGAGTAATGAATGGACGAGCCGCAGCACCACCAGGGATAGCATGCATCATTGGTGTTTCTACTTCCATAAAGCCATCACGCATCATATATTCGCGAATTTTTGCAACGATTTGGGAGCGTTTTACAAATGTATCACGCACTTCAGGATTTACAATTAAATCAACATAACGTTGACGGTAACGAAGTTCTGTATCCTTTAAACCATGCCATTTTTCTGGTAATGGACGTAAAGATTTGGATAACAAAGTTAATTTGTTAACTTTAATTGTAACTTCCCCTGTATGAGTTTTAAATACGTGACCTTCAACACCGATAATATCACCGATATCAAGCATTTTTACGTATTTATAAGCATCTTCACCCAATACATCTTTGCGGAAATATACTTGAATATCGCCGGATTTATCACGCATATTCGCAAATGCTGTTTTACCATGGGAACGGATTGTCATCAAACGGCCTGCAATAACTACAGGTTGACCGTCGTATTTCAAGAAGAAGTCATCTTTAATGTCTTTTGCATTATCTTTTACAACAAAACGTTGACCAAATGGATAGATACCATCCGCTTCGTATTCAGCCAATTTGTCGCGGCGAATTTGCATTTGCTCATTCAGCTCTTCTTGTACATTTTTAATTTCTTCACTCATGTTATCGCCTCTTCGTCAGTAAATGTAAATTATTGGATTGCTAACACTTTGAATGTAACAGGACCATCTGGTGTGGAAACTTCTACTTCATCACCTTTACGTTTGCCCAAAATAGCTTTACCTACAGGAGATTCGTTAGAGATACGATTGTTAAATGGATCCGCTTCAGAGGAACCAACGATAACATATTCTAATTCATCATTGTACATTGTATCTAATACAGTTACTTTGCTACCTACGGATACAACATCACCTTTTACGGATTCGTCGATGATTTTCGCAGTGTTAATTTTATTTTCAAGCTCTACAATATGACCTTCGATGAAAGCTTGTTCATTTTTTGCATCATCATATTCAGAGTTTTCACTGATATCGCCATATTCAATAGCAGTCTTAATACGTTCAGACACTTCAATACGACGTACAGATTTATAATACGTTAATTCTTCTTCTAATTTCTTTAAACCTTCGGCGGTAAGTAATGTTTCTTTTACGTCTGCCATGGGTACCCCACTCTTTCTACATATAAATAAAATAAGAAAAAAGTGCCATAGTAAGATGACACCTTATCTTTTATTTCTAAATTATCTCAACCATTATATAAAAATACTGTACATTTGTCAATCTGACTACATTTCAGACAGTATTTTACGATATGATTCTAGCTCATTGTGAAAGCTTGTTACGGTATGAATTGTATTCACACGATTGCGCCAATATGCAGATTCAGGGAGTCCCTTCATATACCAGCCTGCATGAGTTCGTATTTCCTTAACAGCCATACTCTCCCCCTTATATTGACACAATAGATCAAAATGCTTTAACAACATATCGAGACGTTCAATATCAGTTGGCGCCGGTAACACTTCACCAGTCTCTAAATAATGGTGAATGCGACCGAAGATCCAAGGATTACCCTGTGCACCACGACCTACCATTACAGCATCACACCCCGTTTCATCGAGCATGCGCTTCGCGTCCTCTGGCTCCACGATATCCCCATTGCCAATTACAGGCACGGATACTGCCTCTTTTACGGCCTTAATATAGGACCAGTCCGCATGACCACTGTACATTTGTTCCTTTGTACGGCCATGTACAGCAATAGCTGCGACCCCCGTGGATTCGATGCGCTTTGCAAAGTCTACTACATTGATAGATTCACTATCCCAACCAATGCGCATTTTCACCGTTACAGGTACATCGACAGCCTTAACTGCCGCTTCTGCTACGCGTGCCGCCAAATCAGGATTCTTCATAAGTGCAGAGCCATCCCCTGAGGAAACAACTTTTTTAACAGGACAACCCATATTGATATCTACAATATCTGCCCCCGCATCAGCTACAACCTTTGCTCCGATGGCAATCGCCTCTGGATTAGAACCGAAGATTTGCATAGAAACAGGCCGTTCCACATCTTCAAGGCGCAACAATTCATGGGTGCGTTCATTTTTATATTTAATGCCCATAGCGCTTACCATTTCGGTACATACCAAGGCGGCGCCATGCTCTTTAGCAAGTAAACGATAGGCAATGTCGCTAACCCCAGCCATTGGCGCTAATATGGCTTGTCCATCAATTTTGACGGATCCTATTTGCCATTGTTTATTGTTCATATAATTCTATATCCCCTAACAAAAAGGGTACAGCATAAGCTGTACCCAAATGTACACTACTTCGTTACATATACGTAACTATATTATAGTAGCATTATTTATTTCTTTCGTAAATAAGACGTAAGCCTTCTAATGTAAGCATAGGCTCTACATGGTCAATGCAGTCTGTAGCGCTGCTGATAAGCTGTGCTAAACCGCCTGTAGCCACTACAGTTACTTGACCGCCCATTTCAGCTTTCATACGAGATACGAGACCTTCTACTTGGCCTACGTAGCCATAGAACATACCAGATTGCATAGAAGATACGGTGTTGCGACAAATCACTTGACCAGGATCTCTTACATCGATACGTGGTAATTTAGCTGCTCGTTGGAATAAAGCCTCCGCAGAAATTGTAACGCCTGGAGTAATTACACCGCCCATATAATCGCCATTACCTTGAACCGCACAATAGGTTGTAGCCGTACCAAAGTCGATAATGATTAAATCACCTTTATATTGTTCATGTGCAGCCACAGCATTTACGATACGGTCAGCCCCTACTTCACGAGGATTATCATACTTAATAGCAATACCAGTCTTAGTACCAGGTCCAACAATGAGAGGATTTACATTAAAATAACGTAAACATACCCGTTCTAATGTAGGCATCAACGGTGGCACAACTGAGGAAATGATAATATCCTTAATATCTTTCACATTAACCTTGCAATCGTGGAAGAATAAGTTCATCATCAACATGCCATATTCATCGGTGGTCCGAACGCGATCCGTGGAAATACGCCAGTGACCTACAAGCTCTGTCTTGTCGTATACACCGAGAACAATATTGGTGTTCCCCACATCAATTACTAATAACATGAATGCCTCCTATTTGCGCGGACGAATTGACACGTCCCCTGCCACAATACGTTTAACTGTCCCATCAGGGATTCTTACTAATAAGTTACCATCTTCATCAATATCTGTAGCTACCCCTTCATAGGTATTTCCTGGTGCTCTCACTTCAATTTCCTCACCGAGAGTCACCGATAATTGGCGCCATTCATTTAATGTTTCCTCAAAGCCACTATCGAGGACTTCATAATATTGATGTTCTAAGGATTCCAAAATAATTTTAAAAGCTTCTGTCCGTTCAATATCAATGCCTTCCATTGTTAATGACGTAGCAATTAACTTCAATTCTTCTGGTAGTTCTTCTTGTTTAGTCTTAACATTGACACCTATGCCCATAACAATATAGGAAATTTCCTCCATAGAGCCGGACATTTCTGTCAAAATACCAACTAATTTACGACCATTTACAAGGATATCATTTGGCCATTTAATACCCGCATCTGTAAGGCCCATTTTATGAAAAGCCTTTGTTAATGCTACGGCTGCCATCAATGTACACTTCGGTGCTTCTACTGGTGCAAAGTCAGGGCGTAAAATGAGACTAAACCATAGACCTTTTCCGAATGGAGAATACCAGCCCCGCGATAAACGACCGCGGCCAGCAGCCTGTTCCTCTGTAACAACAACAGTGCCTTCTTCTGCACCTTGTTGTGCTAAACGACGAGCTTCAAGGTTTGTAGATTCGGTAGTGTCCATATAGACATACCGTTTGCCAAATACATCTGTTTTTAAGATTTGCTTCATTGCTAATGGACTCAACAAATCAGGTTCCTCCAATAATCGATACCCCCTCTTGGTATAAGATTCTATTTTGTAGCCTTTTTGACGTAATGCTTTGATATGCTTCCAAATAGCTGTGCGCGAAACATGACACGCTTCCGACATATCTTGTCCCGATACGAAACTACCTTGGTTTTGTCTCAAGAATTCTAATACTTCATCACGCATAGTTTAGAGCCCCTTTCTTTGTCAACCTAGGTTTACAATTCGATTGTACAAGTGTACCCTATAAAATGCAAGGATTATTTAAAATAATTAATGGTATAATACATGTAGTATTAAGTTATACCTTATGTAAAAGATAACAATAGTATGGTCTATCATTATCTGGGGAGATATATGCAACAATTTACATTAGAAGAAAAAAATGAAGTTCTAGAGAACCCATTTATCCATATTCACAGAAAACTTGATGTTCTATTAAACATAGGTAAGTTACTTATGGAATGTGGTGCAGATACAAATCGAATCATTGAAGAGATGTTAAAAGCCGCCACTTTTATGGGGATACCTCATAATTATTTAAATATTCATATTTCATATACCACCATCATGGTGAATCTATTGCATAAAGAGCGTTCCATAACAGTTTTTAGAAAAACACCAGTTCATGTTCCCAATATGGCCATGATCAATGCCGTATCTAAACTCACATGGCGCGCCTTCGAACGACATTACTCGCTCACAACCTATGAGCAACTCATTTCAAAATTAGATTCTACTATACCTGTATATCCTGATTGGATAAAGGGTATTGCATGTGCACTAGGTTCTGCAGGGCTCGCCTTTCTATATAGTGGTGATATGATAGCTTTTATAGTAACAATTATTTGTTCTCTAATCGGCTATTTCACACGTACTCTATCCGTGCGTTTAGGCTGTAATGAGTATGTAGGTATTGCATTAGGTGGATTTGCCGCTATGGTTTCTGCCTACGGTTTCTATTCACATATTGAACAGGATTCATTAGTTTATGTTCTTGTATGCTGTACCTTATTTATGATTCCAGGGGTACCTCTTATTAATGCCGTCATTGATACAATAAACAATCATATCTTATCGGGTATTACACGAGCCATTAGAACAATTCTCATCGTAGGTAGTATGACCTTAGGTATGGCCATGGCCTTATACTTTAATCCAATGCCTGCATTTAGTTTTGTAGACATTAAACCTCATGTACTATCCATTGAACAGATTATAGGTTCTTTTATGGCCGCTGCGTCATTCGCTGTTTTATTTAATGCTCCTGTACGCCTCTTGCTCTCAATCGGTATTGGCGGTGTATTATGTGTCTTTATTCGCAATTTACTAGCTGTTGAATTGGGATTCTCTATTGCTGGGGCCACCTTTGTAGGGGCCGCCGTGATGAGCATTATTTATGTAAAAGTTTCTACCTGGCTTAAAACATCTAGTACGATCATTATCGTGCCGTCCGCTATCGCATTAATGCCAGGGATTCTATATTATCGTTTTCTATTCGATATTCTTCACATCAATGCACTCAATGAATCCGGCCTTGTACATATGGTACAAAATGGTGTAACAGGTATTTTAACCATCGTTGGCATCGCCGTCGGTGTGGCCATACCGCATGTATTAGCACAGAAATACTTAAAATCACTTAAGGAACGTCGCATACAAGAATATTTAGCAACCCGTCACATCCATGATGGACAATAAAAAAGAGCTGGTCTCCAAGGAGATCAGCTCTTTTTATTTGGACAGTATCCATTATTTAATTTCGTTAGAAGGTGTTTCACTAGGCGCTTCCACTGTAGAAGTGTGCTCATTAGCATCTACAACCTCTGGCACTACAATACCTGCCGCTTCTAACGTAGCTTTAGGTTCCTCTGTTTCAGGGGCCTTTGTTGTACCATATTTGTAAAGATTTGCCACTGCTTTCGCATCGATTGTTTCTTCCTCTAATAGAGCATTTGCCATATCATGTAAGAATTTTTCGTTATCGCTAAGAAGTTTTGTTACATCTTTATAAGCATCTTCAACGATACGATGAATTTCAGTATCGATTTTTGCAGCAATTTCTTCACTGTAGTTGCGTTCATGGCCAAGGTTTTTCCCCAAGAATACTTGTTCTTGTTGTTCACCAAATACGATAGGACCAAGCTCATCGCTCATGCCCCAACGCGTTACCATGGCGCGCGCTGTATTCGTTACACTTTGAAGGTCACCAGAAGCACCTGTACTGATTTCATCCAAAATCAAAGCCTCTGCCACACGACCGCCAAGGGCTACGCGAATATCCGCTAATAATTGAGATTTTGTTTTGTAGTTTTGTTCCTCTGTAGGAAGCATCATAGTGTAACCACCTGCTGCACCACGAGGAATGATTGTTACCTTATGAACAGGATCTGCATGAGGCAACAAATGTGCCACAATAGCATGACCAGATTCATGGTACGCTGTTAACTTGCGATCCTTATCACTCACAATGTGACTGCGGCGTTCAGGACCCATGCTAACCTTTTCACTAGCTTCTTCAACTTCAGCCATAGTGATTACTTTTTTGTTAAGACGAGCCGCTAATAAAGCCGCTTCATTTAACAAGTTACTTAAGTCGGCACCAGTAAAGCCTGGTGTTTTCTTCGCAATTGTTTTCAAGTCTACATCGTCAGCCAACGGCTTGTTACGAGCGTGAACTTTTAAGATTGCTTCACGACCGCGTAAGTCTGGACGACCTACGATAACTTGACGGTCAAAACGACCTGGACGCAAGAGCGCTGGGTCAAGAATATCTGGGCGGTTTGTAGCTGCGATAGTAATAATACCTTCGTTAGCACCGAAGCCATCCATTTCAACGAGCAATTGGTTCAATGTTTGTTCACGTTCATCGTGACCACCACCAAGACCTGCGCCACGTTGGCGACCAACCGCATCAATTTCGTCGATGAAGATGATACATGGCGCATTCTTTTTCGCTTGTGTGAAAAGATCACGTACACGAGATGCACCAACACCTACGAACATTTCTACGAAGTCAGAACCAGAAATCGTAAAGAATGGTACCCCTGCTTCACCAGCAACGGCTTTAGCAAGCAATGTTTTACCTGTACCTGGAGGTCCCGCTAACAATACGCCTTTCGGAATTTTAGCACCGATAGCTGTAAATTTGCCTGGGTCCTTCAAGAATTCTACTACTTCTTCTAATTCTTGTTTTGCTTCTTCCGCACCTGCTACATCTTTGAAGCTAACCTTAACATTACCTTCACCCATCAATTTAGCACGGCTTTTACCGAAGTTCATCACTCGGCCACCGCCACCTTGTGTTTGTTGCATAATGAAGAAGAACAACACTACCAAGATGATAATAGGAATAGCAGACCCTAAAAGGCTCATCCACCAAGCTGGTTGCTCAGGTGGAGCTGCTGTAATTTCAACGCCATTATCTTGTAATGTTTTAATTAATGTTTCATCAGTTGGCGCATAAGAATTGAATTCTGTTCCATTTTTTAGTTTACCTTTAATACCATGATCATTGGTAATCGTTACGGACTCAACCTTTTTCTGTTGTACTTGTTGAATAAATCCTGTGTAACTTAATTCAGATTTATTCGCACTTTGACCAGAGAAAGCGTCAATGGCGATAACGAAAGCGGCAATGATAAGTAAATAAAGGACGATATTTTTTGTAAATCGACCCAAAAGATTACCCCTTTCAATAATAATTTTTAGTTGTATAAACGAATTGAGTACATCTCATTGAGAGATGCACTCATATATTATATCATATTTTTAATTTTGATACATTTCTTCCTTCAAAATACCAATATATGGTAAATGACGATATTTTTCAGCGTAGTCTAAACCATAACCGATAACAAAGTAATCAGGAATAATAAAGCCTACATAGTCAACATTTACATCCATCTTACGGCGATCTGGTTTATTCAACAACGCTGCAAGGCGTACGCTTTTAGCACCACGAGCATGTAAATTTTCTAATAAATAATGTAATGTTGTACCAGTATCTACGATATCTTCAACAACAAGTACATGCTTACCCTCTACAGAGCGATCTAAATCTTTTAAAATTCGTACTACCCCTGTACTTGTTGTGCCGCTACCATAGCTAGAGCAAGAAATAAAGTCAAAACTTACATCTACACTATCATCAATAGCGCGTGCTAAGTCTGTAAAGAAAACGACAGCTCCCTTTAATACCCCTACAAGCACGACAGATTCATTTTTATAGTCTTCGCTAATTGCTTTACCCAACTCTGCTACACGAGCTTGTAATTGTTCCGCTGTATATAAAATCTCTTTTGCATCTTGATGCATCTATATGACCTCCACGATTCATATTAATGTTCGCAATATACTTTTATTGTATCACATTGAGCGGTTACTTTTATACTTTTAATAGTGAAAGTTTTCTCTTCCCCGGTATTAACAATATCGAGTAATTGATCTTGATGAGCTGATGTCAGCGTTATATCTGAGTCCACAGCACTCACTAAGCGCTGCCATAAGCGCCGTTGTATTGCCAAAGATTCTTGTCGTAAGGCACGGCGAGATAAGCTCACCCCATCAGCACCTACAGTCACAAGTTTTTCAAAAGCTTGCTCCGTTAAATCAGACATAACTAGTAAATCTTCATGTACGGAATTTCCCAATCTAGCAATAGCATCTACTACATTAGGGTTAATAGCTTCTAACTCAGGTATAATACGATGCCGAATCCTATTTCGTTGGTATCGCACATCTTCATTCGTACAATCAACACAATAGGAAATCCCCTTCACCTCTAAATAAGCCAGTAAGGTTTCTTTTGTAACCTCTAACAGCGGTCTAATTACAGGAGTAGCATATTCAGAGCTTACTACAGACATGCCGGCCAAACCATTTAATCCCGAACCTCTGATGATATGTGCTAGAATCGACTCTGCTTGATCATCCTTGTGATGAGCCACCGCAATATAATCATAGTTTTCAGACTTTGCAACCTCTGTAAGCCATTGATACCGTACTTGACGCCCCATAGTTTCTTCAGACATTTTTTGTTCCTTGCTCAAGCGAGGCACATCAAATGTAGCAGAATAAAATGGTAGTCCTAAATCGTCTACTTGATGTTGGAGCCACAAAACCTCTTCCTTGCTTTCAGGACGAATGCAGTGATCTACGATAGCCACACCTAATTCATACGTTGTATGTCGATGTATGGCAATGTCTTTCAACAAATGCAATAGAGCCATTGAATCAGGTCCACCGGAGCATGCCACTAAGATTCGACTATTTTCGGGAAATAGATTATGCGATTTTAAGGTGTGATTAACGGTTCGAACGAGTGCTTTCACATTCACGGGCCATCGCCTCCATACCATCTTGATCGCTCACAAATACATGAGGAACCTCATAGGCATCCATAAAGGACGTCAAAATTTCTGCACCAGCTACAATGATATCAGCACGGCCTGCAGGTAAACCTTTTACCTGTAATCTCTCGTCGCGACTCATGTAACGCAAGTTTAGAATAATGCCCTCTACTGTTTCACGACTTAATTTATGACCTTGCACCTTTGTACCATCATAATTTTCAAGGCCTAAATCTATAGCAGCTAGCGTCGTTAATGTACCACCGATGCCAATAAATTCACCAAATTCGCCTTGAATCATCATTGGGTCCCAAAGGAATCGAGTTTCTTCCCATACCCGTTGAGGCCCTTCGTCAGACATAGATTGTAAACGCACCGCTCCCACTGGATAGGAACGACTCCAATATACGCCGTCTTTATTTCCTAAAGCGAGTTCTGTACTACCGCCACCAATATCGATAGTCGTATAATGACGACCATCATTCAACTGGTCTCCCAAGGCACCATTAAATCCATAAATTGCTTCTTCATCACCTGATAAAATTCGCCATTCCATAGGGCAGTATTCGGTGATTCGTTCCATAAATTCAAGCCCATTTTGAGCCTCACGAACAGCGCTGGTAGCAAAACCAAAGCAATAGTCCGCACCATATTGGTCTGCCAATTTTTTAATATCCTTAAAGGCCTGATAGGATGACTCCATCGATTCAGATCGCAATGTGCCATCTGCATTTCGTTGTCCCAACCGAGTAGTCCATAACTGTTTTGGCTCATAGTGCCATATATTATTTTCATAGGTAGCCAATAATAAGCGCACTGAATTAGATCCAATATCGATAATAGCTAACTTCATAATCGCTCCTTACATAATTAGTATTCTTCTAACACTATTATACTGTTAAAGCCTATACATAAGTAAAGAGATGGCTCAATGCCATCTCTCACTATTAATCTCGACGACCGCCTCGGCCTCCGCGTTTACCTTCTGTATTGCGTTTTAAATCATGCAATCGTTCATTGCTATCGCGCAAGAATGATTTCATTTTGGCTTCAAAAGCCTCTGTGCTTTGTTTAGATTGAACACGACGAGGACGTCGTTCTTCATTGACTGTCTCTTTAGGTTGTGTTTGACGAATAGAAAGGCCAATTTTATTACCTTCAATAGATAAAACCTTAACCTTTACTGGATCTTCAACCTTTAATACGGCATTAATGTCTTCGACATATCCATGAGCTACTTCAGAAATATGAACTAGACCCGTTTGTTTCTCTCCTAAATCAACAAATACGCCGAACTTTGTAATACCGGATACGGTACCATCAATAATGTTACCAACTTCGATTGCCATGCAACCTCCTAATTCATGCGGAAACCTCAAACTACAAACTAATGCGAATCTAAATTACTAAAGTCAACCTATTTTACATAAGGTACTTCACCAGGTTTAACAAGGCCTAACTCCTCTCGAGCCACCCCCTCGATGGTCTTTGGATCTTGCAACTTTGCCTTTTCCTGTTCTAGTTCTTCATTTCGCTGTTTTAATTCTTGCAATTGTTGCTCAATATGTTGTTTTTCTTGATATACAGCCACCAAGCGATAGGCTTGCCCTAACAATAGCAGCACCATAATCCCTATACCAATTCGCTTGATCCACATGAGGATAATACGTTGATCCTGCGCTTTGCGATTAGGGCGAACCCGTTTGCGCGGCCTTTTTGGACGTTGTACTTCCATAGTGTCTTGACTCATAATGTCCCCCAAAAATATTCATCATCTGTATACTGTCATTTTTTAATTATATCATAGAACCTTGTTAGGGACTAAATAAAATTATCTATAGTTTCCTTTAAGTCTATATATTATCTCTATATATAGATATTTATTATCAGCACTAGATCAGCATTAGACTTATATAACAGATACGAGCCTTATAAAGACTCTGCTTTATGAGCGTATTCACGAATAACAGCGCAAGACTTTTTAAACAAAGCCAATTCCTCTTCGGTAAGCTTTAATTCAAATACATCTTCAATGCCATCTTTACCAATAACTGCTGGTGTAGATGCAAAGATACCTTCTTCACCATATTGTCCATCTAGATAGCAAGAACATGGCAATACTTTCTTTTCATCATGGAATACAGCGCGAATTAATTCTGTAGTTGCACTGGCAATGCCAAATTCTGTGGAACCTTTACCGGCTAATACATGATAACCACCAATTTTAACATCATCTAGCACTTGCGTATAGTCAAGTGTAGGGAATCTATGAGGCAATTCTTGTTGTAATTCTACAAGAGGTTTTCCTTGTACATATACATGAGACCATGGCACCATAGCACTGCCGCCATGTTCACCTAAGCAATATGCTGTAATTGTACGATTACTGATATTAAAAATGCGAGCCAATTCTTTTTGTAACCGTGCAGAATCTAAGGCTGTACCACTGGAAATAATGCGTTTTGGATTCCAATTTAAATGTTTACATAAATATGTAGCTACAACGTCAGCAGGATTAGAGATAGAAATAATAAACCCATCAAAACCAGACTTTTTAATTCGAGGGATGACATCCTTTAGAACCTCAACGGTATCACCAAGACTTTCTAAGCGATCTTGGTATAAATTTGGTAAAGGACCTGCACTAAATACGAGAACATCGCAATCCCCACATTCTTCAATTGGGCCAGCAGTAGCTGTCACTTTGTGAGGAATGTAGCTAACCGCATCATTGATATCCATGGCTTGTGCTTTAGCTTTTTTCTCGTCAATATCCATCATATACAATTCATCTACTTCACCTTGTAGAGCAAGGGAAAATGCTACATGAGAACCTACATGTCCAGTGCCAATAATACCTACTTTACGTAACTTCATAAGGGCCTCCTACCTGTAGTACTAAAAGATATCTATCCTCTAATACGCTTCCACTTAAATCAACGGTTACAAATATATGAACCGATAACCTTAAGCTATATTAATATACCTTAAATTTAAAATACATAAACTATTATATACCTATTTTCTCATAGGTATATAGGAAAATGGATATAAAGCGATAAAAAAAGACCAGTATAGGAAATCCTATACTAGTCCTTACCTTATATAATTAATCTCGTCCAGTAAAGAAGCTGACTACAGCAATCACGATAACTGCACCAACGATGGACGGAATCAATGCCATGCCCGCAAGGCTTGGACCCCATGTACCAAGCAACGCTTGGCCTACGGAAGCACCAACTAAGCCAGCAATAACATGAAGAATAATCCCCATACTTTGCGCTTTTTTAGTAATGCGACCAGCTACAAAACCAATGAAACCGCCTACAATAATTGACCAAAGCATAATATACCTCCTATAAAGTCATCTCATCAAGATTAAGAGGGAATAAATCCTTGTTCTCCATCACTTGTGGTGACTTTTCTAAATATTGCTTTCGCATTGACCATAAAATCTCTAAATCCTTTGGATCTAACTTGGACAATGCATATATCATCGTGAAATCTGAACCATAATGGCCACGCAAGCTATCAGGTACACCTTTAGGTCCTTCCCCACCGAGACGATTATTAAAGAACCCTTGTATACGTCGATTATCTAAATCAATGATAATGAACCCTGACGCATCATATACATATAATGTATGATTCACACGTTTCAAGGCACGTACCGTATTCGTTATAAAATACTGGTCCTTCATGTCGATGAGGGATGACTCATAACCAGAATGGTAAAAGTCACCATAGTAATGAGCCCCTCTATCAGTAGATTCCAATAAATCCTTAAGTATGGATTGTTCTTGACTACTAAAATCAGAGAAAGTTTTTACCGTAGTAATCTCTCGTAAACCACGTTGGTAATTCTCTGTCTTCGGTGGCTCTATATGTTGACCACGGAAGCTAACGGGCATCAACCGAAGTGTATTATCAGATAGATTATAAATACCGTAGCCTTCATAACCTAAAAAATAAACTTTTGAATCCATAGACTTCATCGCTAATATTCGTTTTGAAATAATGGCATCACTAGAATTTACTAGTGTATGCTCTTCTGGATCTATGCGTACTGTTTTGCTGTCATAATTACCACCTACGGCAAGCCAATAGGACAGGCCCATTACAATCAACGCTAGTACACACAGCCCAATACGTTTTATATTCATGTATACTCCCTATGAATCCCCAAGCATAAAACGTAATAATATATTGTGCTTACAGGATGTACCTATTCATATAATCCCTATTCATAGGTACAACTGCAGCCTTAATGTTTACTATTTTGTAAATGTCTACGATAAGCTTAACTGAGTCAATCTCTCGCCAATGGTCATTCCTTTATATATAAAAGTTGGTAACAACTCATGTAAAGGTTCTAAGACAAAGGTACGATCCCAAAAGTAAGGATGTGGTACTGTAAGACTTTCATCACATATGGAAATCATAGTCCCGTCTTCATCAAAAGCTAAAATAATATCTAAATCCAATGTACGTGGGCCCCAATGAATGAGTCGTTCACGTCCAGCCCCCTGTTCTAAGGACTGTAATAAACTTAACATTTGATGAGGGGCTAAAGAGCTTTCACAAAGCCACATACCATTAACAAAGATATCCTGCTCCGTATATCCCCAAGGTTCGGTTTCGATTAAGGGCGAACTAATGACCTTTGAAACCGCATCATGATCCTGTAATGATTGAAGGGCCAAATTAATGTGCCCCCGTTTATCACCGATATTTGAACCTACACTGATGTAATAGGTATACATCAAATTTGACCTCGTGTAGTGACAACCTCAACATAATCTAGAATACCTGCAATCGGTACAGATGGTTTGCGCACCGTTACAGATAAGCCAACAATGCCTTGATAATGTTGGTATAAAGAATCGGCGATAAGTGCACCCAACCGTTCTAACAAATTATGTTTTTCTCCAGTCATAACAGATTCTACAATGTCATATACCTCTACATAATTGATAGAATCCTCTAACTGGTCACTTTGACCGGCCTTTGTAAGATCCGTAGTAATTTCAACATCTACAAAGAATCGTTGTCCCTGTTCTTGTTCAGATACCAAATTCCCATGAAATCCGTAAAATGCCATATTCTTTAAAACGATTTTATCCATTATTCACCTCGTAATAGGCCATCGGCTACAGCCAAGGCACGTTTGTGCATTTTCACATTATGAACACGCACCATATCAACACCTTGGAATACGCCCGTAATACAAGCAGCTACCGTACCTTCATCACGATCTTCTGGTGGTAAACCACCCAACATAGAACCGATGAAACGCTTGCGGCTAGGAGCAAGTAAAATAGGATATTCATAAGCCGTTAACTCACCTAAACGTTGCATAACTTCAATATTTTGTTCTTCTGTTTTACCAAATCCAATACCTGGATCAAGCCAAATTTGTTGTGGTGTTACACCAACCTTTAAGGCTTTATCTACAGCAAAGAAAAAGTATGCCTTCATATCTTCAATGATATCACCATAATTTGTGTCATTGCTATTGTGCATAATGATTACTGGCACCTTATATTTTGCTGCTACTGCTGCCATATCAGGGTCATAATGTAATCCCCATACATCATTTAAAATATGGGCCCCTTTAGAAAAAGCATAATCTGCAGTTTTAGCATGGTATGTATCGATAGATACAGGAACTGTAGATGCATTAAGTACAGGATCTATCAATTGAGATAAGCGTTCAATTTCTTCTTCTGCTGTCAACGGTGTGCAGCCTGGACGCGTAGATTCAACGCCTAAATCGATAATATCAGCGCCATCTTCAATCATTTGTGTTACATGCGCTGCTGCTGCCTCTGGGGTGTTGAATTTACCACCATCAGAGAAAGAGTCAGGCGTACCATTGAGTATCCCCATGATAAGGGTACGATCGCACAAAGATAAACTTTTGCCATCATTCCATGTATAATTTCTACGTTTAAACATTTGCCTGTCCTCCACCTAACATTGCTAACGCTTCATCACGTAACGTACCTGTCTCTGCTAGCACGCCACGGCTTTCTAATGTAATCACCTTTGAATCTTGCTGCATAGTTCCTTTGATGAGCATACATAACTGTGTTGATGTAATGCGCACAAATACACCATGAGCAGATAAATCATTCATAATGGCATCTGCTAATTCCGACGCCAACCGCTCTTGTAGTTGCGGCCTCCGACTAAGGATATTAACAATATCTTGAAACTTGCTAAGACCTGCCACACAGCCATCCTTCGGTTGATACACAATATCAACGGTCCCAAAGAATGGTAACAAGTGGTGCTCACACATGGAATAAAACGGAATGCCTGTAACCGCTACAAGCCCCTTGTAATCAGTACTAAATGTTTCACCCCATGCAGATTTTGTATCTAGGCCTACGCCACTGAATAATTCACTATATAATTCTGTTACACGACTTGGTGTTTTCTCTAGCTCTGGTGCCTTTGTATCAACAGATAAAGCTTCTAAGAATTGCTTTATCCCGTCCTTTGCACGTTGATTCATCGGTCCTCCTAAACGATCTTTGTCGTCCAATCTTCAATATTCCAAATATCCGTAACCCAATCTTTATAAAATTCAGGTTCATGACTTACCAAAACGATGGTTCCTTTGAACTCACGTAATGCACGGCTCAACTCTTCCTTCGCATAGATATCTAAGTGATTTGTCGGTTCGTCTAATACGAGTACATTGTACTTATTCTGCATCAACTTGCACAAGCGAACCTTTGCATTTTCACCACCGGATAAGACGCGCATTTGAGATGTAATATGCTCGTTAGTAAGGCCACAACGAGCAAGTGCTGCACGTACTTCTGCATTAGTCATTGCTGGATACTCGTTCCAAATATAGTCTAGAGCAGTTTCAGAATTGGATGGTGTATCTTCTTGAGCAAAATAGCCAATTTGTAAGAAATCACCTTTTACCAATTCCCCACTTACCGGCTTTAACAAACCTAATATTGTTTTCAACAATGTCGTTTTACCTAGACCATTAACACCACGAATGGCAATTTTTTTATTTCTTTCAATTTGAAAGTCTACTGGTCTAGTCAACGGTTCATCATAGCCTAATTCCAAGCCAAAAGCTTCTACGATAAAACGACTTGGTGTACGGCCTTCTTTAAAGCCAAAGCTTGGCTTAATGTATTCTTTAGGTTTTTCCAAGATTTCCATTTTCTCTAAACGTTTAGCTCGAGAATTTGCCATACCACGCGTTGCTACACGAGCTTTATTACGCTGAATAAAATCTTCCATGCGCTCAATCTCTTGTTGTTGACGTTCATAAGCCTTAGCTGCTTGTGCTTTTTTAACTTCATAGGCAGCTTGGAATTGATGATAATCACCAGTATAACGTGTAAGTACGGCCTGTTCGATATGATAAATTACATTAACTACAGAATTTAAAAATTCCATATCATGAGAAATTAAGATAAAGGCATTTTCATAATTTTGCAAATAATTTTGCAACCATTGAATATGCTCTACATCAAGATAATTTGTCGGTTCGTCCAAGAGTAAGATTGTTGGTTTTTCTAGTAACAGTTTTGTAAGTAAAACCTTTGTACGTTGGCCACCGCTAAGCTCCGTAACATCCCGGTCTAAGCCAATATCCATAAGGCCTAAGCCTGCAGCTGTACGCTCAATAACCGCATCAATTTCATAGAAGCCACGTTGCTCTAGAATTTCTTGCCATTCCCCAACTTGTTCGAGCAGTTTATTCATCTCATCTTCGGATACATCACCCATACGATTATAAGCGTCATTAATCTTTTGTTCCATGACGAATAAATCATCAAAGGCGCGTTGCAATACATCGCGGATGGTCATCCCTTTTTCGAGGACTGCATGTTGATCCAGGTACCCAACAGTGACTTGGTTGGACCATTCAATTTTACCTTCATCAGGAGGAATTTTACCTGTAATGATATTTAGGAATGTAGACTTGCCTTCGCCATTGGCACCAATGAGGCCTACATGTTCGCCTTTTAATAGGCGGAATGATGCATCATCTAAAATTTGTCGCGCTCCAAAACCATGGGTTACATTTGAAACGGTTAAAACACTCATATCTATCTCCACCGGAATAAAAGCCGTCTTGTTGAAGACGGCTTATTTCATACTTACTTAAATATTATATCTATTGTACCTTTTTGACCTCTATATGTCAAAAATTGAACATCACTTACACATCGCATAACGCAAGGCTACTACAGCCATAATCTTAGCACCCTTAATCGCTTGCTCCACTCCATAGTCGGAACCTGCAGCACAAGTGAACTCTGGTGTATGAGCCTCTAAACCTAATCCAATTTGCAAAGTAGGCTGTGCTGTTGGTACTTCATAAGATACATTTCCCACATCAGTACTACCATCAGCCTCATCATCAGGCAATATACGAGGCGTTTCACCAAACTCAGTCATCACATCTTTAAAGAGATCTAATAGCTGTTTATCTTGACGCATATCCTTAAAGAGAGGCTCATAGTGATGCATTTCAACTTGAGCACCGTAGAAAACTGCAATCTCTTGAGCAGCCTCTTTAATGGCAGGCAAAATAATACCTTCTAAATCATCTACTGCACTGCCGCGAACAGTCATACGAATCGTCGCCTTAGGAGTTACCACGTTTGGCGCCGTACCAGCTTCAGTAAAGATGGCACCTACAATAGCCCCTTTAGGGAATGTTTTCTTTAACTCTTTGATTCTTTGATATAAATCTACAGCACAATCTAGTGCATTAATACCGGAATCAGTAAGTGATGCGATATGACAGGATCGACCGTGGAAGGTTACCTCTAAGGGATGCGTCGCTAACGATGTGCCGCCCACCTCATTTTCACCGCCTGGATGAATGATGAGTGCTGCCTCATAGCCTTTAAATAGCCCTGCCTCCGCCATATATACCTTACCACCAATGGTTTCCTCTGCTGGACATCCAAAGAAGGTCGTTCCCCATGTTTCTGATGCACATTGACTAAAAGCAACCGCAGCGCCTAAACTCATCATCGCAATGAGATTATGTCCACAACCATGACCGAGCTCAGGTAAAGCATCATACTCTCCTAAAAAGGCCATTTTATGATGTGCCTTACAATTATAGTCGCCCCGTAATGCCGTTTGTAACTCTGGCAGATCAGTTAAACCAACTTGAGATGAAAAATTATGGTTCTCTAAAAATTGATTAATTACGTTAACTGCTTTATGCTCTTCTAACCCCAATTCTGGATTATCGTGTAAATATAATGAAAGCTTACGCAACTCATGTGCCATATCATCTATAATGGCACAAGCTTGCGCTTCTCGTTCTTGTAATGTCATAACTCCCCTTTATAATATCTAGTCTATACTGTCTATGAAATATTCTATCTATAGTGTTTACTATGTATTCTATTTATTATGTATTCTATCTAAGAAGAATCCGTCTATTTCGAATAGGTATGAACAATGATAGTGTTTGAAATATATCTAAAGTTAATCGTTGCACCTAATGGTAGTGTTTGATGCGGCGTTCCATGCCCCGTAGGCACATAGCATACAAAGGGCTCTGGTAATTCAGGATTCCTATTGTCCTCCATGTAGCGCAGTGCTTCATAGCCTAAATCGTAATCACGTTCATCTTCATCACCTTCACAGTCTGTAAAAGTACCAATAACTAAACCTTTTATACGACTCAACAGACCACTTAAACGCCACTGTTGTAACATGCGATCAAGCTTGTACGGTGCTTCCCCTACATCTTCAATGAATAGTAAGGTATCCTCCCAAGATTCGGCCTCTAAAAAATAAGGTGTTCCGCACAACATTGATAGCATCGTCATATTGCCGCCCCGTAAAATCCCTTCCCCTAGCTCAGTACCAATGGCACCACGCGGCGGTTCAGGTAATGGTTCTATGACTTGTAATTTACCTTCTACAGCTACAAACAATGCGTCTATGTCTGCCTTACGTTCTTCTTTAAAGTCTACGCCCATCGGCCCGTGATACGTAATAAGTCGGCTATATCGATTAATAGCCATGTGAAGAGCCGTGCAGTCACTATACCCTATAAAAGCCTTACGATATTTACGAATGGCCTTATAATCTAACAAATCTAGATATCGCATTGTTCCATAACCACCGCGCAAAGCTAGTACCGCATCACAAGGTGCGGTGGTCATCATATATTGAAACTCGTGAGCTTGCTCCTCTGGTGTACCACCATAAAGTCCTTTACGATGTGCACTTTCACCAAAGAGCACATTATACCCTCTTGCGTTACAAATGTCTTCTATTCTATGTAAATCTTCATCGCTTGCACTAGCAGGAGCCATAATGCCTATGGTCATGCCCGGTGCTAAACGCTTTGGTTCAATCCAGTTCATATATCCTCGTAAAATACAACAAAAGACGTACACAATGTGTACGTCTTAAGTGTATCTTATTTGTATGCTTTTTTAAAGTCAACAAGGCCTAATGTAGTCCAGAAATAATTTTGAATACTTCCGTTTGTTACATATGGTTGTGTTGTAAAGTATAATGGCATTACTAGAGCTTCATCAAAAATCATCTTTTCTGCTTGATGCATCAATGCATCGCGTTCAGCCCCATTTGGTGTCGTACGAATACGAGCGATTAACTCATTATAGTCTTCACTATGGTACTGACTATCGTTGTCTTCTGCAGAGAATACTTCTAAGAAGTTTTGTGGATCACTGTAATCCGCAACCCAAGAAGCACGAGCTACTTGGTATTTACCAGCTTCGCGATCAGCTAAGAATACCTTTGTCTCTTGATTTTGTAATCGCACATCTGCACCAAATGCATTTACCCATGCATCCTGTACAGCTTCAGCAATCGCTTTATGTAATTCGCTTGTGTTATACAAAATCGTAATTGGAGGCAATGGATGATTCTTATCATAGCCAGCTTGTTTCAAGATTTCTTTCGCTTGCTCTACATCTTCGTAAACGAGATAGCTACCAGCTTCACGGAAGTCTTCACGACCGTTGCTTTCAAGCATACCGTATGGAACAAATGCATAAGCAGCCTCTTTACCTCCACGAACAATATTGTTAACGATATTAGCACGGTTGATAACCATGGAGAATGCTTTACGTACTTCAGGGTCTGTGAAAGGTTCTGCTTTCACATTAAATACGTAATAATAGTTACCAAGCATAGGTCCAATATGTAATAGACCAGCCTCTTCTAAGCGTTTTTGATCCGCTACAGGAGGCTCAACAGTCATATCTGCTTCGCCACCTTCAACCAATGTAAGGCGTGTGCTTTGGGATTCACTGATAGGCCAATTCATCTTCTCTGTTTTCACAGAATCCGCATCCCAGTAATCTGGATTCTTAATGAAATCCATTTCCCCATTATGTTTCCAAGATAATAAGCGGTATGGACCATTAGACACGAATGTATCTGCATTAGCAGCCCAGTTTTCATGAGCTTCTACAGCCTTTTGACTTACTGGATAGTAACTATGAGATGCTAATAATTTTAAGAAATAAGCTGTTGGATTTTCTAAGGTAACCACCAATGTATCATCATCGATGGCCTTAACACCAACGTCTTCAGCTTTGGCATCACCATTATTAAAGGCTTCGCCATTTTTTAATACATATAACATATATGCATTGTCCGCATGGACTTCAGGGTCTAATACGCGTTTCCAAGCGTATTCAAAGTCATGAGCCGTCAAAGGCTCTCCATTGGACCATTTTAAATCTGGTCGTAAATGGAAGGCATACTCGCGACCATCATCAGAAATATCCCAGCTTTTAGCAAGTGCTGCCTCTGGTTCACTTTCATCATTTAAACGAACTAAACCGTCAAATAATTGGAGTTGAACCGTTGCCTCCGGAGAGGTAGTAGACTTTGCTGGATCCAATGTGGATGGTTCCTGCTCAATAACATATCGGATTGTATGCTCATCAATTGGTTGTTCCCCGCGAGGATAACCAAATACAAACAAGAGCACACTCACCCCAAGAGCAAGGACCATGAGTTTTAACAAATTTCGTTTATCCATCATGGCAATGCTTCCTCTACAAATTCTTTCATGATACGCCCTACTCGAGCGCCTAACTCTTTACCTCGGTCATTATCGATGTCGCTCATCAAAAGGATAAAGCAGAAATGACCTCTAAACGTTTCCAATATGCCCCCATCATGCTCTACGCAATCAAGGGATCCTGTTTTATGGTGAAAGCGTACATCTTCTCCCCAATAAAATGGCAAAATATCACGGAATTGTTGGCGACCTAAAATGTTCCACATTTCTCGGCCATAAAAATCTCTATCGCGACATTCAAAAATATGTTTATAGAGACGAGCTAACGCCATAGCAGTCATACGATTATCACGGCCTTCGGCGAGAGCTTCAAAGTCCATCATCATGCGATTTAGTTCTATCTCATCTACACCTAGCTGTTCTGCACGAGCATTGATATTTTCCATTCCAAGAACTGTAATGAGCAAATTTGTCGCAATATTATCGCTGAGAACCATCATAAGACGGCATAACTCAAGATAGGTAAAGCTATGCTTTGCTACTAATTCTTGTAAAGCACCACCACCTTCAACACGAGGTGTTCTAGATAGTGGAACTGTGTCATTAAGGTCTAACTGTTCAGTACGAGCTAAATGGAACACATACTCCATGATAAGTACCTTTATCAAACTTGCACTAGAATGTACCGTATCCTCCCCTTTAGAAGCGATAATAGTCGGTTCCTCTTCATCGTCAAATTGAAGTACTACATAAGATATATTTCCTTTTGGTGCTAATTCTTTAATAACTGTATCGAGTTGATGCTCCAAGGACTTGCCAACAAGTAACTTTTCCATACTATTCTCCCATTATATGTGCCAGCATGCGATGCGGCGATCTGCCCAATCACGAAGAGGTGGACGTTCTGCAAAGCAACGACCCTCTGCTTCTGGACATCGACCACTAAACAAACAACCCTTCGGTGGATCTAGTGGATTTGGTGGGTCCCCTTTAAGAGGTGCTCCAATTGGAGCATGTGGTATAACAGGACCATTTAAGGCGGTCAATGCACGAGTGTAAGGATGTTGTGGGAATTCGTATAAATCCAATGCTGGACCTTCTTCCATAACAGCCCCTAAATACATAACTACCATGCGATGACTGATGTAGCGCACCATGTTTAAATCATGAGAAATAAAGAGGTACGAAATACCATGTTGTTCTTGTAAACGTTCAAGCAATGTCATAATTTGTACTTGAATCGATACATCTAGTGCTGAAATCGGTTCATCACAGATGATGCACTGCGGCTGCATGATAAGAGCCCGTGCAATACCGATACGTTGACGTTGACCACCAGACAATTCATGAGCATAACGCTCACCAAAGGACATGTTCAAACCAACTTGATCAAGCACTTCTTTTACGCGAATAACACGATCACGGGGCGTATACTTTGGATCCAGCTCCAAAGGTTCTTCTAGAATCGCATTAACCGTAAGACGTGGATTAAGTGATGCATAAGGGTTTTGGAATACCATTTGCATCACAGGATGAACGGCTTTGCGATCCACATAAGGATCAATTTGGCGCCCATTCATATAAATAGAACCTGATGTAGCTTGATGCAAGCCCATCAAGGTGTAGCCAAATGTGGATTTACCACAACCTGACTCACCTACGATACCGAGGGTTTCCCCTGGCGATTGATATAGGCTCACGCCTTGTACAGCGTGTACCGTGTGTTTTGGCTTAAATAAGCCACCTGACAGAGTGAACTCTTTAACGAGATTGTCAGTTTCCCATACGTAACTCATTAAAGTCCCTCCAACTTAGCTAACCAACATGTAAATTGGTGACCTTCACCAACATTTGTAACCATAGGAATACGATTACCACAGATACGCATAGCCCACTTACACCGTGGATTAAATGCACAACCTCGTGGTAAATCAAATAGATCTGGCGGTTGACCTTCAACGGCTTTTAATTCACCATGCCATTTACCTTGTGGTAAAGCGAGTAACAAGCCCAATGTATACGGATGACGAGGTTCATTAAAGATACCTTCTACCGAAGCAGATTCAACACATTTACCAGCGTACATAACCATAACACGGTCGCAGATTTGAGCGATAACACGTAGGTTATGAGAAATAAAGATAATGCCAATACCAGCTTCTACAGCTAAAGTTTGCATAAGGCGCAAGATTTGAGCCTCTGTTGTAATATCTAGAGCCGTTGTCGGTTCATCACAAATCAAAACCTTTGGACGACCTGCTACAGCCATGGCGATACATACGCGTTGACGCATACCACCGCTCAACTCATGAGGATATTGAGATAATCGTCTTTCCGGTGTTGAAAGGCCCATCTTCTTTAACAAATCGATAGCGATAGCTCGTTCGTCATAATCCTCACCATATGCATTGGTACGATGGATAACCTCATACATTTGCTCCCCAATCGTCATGATTGGATTCAAAGATGTCATAGGATCTTGGAATACCATGGCAACAGTAGTACCGCGGAGTTCATTCCAATCATCTTCAGTGAATTCGAGGCAATCATTGCCATCAATCATAAATGTATCGGCTTTAATTTTTGTTTTACCATATGGTAGCAATCCCATTAAAGAATTAACTAGCACAGATTTACCACAACCTGATTCACCAACAATACCTAAAATCTCACCTGGTTGTAAGGAGATATCTTGATTGCGAATCACCCGTAAAGGGCCTTGGAAGGTATCGATGGTAATGGACACATTGCGCACATCAACAATTGCGTTATTCATTATCTATCTCCTTCCTTAGGGTCTAACACATTACGTAAGCCATCGCCAAGGAATGCGAAACCAAGCATGGTAACGCTAATGGCAACAGCAGGGAAAATCAATTGGAATGGATAAGAGCGCATGCTGCTAATCCCTTCAGAAGCGAGTACACCCCAGCTTGCCATAGGTGCATTAACACCTAAACCGATGAAACTAAGGAATGCTTCTGTAAAAATAGCCTCTGGGATGGCCAATGTCAATGTAATGATGATTGGTCCCACGCAGTTTGGCAAAATATGACGCAATAAAATGCGATATTTCGGAATCCCCATCGCTTCAGCAGCGATGATGTATTCTTCATTTTTAACTTTCAAAATTTGGCTACGTACGATACGGGCCATATTGAGCCAGTACGCAATGCCCAATGCTACGAAAATAGATGTTAAGCCAGGGCCTAGTACAACCATCAACAAAATTACATACAGTAAAAGTGGAATGCCGTACAAAACATCTACAAGGCCCATCATGATGCGGTCAACCTTGCCACCAAGATAACCTGCAATACCACCATAAGTAACGCCGATAACAAGATTGATAAACGCCGCTACAAAACCGATAGTTAAGGAAATACGAGCGCCGTACATAACGCGCGTATAAATATCGCGACCCAATGTATCTGTGCCGAACCAATGACTAAAGCTCGGACTTTGGTTCGCATCGATTAGGGATTGGTCCGCATAGGTATACGGCGAAATTAGGGGTCCTAAAATTGCAAGTACAATCATCACTAAGATGATAGTAGCCCCTACTACAGCCAAGCGATTCACCTTAAATCTCGCCCATTTACTAGGACGTTTTATAAAGCTTGTAATTTCTTCTTGAGGAGTTCGTTCAATAGGTAAAAAATCTTCCTTATTCATCTGTCCCCTCCTCTGTCGTAACACGTGGATCAATTAACGGATAAATCATATCCACCAAAATATTAAGAAATACTACAAGCGCACTATAGAAAATCGTAATGCCCAGGATAACCGTATAGTCACGGTTATAAATGGAAGTTACGAAATACTGTCCAAGGCCCGGAATGGCAAAGATTGTTTCTACGATAAAGCTACCTGTCAAAAGGCTAGCAGCCAACGGTCCCAAGTACGTAATAACTGGCAAAATAGCATTGCCTAATGCATGACGTGTCAAAATAGTCCAAGAGCCCAAGCCTTTGGCGCGAGCTGTACGGATATATTCTTGTTGGTACACATCAAGCAACCCACTGCGCGTTAAGCGTGCAATGAATGCCATAGGTTGTGCTGCTAACGTCAACACTGGTAGAACCATATAAGATGGACCACGCCATAAGGCTACGGGGAACCATCCTAGTTCAAAGCCCACCACATATACAAGAACGGCACCAATAATAAATGTAGGCACGGAAATACCAATGGTAGATAATACGGTAACCGCATAATCAACGATACCATTAGGGCGCATAGCACTAATAGCACCCGCTGCAATACCACCTACTACAGCCACCATTAATGATAATAAACCAAGCTGCGCAGAAATTGGGAATGCATCACTGATAATATCGTTCACACTACGACCTTCATACTTATATGATGGTCCCAAATCGCCGGTAATAACACCACCTAAATAATCACCATACTGTTTCCATACAGGATCATCAAGATGATACTTTGCTTCAATACTTGCTTTTACCTGAGGTGGTAATTTTTTTTCACTTGTAAAAGGTCCCCCCGGTATTGCATGCATTAATGCAAACGTTACGGTAATGATGACCCATAAGATTATGATTGCGCCACCTAGGCGTCGAAATACATACCTTGTCATTGTCACTATCCTCCATAAAAAGTCTATCTGTTTTATTATACTACATTATGAAGTTAATTTCATGAATAACATCATTACATTTACAGAACGCCCTACATAACGTAAAATAAAATATATAGTATTTTGGAGGTGTCTATGACAGAAGTACCTAGAGTCTTAACAATTCAAGACATGAGCTCCATCGGCCGTTGTGCCCTAACCGTTATGATTCCAATCATCAGCGCTATGCGTTGCCAAGCGGTTCCATTGGCAACAGCTGTATTGAGTAATCACTTAGAATATCCACACTACGAGTTCGTAGATTTATCGGCACATATGAGAGATTTTATGGACTGCTGGGATAAAAACGAAATCGACTTTCACGCTATTGTAAGTGGTTTCTTGGCATCCCCAGAACAAATTCATCTCGTGGAAGAAGCCATCGATCGTTTCGGTAATAAGGGACAAATGATTATCGTCGATCCTGCTATGGCCGATGATGGTCGCCTCTACTCTATCTATACACCTGATATGGTAGTAGCAATGCGCCAACTTGTTTCCAAAGCGCACATTGTAAAGCCTAATTACACAGAGGCTTGTTTCTTATTAGACATTCCATTCTCTACAGATCCTATTAGTGATGATGAATTGCGTGATCGTTGCAAGCGATTACATCAAATGGGTCCTGATATGGTTATCATGACTAGCGTACCATCCGAAACACACGCGGTCATCGCCGTCTATGATGGGCCAACGGATTATTTAAAAACATATGATATTCCTCTTATTCCTGTAAAAGCTACAGGAACTGGGGATATCTTTACCGCTGTATTATCCGGTGCAGTAATGAGGGGATATTCACCGTATGATGCGGCAGAGCTGGCAATGAATTTTACTACTAAAGCGATTCAAGCCACAGTAGATACTGTAAAATCTATGAAACAAGGTGTAGCATTTGAGCTAGTCTTGCCAGAATTAACTCAACTATAAGCTATAAATAAAGGGGAACTTATGGATTTACTCTATGTTGTATTACGAACACTGCTCATATGTACTGTAGGTTTGCTCATCGCATTCCAAGGTCGACGTATGGGCCTATCGATTTTTAATCTAACGGGACGATTAAATCGACTTCAATTTATCATATGCTTTATCGTGCTAATGATTTTATTCCACATCGTTCATTACATCGATGATCTATTCTTAGACTTTGTTGTATCCTTACCGGCTTATTGGTTTACACGGGTCATCATATGGATTTTATTAGCAACACTCTTCCCATTGTCCTGCATCTTATTTGGCCGTCGTATTCACGATATCGGCTTTAATGCATGGGCCGGGATTCTCTGGTCAGTAATTATTATTTTCATCAATACTTACTCTGCTGTATCTCCATTCAATTACTTACTGGAGCTTTTCGTATGGCTCATCGGCTTCCTCTTCTGGGTATTGCCGGGACAACCGGAACCAAACCAATACGGAAATCCTCCTTTTATGCCTGTCAATCGACCAACTTACGAGTCAATGCAACAACCAGGATCTGAATCAGAACGAGAAATTAGAAAAACCGTTCGAAAACGTCGTAAAAAACGGTAAAACATAAAACAAACATAATAAAAAACGTATCTCTATTAAGAGATACGTTTTTTAGGGCTATAGGACAAAAAGTGTTGCTGTTAATGCCGATGGAACTAGCTAAATACTAGCTCCATCGGCATTTTATCTTT
>NZ_JBPUGE010000005.1:0-137862 GCF_051549505.1 Veillonella sp. ZSJB6 | reverse complement strand
TCTTTAGAGGGCCACCACTAGAGAAAGACCCTTATAGGGTCAGAGCAAACCACCCGTTCTACGGGTGGTTATGATTTCTTATCCTATGATGATCTTACAATGACTTATACATGGTCAATGATGTGTAATGTTGTATCGATATCGTTTAAAGGCATAATATGTACGCCTGCAGCGATTTTTTTGATTTGTTCCAATGTTTCGATAGCGATTTCTGTACCCGCTTCTTTACCGCCCTTTTCTACGCGGTCTAGGATTTCTTGTGTAAGGTTGATCCCAGGCACTTTTTCGTGTAGATATGTGGCCATTTTGAAGCTTTTAAGTGGAATTAAACCAAGCATAATAGGTACATCGAATTCAGACATTTTGTCGATGTAGCGTTTTGCTTGTTCTAAATCGTAAATTGGTTGTGTTTGTACGAAATGCGCACCATTTTTAATTTTAGCAGCCAATTTTTGACGTTCAATTTCTAAATCTGGCGCGCCAGGGTTACCAGTAGCACCGATGTAGAAGTTTGTAGGCTCGTCTAAGTCGTTACCTGCCAAGTCTTTGCCAGAATTCAAAGTTTTAGCGATGTTAAGTAAGCCCATGCAGTCTACTTCGAATACGGATTGTGCAAATGGATGGTCCCCATTATCTGGTTTGTCACCAGTAAGGGTTAAGATATTATTTACGCCAAGTGCTGCAGCGCCAAGTAATTCGGATTGCAAGCCGATGATGTTACGGTCGCGGCATGTAAGGTGGAAGATAGTTTCGATATCTTTATTGTGTTGTAACAAATAAGATAAAGAAATTGGGCTCATACGCATTTTGGACATAGGGCTATCAGCGATGTTGATAGCGTCAACCTTACCCTTTAAACGAGCTGCTTGGTCGAATACTTTTTGAGCAGAACTGCTCTTTGGTGGGTCTAATTCAACAGTGATGGTGAATTTCCCTTGTTGATGTTTCTCTCTTAATGTCATCATGTACCTCTTGATCTATACATATGGTGAAAGCTAATCTTGTTTACTCTTTTTAGTGGTTTTCACCATCAAAATAAGTTTTTAAGATGAGCTTTCACCTTGTTTTGTGTCATGTAAATTAGAAATTATTTTTCTAATGTTTCAAAGTAATCATTTGCGTGGTTAACGGCAGCGATACCGTCTTTAGCGTAGATGTCTGCGCCCGCTTGGTCTGCGTAGTCTTGAGATACTACAGCACCACCAACCATGACCTTAGTTTTAAGGCCTGCAGCGCGGATAGCAGCGATAGTATTGTCGATTTGAGGCATTGTAGTAGTCATCAAGGAACAAATACCAACGAGAGCCGCCTTATTGTCTTTAATCGCTTGAACGATGACTTCTGGATCAACGTCCTTGCCAAGGTCAACGATTTTGTAACCATTGTTTTCAAGCAAGGCTGCTACGATATTTTTACCTAAATCGTGGATATCGCCTTTAACAGTAGCTACAACGACTGTACCTTTATCTAAGCTTTCACTAGCAGGAATGATTTCTTTAATTGTGTTGAAAGCAGCTTGCATTGTTTCAGCAGCGAGCATTACTTGTGGCAAGAATAATTTACCAGAACCAAATTTATCCCCTACTACGTTCATCGCTTCAGATAAGCCTTTTTTCGTAATATCTAATGGGTCCATGCCGTCAGCTAACGCTTTTTTTACAAGATCAACAATGGCTTCTTTTTCGCCTTGTTCTACGCAAGCACGGATATTCGCCAATGGATCATTGCTGTCGAAGGATTTCTTTTCAGGACCTTTTGGAGCAGCATTACCAGGAGCACTTGTTTCGTCTTCGTAGCCGTATTCTTTGATGAACTCTGCAGAACCTGGATCCCAGCCTAATAGTGTTGTACTAGATACGAACGCTTTTTTAGCTGGATAGTTTAATGGGTTCATAATTGGTGTAGTTAAGCCACATGCCAAAGCCATTGTTAAGAATTGGCCGTTCAAGTAAGGTCGTTGAGGCATACCGAAGGAGATGTTAGACAAGCCCATTACTGTTGGGAAGCCAAATTTCTCTTTGTATAACTGTAATGTACGCAATGTTTGGCGTGCACTATCTTCACCGCTAGCAAGTGTTAATACCAATGGGTCAAGTAATAAGTCATGTGGTTGAAGACCATAACCATAAGCGCGATTTACGATGCTTTCAGCTAAAGCAACGCGGTCCTCTGCTTTTTCAGGCAAATCACCACTGCAGATTGGCAAGCAAAGTAAAGCTGCACCATAGCGTTTAGCCAATGGCATAACGTGAGTGATGGACTCCTCTTCCCCATTTACGGAGTTGATAAGAGCGCGACCTGGGTAGTTTTTAAGAGCTACTTCCATAGCTGCTGGATCCAATGTGTCGATGGATAATGGAGTTTCCACGAGCATGGATAATTCGAAGATAGCACGTTCCATCAATGGAGTTTGGTCCATACCAGCTACGCCCATGTTTACGTCGAGGATGTCTGCACCCGCTTCTACTTGGTCCAAAGCATCGCGTTTTACGCGGATGAAAGAGCCATCGCGTAACTCTTGAGCAAGAACTTTACGGCCTGTAGGGTTGATACGTTCACCAATGATAAGAGGTTTTGTATTGTGACCTAATTCTAACAATTTAGTACGGCTCGTAATGATTGTTTTAGGTTCTACGTGAGCACGTTCTTTAGGTGTATGTGCTTTTACAGCGTCAGAAATTGCTTGAATATGAGCTGGTGTCGTACCACAGCAGCCGCCTACATAGCTGGCACCTGCATCTACGATTGGAAGCATCAATGGACCCATTTCTTCTGCTGTAAGTGGGAATACAGTTTGTTTATTAATTAATTGAGGCATACCTGCATTTGGTTGGCAGATAATTGGCAAGTTTGTTACGCTTGCAATTTCCTCAATAAGAGGTGTGATTTGTTCAGGTCCAAGGGAACAGTTAATACCAATAATATCAGCACCCATAGCCTCTACGATAGTAGTTGCAACTGCTGGTGGTGTACCTGTAATAGTACGACCGTCTTCACTGAAAGAAAATTGACAGATGATTTGTACATCTTCTTTTGTCTTTCCTGCTGCTTCACGAGCATCAAGAGATGCTAATAAAGCGGCGCGCATTTCTTGTACGTCGATGATAGTTTCAATGATAATGAAATCTACGCCACCTTCGATCAATGCTTCAGCTTGTTCGCGGTATGTGTCATAAATAGAGTCAAAGCTCATGTTGCCCAATGGTTGTAAGAAACGACCTGTAGGACCCATAGAACCAGCTACACGAGCAGATGGTTTAAACTCTGCAATAGCATCTTTTGCTACCTTTACAGCGGCAATATTAATTTCTCTTACACGATCTTGTAAGTCGTAATCTTCTAATTTGAGACCACAAGCACCGAATGTATTTGTTGTGATAACATCACTGCCGTGTTGTAAGTATTGAGCGTGAATATTCTTTACTACTTCTGGTTTTTCTACGTTAAATAATTCTGGACAATAGCCCTCTTCTAAGCCTGCAGCTTGAAGCATTGTGCCCATAGCACCGTCAAATATATACATAAACATCTTCCTTTATCATCCTAAATTTTATAATGTTTCACGTGAAACATTATTCTGTTGGTTGGCCTTTCATAGCGATACCAGAGGCTTCGGCTGTTGTTTTGTTACAGCCCTCTTCGCCTTCGTTATTAGACGTTACAGTCGCCTTTTCTGGTAGTTTACGAGATGCACAATCCTTTTGAGAACAAGATGTGCAACCACGTTTTGTTTTGATGTCTTCGTTAGCTGGCATCAAACCAATGATAGCTGTTACAGACTTACGTGGGAACAATAAATAATTCTCTGTTACTTGTAAGCCAATTATCTCTGTTTTGATGATTTTAGCTAGTTGTGGTTGAATTTCTAATGGCCAGTTACCATAGCCAGGGCTAAAGCGCCATGTTGGTTTATAGCCTTGCTTTTTAGCAATTGTATTGATAACTTCGTTTACTTGATCTGCTACTTGTTCTACTGCTGTTGTAGCCGCTGCATCAAGTAACAAACCTACAGTGTAATTACCTTGTTTAAATAACTGTTCACTGCGAATTTCTACATCTTCACCTACTGTTACGCCTAATACATAGACCTTTGTAGACTTTTCTAGATGTTTTTCAATGATGGAACCTTCGATTTTAAGCGGTGGATTGCTCAAAATTGTCTTTGTTTCAGCATCATAATCATATTCTTGATATACACCTTTAGGTGTAGCTAATAACTGGATTTCTTTACATGCTTCGTCTACATAATTTTGAGGAAAATCCTCTGCATGACGAAGTCCTGCGTATCGTTTTACTTCTGCTTTATCGATGGCAGGAAGCATTCCGTTATAAATGGGCATGGAAACGCCTCCTTTTCAAAATAAAAAGCTCTGCGTATCCGTAGAGCGTGTACTTAATATTAGTATATTGTTTATAGATTAAATCAATCTTTATAATGATCTTTTTCATGCCTATAAATATAATTACTATCTATTTAATAGTATATAGATATCACCAATGCCTGTCAAAGCATATAGGGCCTGTATTCTCATATAATTTAGTAGTAAATTGGTATAACTTAAAGCTATATCAAAATATATTTTAATCCTAAAAGTTATAAATATAATTGTTTTAAGTATTATATCTATTATATCTATTATATCTATTATATTTGCTTCATGATCTTACTGTTTTATTTCTAATTGTTTCACGTGAAACAATTGAATTATTTTTATTAGCTTAACTATTTCAATTAGCGGATTGAATTTTTAGGTTAGTTATATATTTTAGATTAGTTGGGTTGTAATTTTTTTAGCTTAGTTATTTCAAAATAAAACTGTGTGAAAAAAATATGTGTAAAAATTATAAGTTGGTATATATTTATATACCAAGTCTACTTTTTTACTATAAAAATTTTTGTGTTAAAAAGTTATGTGTTGAATAACTATAAATTTACGTTATGAGTAACTACAAAATTTTAATTATCTATAAATGTTTCACGTGAAACATTTATGTATGAGTTTTAGCTCACACATTTCTGAAAAATTAAATTGTTTCACGTGAAACAATCAAGGAAACTAATTGTAAAGTTTAAAGAAAAAATGCATTAAACCCACATTGTTTGCTATGTAAACTATATAATTTTTAAAATAGTGTGTATGATAGATGAAATTATAGATATTTTTCTAGAATTTGATTTGTAATTACCGTAATTATCGTTGTTTTATGTTATAATTAAAAAGAAATATTTTGAACGAACATGTGAGGTGAATTAAGTGGGCAAAGTTATAGCTATTACTAATCAAAAAGGCGGCGTTGGTAAAACAACAACATCTGTGAATTTGAGCGCTTGTTTGGCTGATGCTGGTAAGAAAGTATTGCTTGTTGATTTAGATCCACAAGGTAATGCTAGCTCTGGTTTAGGCATTGAAAAAGATGATTTAGAACTCTGTGTACACGATGTTCTAATCGATGGTGAACCTATTACTGATATTGTTCAGCCTACAATGCTTAAAAAGCTATTTGTAGCGCCTGCAACAATTCAATTAGCTGGTGCAGAAGTGGAACTCGTTTCCGTTGTTTCACGTGAAACAATGTTGAAAAAAGCATTAGCACCGGTACGCGATGAGTACGACTTTATTATCATTGATTGTCCGCCATCCCTTGGCTTATTAACTCTAAATGCTTTCACTGCAGCGGATAGCGTATTGATTCCAATTCAAAGCGAATTCTACGCATTAGAAGGGGTTAGCCAATTAGTAAAAACTATAACAATTGTGCAACAAACATCTAATAAAGACCTTGAAATTGAAGGTGTCTTGTTAACTATGTTTGATGGTCGTACAAATTTATCTATTCAGGTTGCTGATGAAGTGAAAAAATTTTTTGGCAATAAAGTATATAAGACTATTATTCCTCGTAATGTACGTCTTAGCGAAGCGCCAAGTTATGGTGAACCAATTATCGTATATGATCCAAAATCTAAGGGTGCTGATGTATATACTAAATTAGCTAAAGAAGTAATTAAAGCATCAAAAGCTAAATAAATGGTTATATATAGCTGAAAGAGCTAAATGGCTAAGTGTTTAGTTAAACAAATGTCTGAGATTAGTAGAATTAATGCATTGGCTATTAAATAATTGAGTGTTATTAATTAATATAGCCACTATATGTAAGGTGAGAGAGGTTAGTTATGCCTAGAGAAGTTAAAAGTAAGAAAAGTAAATCATCTGGCTTGGGGAAGGGCCTTGGAAACTTAATGAAGGTGGACACTGTAGAGTCTGTGTTACCTGAAAAGGAGATTCACGAATTACCAATTTCCGAATTAGTTCCAAATGCAGATCAACCTCGTAAAAGCTTTGATGAAGATAGTTTAGCCACATTAGCTGAGTCTATTAAAAATCTTGGTATTTTCCAACCAATTGTAGTACGTAAACAAAAGAATAAATACCAAATTGTAGCTGGTGAACGTCGTTACCGTGCTGCTATTATTGCAGGTCTAGAGACAGTACCAGTTGTTGTAAAGAAATATAATACAGAAGAAATGACAGAGGTAGCCCTCGTTGAAAATTTACAACGTGAAGGCTTAGATCCAATTGAAGAAGCTTTGGCATACCAAGGTTTAATGGATACTTACAAACAAACACAAGAAATGATTTCTGCTCGTCTAGGTCGCAGCCGTTCTTATATTGCAAACATGGTTCGTTTGTTGAAATTATGTGATTCTGTACAAAAAGATCTAATCGAAGGTGACTTAACAGTAGGTCAAGCTCGTCCATTGTTGGCATTGCGTAGTGCAGCTCAACAAATGGAAGCTGCTGAACGCATTAAAGAGGGCGAATTAAGTGCACGTCAAGCAGAGGCTCTTGTTAAGTCTATGCAAAATAAAACGCCTAAGGCGAAGGCTGCTAAGCCGCAAAGTACTGCAGAGGTACGTGCTCTTATGGATCGTTTAAAATTAAGCTTAGGATCTCCTGTAAATATTAAGTTCCGCGCTGGTAAAAAGGTTCAAGGTAAGATTGAAATTGCCTTTTCCTCTGAAGCAGAATTAGAACGACTCATTGCTTATATGGATGGTCAAGAGCATACAGATGATACGGAAACTGTAGAATTTAGAGTTTAATTCTTTAGCAATAGTAATAGTAATAGCAATTACAATGCATAACTATATACTCTTTATTACTACGTAATTACTATATATAGTGGATTTTTAATTAAATAACATAATTGGTATACTAAATTTGATATCGAATTATGTAAATTTAGTAATGACAAATCGATAACAATTCTGTATAATGTAAATACAATTTACAATCCACGGTGAAAGCGTAGTCTACGGGCTGCGCTTTTACTGTTATGTTAAGTAACAAGGATAGACTATGGAACAAACACCTAAAGCAAACCGCGTGCATATTGGCTTTTTTGGTCGTTGTAATGCTGGTAAGTCTACATTGATTAATATGTTAACTGATCAGCCTGTATCCCTCGTATCTGAGGTGGCAGGGACAACGACAGATCCTGTGAGCAAATCTATGGAGATTTTACCACTAGGACCTGTAGTTATTACCGATACAGCTGGTATAGACGATACAACTGAATTAGGTACATTGCGGATGGAGAAAACAGAAGAGGTTGTGAAGAAGATTAACCTTGCTGTTTATGTACTTCGTACCGATGAAGAACCAACTGCTGATGATATGCACTGGTTAGGGCTTTTAAAACAAAATAATGTGCCTATTGCATTATTTATTAATGAAATTAATGCAGAAAATAAAGAAGAAAATAAAGTAGATGCATCTGCTTATGTTGAAACTCATAAGGGATTATCTGATTTAGCTACCGTAATTGGGTCCGCTGATTTTACATCTAAGACTAAACGCTTAGAATTACTCGATCTTCTGGGCGGATTAACACCACTTGATGTAGAAGGTGAACAAACTCTATTACAGGGCTTAGTAGAAGAGGGGGATACTATCATTCTTGTTTGTCCTATTGATAGCGCAGCTCCGAAAGGGCGCCTTATCTTGCCACAGGTACAAACCATTCGAGAAATTCTTGATTACAAAGGATTAGCGTTAGTGTGCCAAACAGAAGAATTACCGGCTATGATTAACTCTCTTAAGAACCCACCTAAGATGGTTATCTGTGACTCTCAAGCCTTTGATCGAGTTGATGAGTTAACACCTAATACAATTCCGTTGACGTCGTTCTCTATCTTGATGGCCCGCTTTAAAGGAAAATTACAGGACTTAGTAGCTGGTGTAGAGGCAATTAAGAATTTGAAAGCAGGCTCTAAGGTGCTTATCAGCGAAGGCTGTACACATCGCCGTCAATGCGATGATATTGGAACTGTTAAGATTCCTAATCTTCTTAAAAAGCAAGGGCATACAGATTTACAGCTAGAATTTACGAGTGGGGGAGCCTTCCCAAAAGATGTATCTCAGTATGATTTAATCATCCACTGTGGTGCTTGTATGCTCACACGCCGCGAGGTATTACGACGCATTGAATGTGCCGTTGTACAAGGCACATCAATCGTAAATTACGGTGTACTCATAGCCGCTCTACATGGTATACTAGAACGAGCGATAAGCCCATTTGTTGACGAATTAGAGGGCTAATAAATAGTATTGTAATATGTATCTAATACATGGATTGAGATACAGCATTACATACTTTTATATAAATTACTATATAGGTATCGTTATCTATATTAGATATATTAAATTAAATTGTATGCAGTCATTTAACTTTCACAATAATAATGGTATAATTAAGTGTTGGAGTTTGAATGATTGTATAGGAAGGAATATACATGTTCGAATCGATTCAACCGTGGATTGGCATGGCAACCATCGTCCTTGTTATAGCGTTGTTAGTGTATTGTGTCATCTTGCACATTCGCTTAGGGAGTCTTAAAAAGAAATACGATTTCTTTATGCAAGGGGACAATGGTGCGAGCCTAGAACGTAAATTATCTGTAGAGGTTAGCGAAATTCGCGATGCTGCGAAGGGTCTTGAGACTATGATGACCGAGCAAGCGGCGATCCGCAATATTCAAAGCAATACGATACAAAAAATTGGCTTTATTAAATATAACGCCTTTGAAAATATCGGTAATGATTTGTCCTTTGCGCTTACATTGCTTGACGGCAACAATAACGGCATCTGTATCTCCAGTATTTACGGTCGTAATGAATCCCGTATTTTTAGTAAACCCATTGTGAAAGGTAAAAGTCTCGTAAGTCTTTCACAAGAAGAATTAGAGAGTTTGAACGAAGCGTTGGGCGAACGCACCAATGAGGAAGCGTTAACGAGCGCCATCGTTTCTAAATAAGGAAGGTTTGTATTGAAAGTACCGGCATTTATTTCAAATAAAGTTGAAAGAAATGGTGACAACTGCATATTGACATTAACAACCAAGCAGGCGAAAATAGCAGCCGTTGTTGGCTCTATCTTAATCATCGCAGCATTGGTTCTCGGCATTTGGGGCATCGTGCGCCAAGTTGAGGTGATGCAATTACGTCAACAGACACAATTGCAATCGGAACAGCTGAAATTATTACAACAAAAGACAGATGTTCTAGATAAGAAAATCCAAAATTTAAATCAAATTAGCGAAGAAAATAAGCAAATGCTTAAGGGCGCTGAATCTGGCACACCATCTCAAGGTGGCGGGGACGGTAGCGACCCAAAGCAGCCAGCCGCTGATGAAAGCGAAGTAAAGACGCTGACGGCGGCACAATTATCAGCGCGTCTATCCAAAATGGATAAGGACGCACAAAAATTGTTAGTTAGCTTCTATACAATGCGTAATATCCTTCGCGATGGTGGTGCGCAAGACCTTATGGCTATGCAATCCATCAACTTCTCCGCTGGCTCTGGTGGTGTTACGAATAACACTACACCAAGTATCTGGCCAAGCAAGGGCGTTATTACCTCTCCATTTGGTAGCCGTGTGGACCCTGTAACGGGCGCTATCGGTGCGTTCCATGAAGGGGTAGATATTGCGGATGACTATGGTACACCAATCGTGGCTACTGCTGCTGGCGTTGTAACCTTTGCCGGTTATACAGAGGGCGGTTACGGTAATCTTGTTGAAATCGACCATGGTAATGGCTTCGTAACACGGTATGGTCATAATAGTGCTGTATTGGTAACGGTTGGTATGAGCGTAAAACAAGGTCAAACAATTGCCTTGATGGGTAGTACTGGTAAAAGTACAGGCGCCCACGTTCACTATGAGGTACGCCTCAATGGCTCTCCTACAGACCCTATGATCTTCTTACCAATTAGTAACTAAATAGGTGAGACCAATACGATACATGTAAAATTAGTATGATATACGTAATATAAAACAGAATATAGGTAACATAAAACATAATTCATAGGAAAAAGAACTTGTTATGCGTGCAAATGCACTAATAGCAAGTTCTTTTTCTTTTCTTTTGTATATATATATTGTAAAATAAAAGTATATGAACGGAGGTATATCTATGAAGGCCTATGTACAAGTTTATACCGGCGAAGGCAAGGGCAAAACGACCGCTGCTATTGGTCTAGCCATCCGTGCCATCGGCGCTGGCAAGAAAGTCCTCTTTTTGCAATTTATGAAATCTAAAGTATATAGTGAACATACTATTTTACCTACCTTAAAGAATTTAACCTTAGAAACCGTGGGCAAGCCATTCTTTATCATCAAAGAAGGGATGAAGAGCAAGGATGAACTCGCTAAATGGGGCGATGAAGTCGTTGTCTTTGAATCTGGCAATCCGCCAAAGGATTATGTAGCGCTCATCGAAAAAGGCTACGAACGTGCACTAGCTGCTATCAGCAGTGGTGAATACGATCTCGTGGTTCTTGATGAATACAATATGGCGCTCTTCTTTGAACTCATTACATGGGATAAAACAAAGGCTTTGCTCGATGCTCGTCATCCAGAAACGGAACTCGTATTTACGGGCCGTGGGGCTCCTCAAGAATTAATCGATGAGGCAGACCTTGTAACGGAAATGAAAGAGGTCAAACATTACTACCTTCAAGGCGTAATGGCTCGAAAAGGTATTGAAAACTAATCATAGGTACACCTAAGGAGGTGATGTGGTTGAGTACAGTGGCTATTGTGGCCCTCGTTATTGTGGCCATCATTGCAGCACTCATCTTGATTATCCTACTGACACCAATCACATATAGCATCGAAATCAACGGACGATCGCCATATCGTGGCGAGGTGCGCGTCAAATGGCTGTGGCGTGTATTTTCACTGCATCTAGCGTATTTACAGGACAAACCATTTTTTAAGGAATTATACATTTTGGGCATGCTCAAGATTGGTCCTGTGAAAGATTATGAAGAATGGCTTGAAAATCGCGTAGAAGAAGAATACCAAAAGGTGATGGACGACGATGGCGACATGTCGCAATCGGAAGCCTTCGCCAAGGCGATGCAAGGGGGCGGACAAGGTCCTTCTGCAAGCTCTAGTGGTACTAGCTTTGATGATTTGAAGAGTGCTCAGCGTTCTGACGCTACCTTTAGTGATGAAGAAGCGCCAGGGGCTGGGACTTCTCAAAAGCCGAATGAACGCATAGAACGTCCTGAACAAGCTTCTAAGGATATGGATGCACAGGCTCGTGCTGATCGGTATGACTCCATTCAGCAAGATCCAACATCTCATATTCAAAGCGATGATGAAACAGTGAGCCGCGTTACTTTTAACAGTGACGGTTCCATTAAGGAAAAGGTATTTACGAAGGTGAATGACCTCAAAACGACGGTGAAACAACGTTTTGAAAAGCCAGATCCAAATGATCCAGTGGCATCATTTAAGTCTAAAATTCCTACATTCTGGTTCATGAAACATGTAACAAATACAGAATTGTGGCACCAGTTATTCCTTGTTTCAAAACGATGCTATGACCACTCTAAACCACGCGATGTGGCTATAGAAGGTCGATTTGGTATCGGTGACCCATATCGCATGGGGATTATTGCATCTATGCTATATAGCATTTGGCCAGAACAAGCTGAGAACATCGAGCTCGATTATGTAAATTGGGCAGGTGAAGGTAGCGGTCACATTAAAGGTCGCATCATTTTAGCTGTGATGGCTTGGCATGGCACAAGATTTTTACTATCTAAACCAATGCGTTCCCTATTGGGCGAAGGTGCTCGCGTCTTCTGGGTTAAACGGAAGGAAGCAAAGCAGTTAGAAAAGCTGAAAGCCGAACAAGGTCAAACAGCGTAAGGATATATTAAGTCAACTAAGTACATGAGCTAATATAGCAATGATACTTTCACAAAAAGCGGAGGTACTGTGATGGAGAACAGTAATGTAAAAGAGAATTTGGAAGTCCTATTCGAGAAATTCAAAAATATGATTAAAGTGGAAACTGTAGTAGGCGAAGCTGTGCAAATCGGGGATACTACACTTGTTCCATTCGTAGACGTAACATTTGGTTTCGGTACTGGTACAAACCACAACACTGCTAACAAAAACCACGAATGTGGTGGCGGTGGCGGCGGTGCCAAAATGGAACCAAGTGCTATCCTCGTTATTAAAGGCGAACGCATCGAGTTGTTCAACATTAAAGGTAACCCTTACAGCAGCAGCTTCGACCGTCTTATCGGTTTGGTGCCTGACCTCGTGTCCAAATTGAAATCCGATAAATACATTTATTTGAACGATGAACAATAATTCGGTGACGAATTATAAATACTAGGTGAAAGCCGTAATACCCACATGTGTGCTCTGAATATGTCCGTAACGACTGCGATTATAGCTTCAGGGCATGCCTGTGGGTATTATTTTAACTTCTATAGACTTTCATAAGCAGTTCATAGGGCTTTATTATGCTATGTAACATAGTCTTGTGAAAGTTAGCGAGATTTGTTATAGTAAAAATAGTACACTATTGGATTGTATAGTGACACTTTTATTTCGAGGAGGATTTCAGATGAAATTATCTAAAAAATTAACTACCTTAGCTATCGTTGGTGCTATGTCTGCTACTGCTGCAGTAGCAAGTGCTGCTAACATTGGCTTAGTAAATATGAGCCAAGTAGTAAATAGCTACCCTGGCTATGGTGCATTAGATATGAAAATGCAACAAGTAGACGCTCAATACCGTCCACAAATTGAGAAAAAAGTACAAGAAATTGAAAAAATTCAAGATCAAACTCAAGCAGAAGCTGAATTCAACAAATCCGTAGCTCCATTGCTTCAAAAAGAAAACGAAGAAATCAACAAAATTGCTCAACCTATGATGCAAGCAATTCACAATGCTGTTGAATCCATTCGCGTTGAGAAAAAAATGGATGTAGTATTGGATGATCCATACACAATCCGTGCGGCTGACGCTAATAGCAAAATCGAAAACATTACTAACGAAGTAATTAGCCGTCTTAAAAAATAATATATAACAATGGCCCCTTGTCTGGTTTCAGATAAGGGGCTTTTTGGTTGTATAGAGGAGCTTTCTTTTGAGGTCTTTGATAGGACTTCTTTATGATAGGACTTTTTTATCTATATAGCGAATTTATATACTATAAGAATTATATCGGAATTTTCTTTAAAATATATTAGCTTATTTCAACTAAGGAGTGAGATCTAATGAAGGATTTTAAAGCATTAGCCACAGAACGGTATTTGGTTCGAAAATTTGATACGAAACCTGTAGAGCAGGAGAAGGTAGATAGTATCTTAGCGGCAGCAAGATTAGCGCCTACAGCTCATAATTATCAGCCACAACGACTACTTGTATTAAATACAGCAGATAGTCTTAATAAGTTAAAAGACTGCACAAATGGTCATTTTAATGCGCCGTTGGCTATTATTGTTTGTTACGATAATAAGGTAAGCTGGAAACGAGAGTACGATGATGCGGATTTAGGCACTGTAGACGCTAGTATTGTAGGCTCTCATATTATGTTCCAAGTCGCAGATATGGGCCTTGGTACAACATGGATTGCTCATTTTGATCCCGCTAAAGTGCGTACGGCTTATAATTTACCGGATACTATCATTCCTGTAGCTATCTTTCCTATTGGATATCCTCATCCAGACTGCGCACCTGCACCGGGCCATACAAAACGGTCTGATCTAAGTGAGCTAACAATATATAATTCCTTTTAAGCTCTACAAAATGTAAGCTCCATAAAAAAGGCGGTTAATCTCAAATGATTAACCGCCTTTTCTTATAGGGTTTATGTTTAAACTAGTTTTTATTCAGGTTTATGAATAAGGTTTACAACAAATTCGCTGTCTTCTACAAGTGTAGCTTGAATGTAGTTGTCGCCGTTGAATTCTAATACTTGGCCTGGAACAAGTACGTGTTCTTCAGTTTCGTTAAGGAATACTTGTACTTTACCTTTAACTACTGTAAAGATTACGTTAGCTTCTGGATGGTTGTGTTTTTCAACCTTTTCGCCAGCTTTGCCGCCTTTTTTAACGATTACATAGTTAGGACCTTGGAATAATAAACCTAATTCTTGATTAACTGTGCCTGCCATAATAGACCTCCTAATTCTAGCTTTTATTTTGAAAGCTTATGTTTATACTTAATACGATGTGTTAATACATAATAGGATGTATTTATCTTATGGTTATATTATAAATGATATTACTTATCAATGCTGTGCCTATAGCTACAGTTTTGCAAAAATAGGGAAGAAATATATAGAAAACTTAAATAACCAAATATTAGGCAAGAAAAAACGAGCGCATGTAAACACTCGTTTTTTGGTACATATATCTGAGAGTAGATACTTTATTATTTTTTACGAATGGAGTATAAACGTGTGCCGTTTTCTTCAGTCGTTACAAGTTCAAAGTTTGGATCTACCGCTTTTACAAAGGCTTCAAACCATGTTTGGTACGCCAATGCCATGAACTTAGGGTCAACGCCCGCTGTACGCCAGTAGCCTGCTTGTAATCTGTGATCCCCAACCCATGTAAATTCATCTGGGCTTTCAGAAACAACTTGGTCACCACCATCACAAGGCATGCCGTTTACATAGAAGTTTTGAAGTGCATTGTAAATAGCAGGTGCAGTGTGTTCCTCAAGACTGTCTTGCGCCACAACGCCACAAGCTTGACCTTGTACTGCGAATGCATCAAGAATAGCTGTTACTACATGTACGGCTTCATCGCCGGAGTTAGTGTCGAGCAAATCTTTGATGAAAGCTGCTTCGCGAACGGAAGCGATGTTGATTTGGTTGGACAACCAGCCATGGATATTGCCATGGTCAATGATATTTTCTAGTGGAATACTAGGGTTGATTGGCTCGCCGTATGTATCTACGGAAATGGAATGTAATTCCTCTGCCAAATCATCAACAACCTTAGTTGTTTTTTCTAAAATCAAGTTTTCACGCTCAACGAGCAATTGAATTTTACGATATAACCAGTAATGGATGTGACCTAAGAATGCGGACATATTAAGCTCCTTTTCGTGCAGTTTCTAATTTTTGAACTAAATCGTATACATTAACACCGTGGATTTCTGCAGCTTGCCACAATGGTTCAGCTGTAGAAGATGGGCAACCAAGGCAACCCATGCCGATGCTTTGTAATACAGGCACCACATTTGGATATGTATCCACGATGTCGCGAATGATTGTGTCTGGTGTGATAGGAGCACCTGCTTCGAGGCGTGGTGCTTCTGGTTCAGGATCGTTACCATGACCAGGCAAGAACACAGCTGGTTCATCAGATTTGCTTTCAGCTGGAGCACCTTCGAGGTCGCCCAATACAGCTGCTTTGAAAGCCTCTAAACCAATGCGGTCAATGAATTCGCCCATACGTTCAATTTGTGCGTTTTCTTTATAGTATGCGATAATTCGATCTACTAATGCAAGAGCTTCTTTTTCAGTTGTTACTTCTGCGATAAGGTCGCCGATGCGTGGATGCGCGCCGCCGCTACCGCCAGCGTACACATTCCAACCTTCTACAGTACCGATGATACCAACATCTTTCATGCGGCTTTCAGTACAAGAGTTAAGACAACCGGACACGCCGATTTTCATTTTGCTTGGCATTTCTTGAGACAAATATTTGCGCTCGATTTGCATGCCAAGATGTACGCTATCTTGTTTAGCACGTTTACAGAATGTAGTACCTGGGCAGATTTTTACGCTGCGCACGCGGTTAGAAACAGTGTACGCTGGCTCCATGCCGAGCATTTCCCAAGCTTTATCTACGTCTTCTGCTTTCAAATTCGTAATCATAATGCGTTGGCTGCCAGTCAATTTAAGAACGGCGCCGAACTCATTGGCTACGTCGATATATTTTTGTAATTGTTCAGGTTGAATGAAACCTCCAGGAATGCGAGGTGTAATTGCATAACGGCGTTGGCCGTTTTTAATGCGTTGTAAATTTGCTGCGATTTGTGCCATTGTAAATCCTTTCTCGAGCCCTCTCTGCGGAGAATAGTGGCCTAAACTACTTAGTTAATCTATGTAATTCTTTATATGTAATCTATATACGCCGTTGGGTTTTGTGAAAGCTTCGCACGTATACGTACAGCGTGATGAGATCAACTAGGCGATGCCTCACCAAAACCCGGCGTAACGATCAGTACGGGTATTAAATACTGACCTGATGTTCCTAGTATAAACTATTTTAACACGTAATAATGTAATCTAAGCTACAAAAATGAAAAATTTCAATATTAATTATTAATAGCATATATGATTTATAATACTAGATATTATAAAATAATTTACCTAATTGGTAAATTGTATATTTACGTTTGTATTTGAGGGAGTATAATAGAATTAACCTACTAGGTAAATTATTATAAATGGCCATTTATATTGTATCAACCATTCACTATGATTTGAGAGAGTCGGTGACATATTGATGGAACGTTTCACGTAGTAGAGATTCAAGAAATTATTGATTATCATTAGTATAGGAGATATACCTATGAAGATATATGAGAGTAAAACTTTTATTGCTATACCGCCTGGAATGACAATAAAAGAGGTTTTAGAAGATAGGCATATGACGCAAAAAGAATTAGCTACACGAATGGATATGAGTGAGAAGCACATCAGTAAGCTCATTAATGGTGAAGTTCCACTAACACAGGCTGTAGCAATGCGTCTTGAACGGGTGTTTGGTGTAGAGGCTAGTTTTTGGAATGGATTAGAAGCTAATTACAGAGAGAAGATATTAAAAGTAGAGTATGAGAACTCTATTGATGAAGAAATTAACTTTGCTAAGCCCTTTGGTTATGCCAAACTTGCGCGTTTAGGTATAGTGCCAGAAACAAAAAAGGCAGCGGAGCAGGTTAATAATTTACAAAAGTTTTTTGAGGTAGCTTCTTTAAAAAATGTAGATAATGAAATGGTTATGCCCTTAGTATATGAAAATATTAAGGATATGGAGCCAGCTAAAAAGAGTGCGATTTATACATTGGTACAAATCACGAAAGAACAGGCGCGTTTTGTAGAGGTAAATTCTTATGATGCAGAGTTGCTAAGAAAGTTTATACCAAAAATTAAAGATCTTTCTAGTGAGCCTTTAATTGGTGTGAAAGAACCTCTAAAAGACATGTTAGCAGCATGTGGTGTCATTATTGTATATTTGCCAATTCTTGATAATATAACCTCCACATGTATTACGTATTCCAAAGGAAGTTCTATTGTTCTTGGCATACCAACGGAAGATACTGTTGGTTTTTGGAAGTTATTAGGAGAAGCCCTACATAACTTGGTAGAACGAGATTATCAACGTAGTAATCGCAAATACCGTAACAATGATCCTGTAACTGTGGTGAATTATTAATTCAGATTTTGTAAAAATTTAAGGTGTTACTTCTTATGCTGTTCTTAGGTCTTTCATCATGCAATTTGTAAGAACTTTCAAAGCACAATCCATAGGACTCTCATCCTGTAACAAAATAGCGTATAATAGATACATAGAATATTCTTGATGTAGGAGTACCAATGAAAGTCCTTTACGATACAATTTTAAAAGCGAAATATACAGGTCGCCCGAACCGTTTTGTGGTGACCTTAGATTTGAATGGTGAAAGTGTGCTCGCTCATTTGCCAAATCCTGGTCGCATGTGGGAGCTCTTGTTCACCGGTGTAACGATGTACATCGTGCCTCACGATAAACCTGATGCAAAAACGAAATATCGCGTGGTAGGCATCGAGCGCGATGGCGTAGTGATTATGCTCGATACAAACTACAGCAATGATGTAGCGCAGCATTTGATCGAAAATAAACTCATTCCTGGCTGGGAGGAGTGGCGCGTTGTAAGACGGGAGTATACGGTTAAGTTACATGGCACATCATCACGTTTTGACTTGCTTCTCACCAATGATAAAAGCCATGAGTTCTTGTTAGAGGTTAAGTCTTGTACGCTATTCTCCAAGACTGGTGCCATGTTCCCTGATGCCATTACGGAGCGAGGGCGCAAGCATTTATTACATTTAAAAGAATTGCAAAACGAAGGCTACCACACAGGGGTTTTATTCCTCGTACAATGGGACAAAGCACAGTGGTTCTTGCCAGACTACCATACAGATTTAGAGTTTGCTAAAACCTTTAAAGAGGTAGCCCCTTCTTTAGACTGGAAAGCCGTTGCTGTGGCGTGGGATGAGACTTTCACCATGCCTACTGTAACTCATGAATGTTCCTATCCGAGTAGCATCCTCGACACAGAGGCTCACGATAGCGGCGTGTACGTGATGGTCATGCATCTCGACCATGATTTAGACCTTGAGGTCGGTTCTAAAGGGATGATGCATTTCAAGGCGGGTTACTATATGTACGTAGGCTCTGCGAAGGCGAATTTAACGAAACGCATTGAGCGCCATAAACGAAAACGGAAGAAAATGCACTGGCATCTAGACTACTTCCGCGGTCACTGCGAAATGATAGCAGGCCTGCCGATTCGAACTAGCCTAGATGATGCGGAATGTGCTCTCGCTGATGCGGTCCGTGGCGTTGCCGAATGGGACGTGCCTAAATTTGGATCCTCTGACTGTGACTGTAAAAGCCACCTATTTGGGATGACGGAAAATCCGATACATAATAAGGGGTTTATGGATGTAGTGGAGCATTATAGAATGAATATGCTAGATGAACTAATTTATAGGTAATTATTATTGATGGGGCCCGAGAACTATATGCTTAATTAGTTAAAAAGTGCTATCACCTATCTCTTCGCTCCATAGTGACCTAAGTCACTTATCAATAGGTAATAGCACTTTTTAAAACACTAGCTATAAAGATGTCCCATCAATAATAATCTAATCCTATCTATAGTCATACCAGCATATTCATTCTAAAGCTACTAAATGGAGAGAGAGGTGTAGTTGTGTATGCTTTTATTTGTTAGGTTTGTGTTGTTGGTTTTGGTGTGTATTTGTAGCGTTGTGTTGAGTGGGTGCTCTTTCATTTGGACTACGGAAAATGGTGATCCTGCCACGCCAGAGGATATCAAGGCTATCGTGGAGAAGGAGTTTGCGGTTGTGCATCCTCGCCTAGTTTTACAATCAGCGGTAGTGGAGAAGGAGAAACCCTTCCAGCGAAATGTGTATGTTTTTTATGATGAAAGTAATGGTATTTCCTTTACTACAAATTCTGTAGTCAAGTGGCCAACATTGCCGGCCCCTGGTGGCGAGCGAAAAAATGATGCGGATTTTGCGTATTCACAGGCGTATCTAGTTCATTTGAACTCTTCTTTGGTGGAGCGTGCTAAGCAATATGGTATGCGGATGGCTACTCATGAGGAAGGTTTGGAACTAGCTAAATCTAAAGCGACACGTGTCGCTGGCACTAATAAGATACCCCTATTCAGGTCCGATGAGATTATCTTTGTAGATAAGTCTGTAAAGGGTGAAGATGTTCTAACCTTTATGAAATTCATATATAGCCAGTATAAACCGCAAGACAACCCAGCGTTATTGCACCCTCGTTCTGATAGAAGCGTAGGCTTTTATTATTTACCAAAAGGAGAAGCGGACAAAACAAAAGCTAAGTATTTGATCTCCTTTCGATTTATGGCAAAAAATGATTGGAAAGAAACCATGCTAACAGGCATTGGTAGTACAGGTAAGGATACTTCAGCTGTAGAACGAGACTTTGTTAAGATCTTGGAAGATATGATACGTCATGCACGCTAAATAATACAGTTCTTTGATTGCAGGCGCAGGTGAAAGTGGCTTTCACAAAAATACAGTACCTATAAAATTAGCCTTTAGCCCTTAAAAATGCTATAATAATATGATGAATTGTAATCAGTGTTAGTAAAATGAGGTGAGATTGTGGCAGACCAACAATGGTCCCACGGGAATATTCATCCCGTTCAGATTGATAAAGAAATGAAGAACGCTTATATCGATTATGCGATGTCCGTAATCGTAATGCGTGCTCTTCCAGATGTGCGTGATGGCTTGAAACCAGTTCATCGTCGTATTTTGTACGCGATGCACGAAACAGGCATGACGCCAAATAAACCGTACAAGAAATCCGCTCGTATCGTCGGTGACGTACTTGGTAAGTACCATCCTCATGGTGATAGCTCCGTTTACGACGCTACTGTACGTTTGGCGCAAGATTTTAATACGCGCTATCTCTTGGTAGACGGTCACGGTAACTTTGGTTCCATCGACGGCGATAGTGCCGCTGCGATGCGTTATACCGAAGTACGTATGGCAAAAATTACTCAAGAAATGCTTGCTGATATCGACAAGGAAACTGTTGATTTCATGCCGAACTATGATGAAAGCTTGCAAGAACCAACAGTATTGCCAGCGAAGATCCCAAATCTTCTCATCAATGGTTCCAGCGGTATTGCCGTAGGGATGGCGACAAATATTCCACCGCACAACCTTAACGAAGTATGTAATGGCCTTACTATGCTCATCGATAACCCAGATGTAACTGTGGAAGAATTGATGACACAAATCAAAGGTCCAGACTTCCCGACAGGGGCGCTCATTTTGGGCCGGGAAGGCATTAAAAAAGCGTACTCTACAGGTCGTGGTAGCGTAAAAATGCGTGCTCGTGCAACCATTGAAGAAATGGCGAAGGGCAAGCATAAAATCGTAGTGACTGAGATTCCATACCAAGTTAACAAGGCTCGCGTTATCGAAACGATTGCGAACTTGAGCCGTGACAAGGTTATTGATGGCATCACAGCACTTCGCGACGAATCTGACCGTCAAGGTATGCGCATCGTTATCGAATTGCGCGCTGATGTGCAACCAGATATCGTTCTTAACAAATTATATAAACACACTCAACTTCAAGAATCTTTCGGCGTGATTATGCTAGCCCTCGTGGATGGTCATCCTCGCGTATTGAATTTGAAAGAAGTATTGGGTTACTACTTAGATCACCGCCTCGATGTTATCGTACGCCGTACTCAATTCGAGCTTAACAAAGCCGAAGCGCGTGCTCACATCTTGGAAGGCTTGTTAATCGCTCTCGACCACATCGATGAAGTTATCGCTACAATCCGCAGTTCCCAAACTGACGAAATCGCACGTAACGCATTGATGCAAAAATTCGGGCTTTCAGAAAAACAAGCAGTAGCCATCCTCGACATGCGTCTACGCCGTTTAACAGGCTTGGAACGCGAAAAAATCGAAGAAGAATACAAGGAATTGTTGGCATTGATCGAAGATTTGAAAGCTATCTTGGCTAGCGAAGCGCGTCAACGTCAAATCATCAAAGAAGAACTAGAAGATATGAAGAAGAAATACGGCGATCCTCGTCGTTCTGAAATCACAATCGATACGTCCGACCTTGATGTAGAAGACCTCATCGCTGACGAAGAGATGGTTATTACCTTGACTAAACAAGGTTATATCAAACGCATGAACGCGAACGTATATCGCAACCAACATAAAGGTGGCGCTGGCGTTATCGGCATGAAGACGAAGGAAGACGATTATGTAACGCAAATTATGCATGTTCGTACGCATAATACATTGTTGTTCTTCACGTCCACTGGCCGTACATATCGCCTCAAAGCATACGAAGTGCCAGAAGCAGGTTCCCGTAACTCTCGCGGTACCGCTATGGTTAATGTATTGCCACTTGCTGTCGGCGAATCTGTTACAACTATGATTGACCTTGAACGTATCCATGAAGATGTAAACTTATTCATGGTTACTGAGTTCGGCGTTGTAAAACGTACAGCTATCGAAGAATACCGCAACATCCGTCGTTCTGGTCTCAACGCTATCAACCTCGACGAAGGGGATCGCTTGATTTCCGTTAGCGTAACGACTGGCAACCAAGATATCTTGATCGGTACTAAATTGGGTATCGCTATTCGTTTCAGTGAAAGCGATGTTCGTCTTATGAAACGTGCGGCTCACGGCGTGCGTGGCATTAAACTCAATGCGGGCGACGTGGTTGTAGGTGCTGGTGTTCTTAATGCTGATGAAAGTGAAGCTCAAGTGTTTACGATCTCCGAAGAAGGTTTCGGTAAACGCAATGATGCGGAAGCTTACACATTGCAAAAACGCGGTGGTAAAGGCTCTAAGAACTTCAAGATTACGAACAAAACAGGCGACGTAGTTGCTGTAGAGGTTGTTCATAACGATGATGAAGTTATGCTCATCTCTGAACAAGGCAAAATCATCCGCTTCAACATGAACGATATTGCTGTGAAGAAAGGCAAAGCTATTTCTGGTGTGAAAACACAAAACCTCGACGAAGGTGATAAAGTAGCTAGTATTGCTGTTATTCCAGGTGCTGAAATCGAAGACGAAGAAGCAGAATAATTTGTATTAATAGTATATGTAAGAAACTATGGGCGGCCATCTTAGATGGTCGTCTCTAGCGTTAAGGAGTTTAGATATGAAAAAATGGTTAGCTGCTATGTTTGCAGCAGGGGTTTTATTCTTAGGCGGCTTTGGTCAAGCTAGTGCTGCTGATTGGTACTATATCGATGCTGATGCTGACGATGCAGCATGGTTCATCGATAATGCATCTGTATACAAAACAGATGATGCGGCAACAGTACTTGTTAAAATCAACAATGTAGAAGGTTTCACATACATCTACACAGTACGCATTGACCGTAAAGAAAAAACATGGACAGAACTTGATACAACAGTATACAGCGCTGCAGGCGTAGCGTTATTGTCCAGCAAAGAAGCACAAAAACCTACAAAAATTGAAGATGATACCATGGGGGCGGAAGTTATGAAGGCCCTATGGGGTAAATAATCCAACAATTTAATAGAAGCTTATAGTCGCTCTGTTTATTTAGATACTCAGAACGTATTTGGCCCCGAACTATCCTGAAAGCCTCCATAGTGACCGAAGTCGTTTTCAGAACAGTTCGGGGCTTTCTATGTTTTGTTGACCTTACAGCGCGAATATCAGTCATCAAATACGTTATATTATCAAAGCCCATAGGACTCAGCACATCGTCCTTAATAGATTTATATTAATTATGCAGTTTATAGAGTTTTTATTAGTAATATACAGTTCTAGTGTTATAATGAAGGCGTAGGGAATTTATGGTATGCAGATTGCATAGTTATTTGAATTTTATAGTCAGGAGAGAATAGTTATGAAAAAATGGTTTGCTTGTTTAGCGGTAGCCGGTTTGTTATTCAGTGCTGGTGTGGGCGTGTCTCATGCTGAAAGTTGGTATACTCTTGATACGGATCAATATGGTCGTACTGGTTATATCGACAATGACTCTGTTGATAAAAACGATGCTCGTGCTACATTGCGATTGAAGATTGTAGATCCAAATGGAGATCACTCCATTTACACAATGACATTCAACCGTGCTGACAAAACAGTACAGCTCATAGATGTGACTGCCTATAACCCACAAGGCTATATGATTGGCTCTGAAACATTGGCAAATACAAAAGTACAAATACAAGAAGGAAGTAATCTAGATCGCGTGTATCACTTGATTTGGTAAATTTCCTCTTCGGTTATGAACGGGTGGATATATCTCTTCGGTCTCCATAGTGACCTAAGTCGCCCTTAGAGATATATCCACCCGTTTTCTCATTTCCTAATGAGGAAATCTTTCCAAAACTGCGTTTGGGAGTAGTGCCCTAAGTCGGTCTCAAAGAGATAGAACCCTTTCTGCATGTATAATTAAATGTATCCAAATAAATTATTCCCTTAAATTATGGTATAATTTAAGGGAATAATTTATTTATAAGGGATTAGAAGGAAATGGAGGTGTGTGTATGCGTCGTTTTGAGTATGGTCGGATTCAGTCTTTGTCGTGGGATATGGATATTTTAAGTCTTATCGCAGGGATTTATCGGGCGAATGGCAAGGAGGAGGTTTTGCTTTCACAGAGTCCTGCTATACTAGATTCTCTTGTAGAGTTGGCAAAGGTACAGAGTACAGAGGCGTCGAATGCGATTGAAGGGATTGTGACGACGAGTACGCGTCTTCGGCAGTTGGTAGCTGATAAGACTACGCCTCGAAATCGGGATGAGCAGGAGATTATGGGATATCGTGATGCCTTAAATGTTATCCATGAAAGTTATGATTCCATATCCTTGTCTCGGAATCATATTTTGCAGTTACACAAGATTTTGTATAATTACCAGTTCAATGCCCGCGGTGGACAGTTAAAGAGTGTACAAAATTATATTAGTGCTACCTATCCCGATGGACGTACAGAGGTGTTGTTCACTCCCCTAGCGCCTTATGAAACGGCGGAGGCTCTCGACCAGATTTGTGCTGAATATAATCGTGTTGTAGGTAATGGAGAGGTGGAGCCACTTCTAGCTATTCCTATTTTTATACATGATTTCTTATGTATTCACCCATTTAATGACGGGAATGGACGTATGAGCCGTTTGTTAACAACATTATTGCTGTATCGTAGCGGCTTTATGGTAGGTAAATATGTATCGTTAGAGGCCAAGATTGCAAGACATAAGGATATGTATTACGCTGCTTTACGCGAGTCTAGTGATACTTGGTATGATGAAAGTTCCTGCCCGATATCGTTTATTCGCTATTGGTTACAAATGCTGTTAGCCGCATATCATGACTTTGAGGATCGCAGTTCTATACTGGCAAATAGTGGTTCAGCAATGGATCAGGTGAAAGCAGCTATCGATAGACATTTAGGGGCTTTTACAAAGCAAGATATTAGAGAATGGTGTCCAAATCTCAGTGATAGTTCCATTGAAGGCACTATACGTACCCTTGTGAAGGATGGCCATATTCAACGTAAAGGAGGAGGACGGTCTACCTATTATGTGAAGTCTTAATGTTTATAATAGATATTCTAATAATTGAGTACGTTTGTCTTTCATAAAATATTTAGTTTTATCGAATATACTAGATTTTATATTCTTGTATTTAATTCGAGAGGTAAAAATATGAAAAAAACATTGGCAGCTGTTTTGGCAGCAGGCGCTTTATTCATTGGTGGTATTGGTAGTGTTGATGCGGCAAATTGGTATACTGTAGGTACTGATAGCAATGGTATCACTTGGTCTATCGACAACGATTCTGTTAAAAAAGATGACAAAAAAGCTACTTTGGACATCAAAGCTATGGACTACGAAGGTTACCACTATATCGTAACTGAAGAGTTCAACCACAAAAAACGCGAAGTAAAAGACGTTAAGGTAACTCTTTATAACCCACAAGGTTATGTTGTGAAAGAAGAACAACCTAACAAATCTACGCGTAAGGTTGAACAAGGTACTCCTGCATACGCTGTGTACACACTTATCTGGGGTGACAAATAATCTGATCCTTCGAGGGTTATGATTCTTTGTGAAAGCTTCACACACGCACGTTCTCATTAGAGGGCGTGCGTTTTTTCTTTTATTTAAATTGATGTACGTTTTTATTTAAATTGACGCGCGTTTTTCTTTTGTTTTAATTCCCTAAAAGTTGGTGAATTATTTACCCGTTCGTGGTACAATGGGAATATTATTACGCATTTATGTAATTTCAATCTTATTGAAATATACTCACCCACAATATCATGTAGAATGTCACTCACAATGTTATGGGCAATATTATGTTATCTAGAGAGGGATGATTGACCATAATTTTGCACAAAAGTGTAACATTTCTACATAGTATAAACTTTCACCATAGCGTATACTAGAGGTAAGATGTGGAAGTACGCCTTGAGCACAGTGCTCCGTAGTTTGGCCGATGTTTCCCAAAAGGTTTGATAGTTTTAGTTTGTTAGAGGAGGTCCTCATGTCTCAATACGAATTTATCGATAAACGCGTGCCGATTGCGCTCGACAATCCATCCATTTATCACGACATTTCCAAGTGTAAAAACTGTACGTTATGCCGTCGTGCTTGTGCGGACGTAATGAGCGTACTCGACTACTACGATCTCGATGCAAACGGCGATGTGCCTGTATGTATCCACTGTGGTCAATGTGCGGCTGCATGTCCATTCGACTCCATGCATGCTAAATCCGAGCTTGAAAAGGTGAAAGCAGCTCTTGCAGATCCTGAAAAAATCGTAGTTATTCAAACAGCTCCAGCTGTTCGCGTAGCTATCGGTGAAGGCTTTGGCTACGAACCAGGTACATTCCTTGAAGGTAAAATGGTTGGTGCTTTGCGCGCACTTGGTGCAGACTATGTAGTAGACACTAACTTCGGTGCTGACTTAACCATCATGGAAGAAGCATCTGAGCTTGTAGAACGTCTTAAAACTGGCGGTCAAATTCCTCAATTTACAAGCTGCTGCCCAGCGTGGGTACGCTTTGCGGAAATCTACTTCCCTGAATTGATTCCTAACTTGTCTTCCACACGTTCTTGTATCGCTATGGAAGCGGCTATGATTAAAACATACTTTGCTGAGAAAAAAGGCATTAATCCTAGCAACATCGTATCTGTATCTGTAAACCCTTGTACTGCTAAAAAAGCAGAAACAAAGCGTGAAGAAGAAAATGCAGCGGCTCGTTTCTATGATGATGAATCCCTTGGCATGGATACAGATATTTCTATTACCACACGCGAGTTCATCCGTTGGATCCAAGAGGAAAACCTCGACTTCAATGCTATTGAAGAGTCCCAATTCGATGACTTAATCGGTATGGAAACTGGTGCATCTATCATCTTCGGTAATACTGGCGGTGTTATGGAAGCAGCTATGCGTACAGCGTATAAGCTCATCACTGACAAAGAGCCACCTCCATATGCTTTGACACACCTCGAAGACGTTCGTGGTATGGAAGGCGTTAAAGAGGCTACTGTTCAATTAGGTGATGACGTTACATTGTCTGTTGCCGTAGTACATGGCGGTAAAAATACACGTGACTTCCTTAACGCATTGAAAGACAGTGACAAACACTATGACTTCATCGAAGTTATGGCGTGCCCAGGTGGCTGTATTGGTGGCGGCGGTCAACCGCGTACTAAATTGCCTCAAGCTGTGAAAACTAAGGAAGCTCGTATCGGCGGCCTTTACGAAGCTGATGCGAACTACAAATGGGTTGCTTCCTATGAAAACCCAGAAATCCAAGCATTGTACAAAGATTTCTTAGGCGAACCATTGGGCCACAAGGCGCATGAACTCTTGCATACACATTACACAGACCGCAGCGCGGTTCTTGGTGATCGCAAAGACGTAACACCTGAAACATGCCCAACATCTCCTAAATATAAGGGCTAATAACATTACAAATTAGCTAATTTATTCAGTACGAGTCGTTTCAAATGTACTCTGGCGATGAATATATCGATACATTGGCGTGGTTAGACTGGTATATGAGTAACTAACTGAACAGAAATAAATCCTACGGGTCATGAGTGACTTGATACTTGTGTAGATATTGACTACTGAGTGTCATCTTACATGCGATTCGTAGGATTTTTATGTATAACCTTCTTATAGTTTTATATATGTTATATGTATGAATTGCCTTTTATATTAATTATTACTACTACTTTATAACTTTATTATGATAAATTAGTATAGAAAAGTAGTTTTTGCATGAGGAAAAGATGAATTATATAGTGTATAATATATAGAAAGGTAACATGTAAGAGAGTATTACAAGGAGTTTTGTGGAGAGATGAACTTGTTTTTACGGCGTTCCCTATGTGGCATGGCCTTGATTGTCGCCGCCATCGGTACTGCGGGATGCCAGCATGAGAGTCAGGCAGAGCAGGAAGAGGTACGCACTGTGTCGTATCGGGCCGTCATGCAATCAGACAAGCCTGTCCCTGAGAAGGTAAATACCTGGCTCGGGGCTATGTCTCAAGAGGACAAGATAGGCCAGCTGATGATGATTAGCCTTCATGGCAGCACGGTAGGACAGTCTCAAAAGGACGTCATCAGGAAATACCGTGTGAGCGGCGTTATGCTAACCAATGAAAATCTAAATAATAAAAACCAAGTGAAAGCTTTCACAAATGACATCATGCAAACGGCTACGACGGCGAGCATGGTAACACCATATATAGCGATTAATCGGGATAAGGTGTTGCGTTCTAATGAAAGTTTCTTGCGTTTGCCAGAGCCAAATCGTTGGGGCCAATTGCCGATGGAACGGATCATCAATCTAGCGACACGGTCGGCTATTGAAATGCACGATATGGGATTCAACCTCATCATGGGGCCGAATGCAAACCTTGGTGTACCGAATGTGTCCTATACATCGGATCCTACGTGGGCAGGCCATATGGACCTCGCCATGGCGGAGCGTTACCAAATCAACCAAATGTGGTTCGGCTATAACTACTTCCCAACGGTGAGCCTTGGCGACGCATCCTTTGAGACTGCTAATGACGCAAAAGCATACCTCAATACTACGGATGTGGCTGTATTCAAACGACTCATTACACAGACGACGGCGAATACGTACATGCTAGTTATGAGTCATGTGCAAATTCCGGCTATCGATAATGCACACTTGGCCAGTGCTTCTAAAGCAATCATTACGGACTGGTTACGACATGAGCTTGGCTATAATGGGGTGGTTATGACAGACCGTGTCGATGTAGCTGCCTTACAAGCAAACCAAAAAATAGGGGACTTTGCGGTAGAATCTATCGTGGCGGGCAGTGATCTCGTCCTCCTTGATGCGGATACCGTTCACATCGATGAGGTCCATCGAGCATTAACCCAAGCGGTGGCGAATGGAACGATTACCAACGATCGACTCAATGATGCGGTTAAGCATATTTTGCTCATGAAGATGCAAACGCAAATGCAACAATAATGTTGGGAACGCCCTCCAGGTATCGTCCATAAACATAACTATTACATATACATATACATACAGATATACATATACACAAATACACAAATTTACAAGACGTGCTTATCCTAGATAGGCACGTCTTTTTGTATAGATATTTGACTATGGATATAGTTTTTTAGATAAGAGATTTATAATTTTAAAATATAGATTATATACTTTCCTCTGTATAGTCATATTGGGACTACACCTGTATAAAATGTAGTAAATATAGGAACTTTTACAAACGTATGGGTAAAAAGTAAACCATTAAATAAGTGTATTTTATGCGTAAAAAATTTAACATAATCAAAAGTCATGTTAATAATATGAAAATAAGTTTAAATTTGTTTTAAATTTATGATATAATAGTCTCCATAGAATGTTGGAGGTGAGAGTATATGAATTTTGTGGGACGTGCTGAAATAATTGAGAGTATCCAGTCCCGTATTGCGATGAATCAAATGAGTTTGTGTGTTGTGTATGGTCCGCATCGCAGTGGTAAATCCTATGTGGCGTCCCAGCTTGTACGCCGTCATAAGGCGCTATACTTGGCGGGGCGCATGGCTAATGAAGCAATCCATGTAGCCGATATGAATCGAGCTCTTGAGGCACGTTTTGTTCCTACCGATGGGCAGGATAAATTCGAACCGATCACTAGCTTGCAAGAGGCCTTTGAGGGTCTATTTGAAAGCAGTGTAAAAACGCCTCAGACTGTGGTGATTGATGATTACCCTTCCTTGGTGGAGGCTGTACCTCAGTTCCCTATACACTTGCGCGATTTGTTAGATGCTTATAAAGAAACGAGCCATTTGAACATCATCTTGATGGCGAATGGGTTAGAACAACTCGATGGCCGCATCATTGGCGATCGCAGCTTGATTGGTCCCTATGTGTCGGAATATTTCGAGGTGAAACCGTTCTCCTTGGTGGACATGAAATCCTTGGGCCTTCACTATGCCAAGGATGACTTGCGTACCGTGTTCGCTGTAACAGGTGGTTTGCCTGCCTATGTGCAGTACTTTGATAATGGTGAAAGCATCGATACGAATATCATTAATTTGTTCTTCTCTGTATCGGGCGCACTCTTTGAAGAAACGCAGCATATCTTACATCGAGATATGAAAAATATAACCGGTGCTAATGCGATCCTATCTGGACTTGCTACACTAGAGAGACCATACTATGTGGAGCTGTTGCAAGCGAGCCAAATTAAAAGCGGCACCTTTACATCTCGCTTAAACGACTTGATGGCCATGGGCCTTGTAGGTCGTATCCAAGCGAATAGCCGTGGACCAGCGAAATACGCTGACTACCACTTCACAAATAGCATGTTCCATTTCTGGTATCGCTATGTGTATAAATACTGGGGCGACATCGTCCGTGGCAATGGTGCAGACGTGTACCAAACCTACGTAAAACCGCAACTCAAAGACTTTGTGGAAGCCTCCTGTATTGCAATGTAATCAGACAATTTAAAATATGATTACCTGTACAGTTACTTGTAACATCAGAATACGTTACGCCTAACGTGTATATCAGTAATCGTAACTTACGTACTATTACCCAATGGTAGTACTAATTCCTCTAAAAAAGACATCACTTTTCCTCTGTGGTGTCTTTTTTGTATTATTTTCAGCAATTACCTATCTAGGTGTATAGATATGTCTTTTAATGGATAGAAATTAATGCTAGATAGTAATAGAATATGTGGGAATTCTAAGGAATTGCCAATTTGTCAAAATCCCCGTTCCGCGTTATTGTGTAGATAAGCGCTATGCCATGGCAGGAAAGGGGATTTATGTTATACACAAACGAAGAACCGTTAGTACAACGAACTTGTATTAAAACTGCAAGCTTACAATCTGAGGAAATATCTTCAAAGGGAACATCTTCCAAAGAAGTACTTTCTAAGAGGTATTCTTCAAAGGAAGTAGAATCTGAAACGATACCGTCTAAGGAACCAGAGTACAAGGTGCCAGAGGAGTTGAAATTACAGACTCTTATCTGCGGGCATCAGGTCTTAACGTCTTTATCGGATAAGAGCCTCGTGTCGATTTGCCAAAATCCAAATATGCGAATACAGACTGTTGGCTATCAGCCTTGGTCCGTTGATGAGCTACGCCATGATGCGGCTCAAATTGAGCTCTGTCGTAGGTATCGACCACTCATCTTACACTATACGAATAAGACGGGGAACCGCGAGTTCCGTGAAGACCTAGAGAGCTATCTATGGGCCATCCTATTAGAATCGATTTATAGCTTTGATCTAAAAGGCTCCGTACCGTTCCCTGGCTTTGTGAAAGCCGGTGTTAGATATGGCTACATGCGGTATTGGAAGCGAGAGCGATTGCGTAATCATCGAGAAATTCATATACCAGACCGCATCACCGATGATGGCGAGGTAGCTATTGGTATGGATATCTTCTCATCGGGAGAAAATATAGCAGACATGATCATGACGGCTGATGAGGAACAACGATTACGGGCTCGCCTCGTATGGGCTCTCGGTAGATTATCTCCAGATCAACAAGATCTATTACGCCGCGTGTACGGTGATTGTAAAAGCCTCGTATCCGTTAGCGAAGAATTGAACTGTAGCCGCCAAGCTATCCAACGGCGTCATGAACGAGCCCTGCGGAAGCTGCGTAGATACTTGACGACAGACTTTAAGAAACTACGAGTACATTAAGTATGAATGCAATAGGGCTATACATTCATTAGAGTTATACACGTATTAGAGTTATACACGTATTAGAGTTATATACATATGAGATTCTTAGAACTCTGAATCGATTAGAATATGTAGTGTAAGCATATAAGAGTTAGTCTATTAGAGTCTAGTTCGTATTAAATAATATGTGTTAATATAATTTAATTTCTTATTTATATTCTGATTTTCGCATAATTACATTAATCGCGATTAACAGATATACATAAAATATGCAATTCTCAATGTAAATGAGAAAATAATGACACATATAGGTAGATATTACTTTTACAAGATCATAAAGTCTTTAATTTTACATAAATTTCTATAGTTTTATGTATATATTTACAAATTATACAGTGTGATATACAATTAAACCAACAGCAGATTAAAGCATGCGAATCTGCTTTCACAGAACACGTGTTCATTGTATTGTTGAAAGGAATGTTCCTAAGTTGAGGGGAGAGAATTCCTATGATGACATGTAATGAAGTACCAGTAGCGGTGGCCACTTGGCTATCTAAGGGAGAGAATTTGGATTTGATCTATACGAATCCGAAGAATCATATTGTTTGTTTTATTCCTACCTACGAACCTGGCGGCGGGGACAGCACGATGTGCTATTTCGTAGACGGTCGTCAAGAATTGGTACATCTGCCAATTCGTACCATCCTGCGAGAGCTGGCCTTACAAGAAGGTTTGAGACCGAATTATATCATGACTAGTGATGGTCGGCGCAGCAGCTATACGGCGCCTAAGACCTATGGGCCTCACCTGACCTTTGGACATATTAAATGTCGGCGCCCCATCGGCAAGGACGTAGTGTACGGACTCTTTAACGTGGCGATACCGTATCAATACATCGTCACCGAGGGTCCTGATCCAGATACGAGCTACATTCACGTGGGTGACTTTAAACCTATCTTGGTGTACCAAGCCCCACACCACGTGAAACACAAGCTGAACGAAGCCATGCTAGAACACTGTAACTACGTGCGCAAAATGCTAGCCCGCATCAAACTCAGCCAAAACCCACAAGTCGTGGCTGAACTATTTATCGCCTGGAGAGACCTAACAAGATAAAACTGTTAGGGGGAAGAGAAGAATAAGTAAGGGAGATGAAGTAATAGGGGAGAGAAAAAGGAGGAGAATCTATAGGGAGAAAATAACATACGGGAGACATAAATCAGAACCACCCGTAAAGCGGGTGGTTCTGATTTTGTGTGTAAATATTTTGATTATGAATTTAAGATGATAAAATATAGGTATATAATATGTTAATTATATACCTATATTTTATTGATTAAGAGTATATATTTAATATTTAAGGGGAAATCAATATATCATTGTAGTATTAACTGGAGGGCCCATGGATACTTGTAAATTGTGTGGAAGTGAATTAATAAGAGTTGGGAAGAAATGGGTATGTTCAAATGAAGAGTGTAGTTTTCAAGTTGTTATAGGTCAAAATAGTTGGTTTAAAGAGCTGGTTAAGGAATTCAATGGTTGGAATGAAATTAATTTTAATGATGTTCCTTCTGTTATATCAAATCAATATAAACGACTTCATAAATTAATACGCAATGGAGAAGTATATGGTGCACAAATCAAGGTTAAAGATATTTATGAGGTCGAATTAAAATTTCTAATTCTAATTATATTATCTGAGGCTTTTTGTGATGATAGTAAAAAACAATTATATAGTTCTATTATTTATAATCTACTAGATGGAAATCCTTCTTTAGGGGTATGGTTAAGTCTTGGTAAGCAAATTTTAACACTAAATAGTGATGATACAGATCCTATTTATATAATTTTAAAGAGCTTAATAGATCTTGATAATACAGAGAAAATCGTATTTTGGAGAAACTCAAATATAGGTCATGGTGCATTGATGCCAATAGAACTAGAAGAGTTACATACTTCATTGAGTGGGAAAATCAAAAGTATATTATCTAATTTTGTAAAAAATCAAAAATTTTACTCTAAAATAAGATTACAAGTAAAAATAAAAGATAAATTTGTTGATTTAAATGGGGGCAAGTTGGATATTTGTAAGAATAGTAAATCTACAGAGCTATTTATTACGACAAGACAAAAGCGATTTAAACTAATCCCTTTAATTCAGTTTTATGAGAATAGTATTTATTTTTTTGATTCTTATATGAAAAAAAGATATGTAGTAAGTTATTTAGAATACACCTCTAATATAAAAAGAAAAACACATGATAAAATGCTATCCAATATGTTTAATAGTGTAAAAAACCTACTCAATATTGAATCGGTTAATATTAAAGCTGATGAGGGTTTATTTATTGAAGAACGTGTTAAAAAAGTAGATACAATATTAGAACCTACGACTTTTTTTAAATATGATTTTTTACGTAGAAAAATTCAAGATTGGATAAATTCATTTGCTAATGGATTGTTTTTGATTGAAATGAATTCTGGGATGGGGAAAACAACCTTTGTTAAAATGGTTGATCAGCTATCTTATAGTAATTATAAAATAGAGGATAAATGTCTATGTCGAGCATTTTATATTAATTCCATATATGGATATTCACAAGAATATTTTTTAAAAAACTTAATGGATTCATTGTTGAGAACTAATACAGGAGAGCATATTACAGGCGAGTTAAAAACAGTAAATATTAATGATAGTACAGCTAAAGTTGACATAGCTAATAATATTAATATGATTTTTTCTTATTATAAGAAATATTTTGATATTGAAAAATTAATAATTTTTATTGACGGGTTGGATGAGATTCCTAATACGGGAAATAATACATCTATTATAAACTTAATTCCGGATTCATTATTATTAGATGAAGGGATTTATATAATCTTTACAAGTAGAGATAAAGAAAATATATCATTATTTACTCAGATGGATATATTATCAAAATTAGATTTTAAAGATACTATGGTAGTTACTCCTTCTACAGATATTTTTAAAGATTATAAAGAGAGCTTGAGTCAAAGTTTAATGTCAAAGCTATCATTAGATATATCTACCAGTAATTATCTTCTGAAAGTTGCAGATTATAATGCCTTACAATTGCAGTACATTATTAATTTATATAAAGATGTTGGTGACACTCTTTTAGATAATTTATCTAAGAAAAATAGTTTTATTGATTTTTACTGGTCTAGTATCAAACAACTTTTTGGATCTATATATTATGAGGATCTTATTAAGTTATCATTGATATTATGTTCTACACCAATACCTATTAATGTTAGAGATGTTGCTTTCTTATTGGGTGAAGATGCTATTACATTTAAACTTCAAACTTTTATCGGTGTCCTAAAACATTTTATTTCCTCATCTAGATGTGGAACGGATACTTTATTATTTATTTCACAGCCAGAATTCTTATTATGGAAAAAATCTCAAGCAAATATATATTTAAAATTAGAAAAAGTATGGGAAGATGAATTAGATTTTTATATCGATGAAGATAGAAAAGAATTAGATTTTATTAGTTTTAGGCAGTTTAGTCTTGCTTTCTTTATGTTATTAGAAGGTTGTAAAGTAATACCTTTGCGTAAATATCAAGAGTACATATCAATATACTTCTCTAATTTGAAATCATTTTTGGGGAATTATAGTAATGAAATGCTTATATTACATAAGAAGATATTAGAATCTTTTCATGATTATATTATTGATAAAAATGGATTGACTTTATCATCAGAATTTATTATTCAAATGTACTCTAGTGCTGCTTTCGTTTTAAAAGAGAGTGGTTATATACAATTAGCATCACAGATGTTAGAGGAAATAATAAAGTTTCTAGAAGATAATCGTTCTATAAATAAAGTTGATTTAGTAGAATTATATACATTTTTAGCCACTATATATGAGGTTCAAGATCAATCAAATGAAGCACTTAAATTATTTAAGTTAGTAGATAAGATAGTAGAATCTGAGGATTATAAAGCTAAATTTGTTGATTTTGCAGATGATAAGGATTTATATTTAGCATATAAACGCTTACAAGGACGTTTGTTTGAAGCTGTTAGTCATAAGAATATCTCTCGTTTTACAGAAGCTAATATTCTTTTTCAGAAAGTTGAAAAAGAAGCTAAAGATTTGTTATTAAAAGTTGATAGTTCAAAGCGAAATCCTATAATAATTATATTAAGGAATTGTTATCATTCATGGGGAAATTTACATAAAAGGGTCAATCCTAAACTTGCTATGAAATATTTTGAATTAGCAGAAAATTATAATAGTCAATGTGATAGTAAAAACTTACAGCATTCAGAGTCTAATGCATCCTTATTTTTAGATAAAGGACAATTATATCGAGTTATGAAGGATTATAATAGTGCGATAGCTTGTTATAATCAAGCAATTGAAATACTTTTGAATGCTAAAAAACATGATATAGAGATTGATATTTTTATAGAGTCTAGTTTATATAATAGCATAGGTAATGTATATCGAGATAAGACTGAATATGAGTCGGCTATTTTTTGGTATGATAAGGCTATCAATTTAATTGAAAAGGGAAGGGCTGAAGGTAAATATATAGATTTATCTATATATTTACAAAATATTAATAATCGCAGAGGTATATATTATAAGTCTGACCAAAAAGATAAAGCAGATTTAGATACCGAGAGAGTTTTAAGTTTGTTTAATAAGATAAATTGGTCTAAGTTACATCAAAGACAAGTAGGGATTATTGGACGTATAGATAATGAAAATGACACTACTACTTTAATACAATCTCAAAACTATTTAGCATTACGTGCTGATGTAGAATGGAAGGCAGCGAGTAACTATCGAAATGAGAATTGGGTTAATATGATGATAACTGCTGAGAGGTACGAAACGGCTTTACAGCTTCTTGAAATTGATTTTTATGAAGAGATACCTAGTTTTAATATGCTTCAGGATTTTACTGTTTGTTATAATAGTTTACATATGTATTGTCATGCGTTAGATATACAATTATTATATATAAGTTTAAGCCGACATAATTATTTGGGGATTAAAAATATGAAAGGTATTATTCCTATTTCTGATATTAATCAGAAGCGTGCCGACGTTATTGTAGGTAAGTCCTTGATCATGTTTATTCCTACATTTTTAGCTATGTTCAAATATTTCTCCCTTGCGGTCATTTTTTATGAAATGGGATATTTTTATTGGCAACAGTTGATTGATACGGATAAAGCTATATTCTGTGATATTAATGAGATGGAAGTGCTGATTGGTGATAAAGATGAACAGCGTGCTAGCATAAAAGAGTTGATGAGAACTTTATTAAAGGCAAGGGAAAAAGATTTATCTAAATCTCAATTTTATCTAGCATTAGCTCAACAGTTTTATGAAGGAAAAGTTACCGAAGACTTGAGAAAGAATTATATTGAAGAATGGAATATTATTAAGTATAACTTTACTAAAAATAGAATTTTGGAATGGCTTCCTGATATTTATATAGCGTTAGAATTATCATTACGTTCAGCTCAATATGGATCTCTAGAAGGAAAAAGACTTGCTGCTAAAATATATCGAGATAAAAAATTTGACCGATGTGATATTGAAATTGCAAATTTTATAGATTCTATTAATTAATTATATGTATAATCAGAATCTTAGGTTCACTAGTAATGTGTACCTATTGTAGTCAAACGTGCAGCTGTATTGTTGATGGTCAATCACGTACTAAATTACGATAAGTAATAAAAATCAGAACCACCTGTTTTACGGGTGGTTCTGATTTTATATGAGCCCTTGTATTTTGATTATGAAGATAAGATGATACAATATGAATATATATTATAGTATGCGTATATGTGGGGGTAGTATGTTAACAATCGCATTGAATGAATATGGGGACTTTCATCATTTAGGACAGAAGAAAGATAGTTTAAAACACATCCATTTTATTACTGGCATTGTGTATGATGATGAAGGTAGCGAGCAGGATTTGCGTAATGAGCAGATTCGTTTGGATCGTTTTTTTAGAGCTGTAGCAGAGGCTTCAAACAGTGATTATCCACAGGGGTTCTTTGGTGATACTAAAGCTAATGATTTGGAAGGAGCTACCGAAATAGAGGGTAAATCTCAAAATAAATCACAGATAAGAAAAAATATGAAACGCTATCGAGATGCACTGGATGCCGCTTTACCAGAATTTCTTACTGATGGGACATACCAGGGGCAACAGCTAGTGGGTATGCCTCGTGTTGGTCACTATGCTATTACTCTTATGTTGAAGAGTGAGGCTGGGAAAAAACAGTTTCTACAGCCTTATATGAGTGAATTATTACACGATGGTGTAGCAAGTAATTTATACTGGCATATGGCGGATAGTTTAGTGTCTCGCCTTATATTATCTAATCCATTTGTGCTACATAACAATCGTGTTCAGTTACATTTAGCATCACAATTAGTAGATGTTAAAGAAACTGAATATGATCGTTTGGCAGAGTATCGCCGTTTAGGCTATAAGCCATACGACTTTCAGAATGAGCAATTAAAAAAAGAGGGAATTATTACCTATCAAGTGGGGAATGATTTTACCTATCGTGCTGCCTTAGATCGACGTATGGTTGAGTTTAATCGCCCTGATTTAGAGGTAGTGCAGTTGAAATCTGTTTCTGTTCAGTACGACGATGATAGCCCAGAGACGACAGCTAATTTTGCATTTCTATACTTAGCGGGACATATTTGTGGTAATTTTATTTACTACGGAGCTGAACGAGATACAAAAGATATATTTAAATTCAATACTCTCGTGGATTTTGCAAATCAAATCAATCCGAAATATCCTAATTATATGTTTGTGTATGATGATATTGATACCTATTTTGAGCAGTCTATGAAAGCATATCATAATGAGGATTATTATGGTGCGCTATGTTATGTTTACGATGGGAAATGTTGTGATAGCAAATTTAAATCCTATTATGAAACGAACTGGTTCCCATTTGTGGAGGAACTCATTCATAGTGCAGATAATAGACAAGCTATAGAACGAGCGGTTCAGTCGTTTGTAAATTATGCTAATCAGAGTCGTCTGGATGAAGGCAAATTGTATTACTTATATCAACAGCTTGAGTATATCTTAGAGGATATCAAGGATATGTCTTGTGTAGATAAAGCATTAGTCTATGCCTTTTATGATGGTGGTATGACGGCCTTTAATCATCTTGGAAAAAGTGATGTATCTGTAGCTTGTTTTGAAAAATGTCAGGCCCTGACTCATACAGTACCACTTGAAACGTATATGGAAACTGTTCGCCGTCGCATTGTGGCAAAAATAGATTGCTATAAATATGAAGAGGCTTTGGAGCTTGCTAAGTACGTTGTTGATGTGGAGGAACAAATACAAAATATACGTGCTTCATTACAGATGGGGAAACAGGCTATCAGTCTAGGACAGTCCTATAGTCAACTCGGACAGGTCTACGCTTATATGGAACAATCTGAGGCAGAATCTTATTTCTTACCAGCCATAGACATATTTACTGTAGATACAGCTGATTACTATCGAACAGTATCCTATTTGTTGCACTATTATATTGATGTAAAACAGAAAGATGCCTATGAACGATGGGCGCCTAACTATTTTGGTGGCCAATTTAGCATCGAAGATCAGTTAAGATTTTTGCTGAATATGTCTGGTGATGAAAAAGCAGTTCAACACGAAAGTTATGCATTATATGTATATATCAAGGCATTGTACCAATTTTATAGAGATGGAATGAGCAGTGAACTCATGGAGAGACTTATTAAGTTAGGTCGTACCGTAGGGGCTACTTTAGACAGAGCACCTAAAGGGCATCCGTGGGAATTAATATTTACATATCTTGCTATGCTAGCCTATGAAAAAGGTTATAAGGTAGATGCAGAATATTTTAGATCCTGTATAGGTCGCTCTGTTGAGAACGCAGGTCAAGCGATTAGTAATATCGTGACTTATGGTGAATTAAGATTTGCTCAATGTAAAGGAAATCAAGGTAAATATGATATATTATATGGCCAATTAAGTGAGTCTGTAGAGAATGTAGAGAAATATATGACCTATATGTTTAGATAGGTCATATATTTGTAAGGGAAGATTAGTATGATTACGATTGCATTAGATGAAAATGGGGATTTTGAAGGTTTTAAGGGCGCTGGAAATAAAGAACCTCTCTTTATAGCAGGTATTGTATATGATGATAAAGGTCATGATAATGATGCTTGGAATGAAAAGCAGCGACTAGATGACTATTTCCGTGCTGTAGCAGAAACAGTTGAATGTAAGTATCCGGAAGACTTACATACTAATAAGCGTAATACCAATGGGTATAATGTAAAATTAATGAAAACTGAGTTGCAAGCAACCCTGCCAGAGTTTTTTCAGCAATGTACTTATAAAGGAATGCCTATTGGTAAATATAAGAGACATGGTCAATATCGTATTGTTATGATGCTTAAGAGCGGAACAGGCAAGACCATTTTAAATCATAAGTCTACTAGTATGCTTGTTAATGATGAATATGCTAGTAATTTATATATGAATATGGCTTATTCAACAGTATCACGCCTCGTGTTTCATAATCCATTTGATTTGTATGTGTCTAAGGTTAAATTTGATTTGGCCACACGTTTGGTTCCTGTGAAAGCTAACGATAAGGAGCTTTGTAAGAAATATATTAATTTAGGCTATAAAGATTTTGATTTCAAAAACAGTTCGCCAGAAGCAAATAAAAATAATGATACACGCTTTTTTCAAGTAGCAAATGACTATAATTACCGTGCTGCTTTAGATCGTAAATTATTGGAAACCAATCGTTTGGATTTAGAGATTGAGGATTTCTCAGTACGTTCTATTTATTACAATGCTGATGAATCTGAATCTACACGATATGCTTTTCTCTATTTAGCAGATACGATTTGTGCGATTTTAAATCATAATAAAACTGGTGAAAGTCCTCTAGCTTGGCATCAATCGTTTATTGAGCAAGCTACTCGACTTAATGGCTCTAGTCAAAATCTCATCTTTACATATGATGATATTGACATGGCTTATGAAAAAGCGGTAATGGCATATCAACAAAAAGACTATTTTAAAGTGCTATCTACACTTTTTGAAACAAAACAGAGTCGCAGTGATTTTAAAAACTATTATTGGGAGCAATGGTTCCCGAAAATCGAGCAATGGATTTCAGAGGCTACAGATGTTGAAGCGATAGAGGAAGCCGTTCGCCAGTTTGCCAAGTATGCAAATTCTAACTTGCTGAAACAGGATGAGCTGGTGTATTTATATAACCATTTAGAACCATTAGTAGCGAATCTAGAAAAATCTGAAGCTAGTAAATATGCATTTTATGATGCAGGGATTACAGCATATAACCATATTGGAGACAGCTTAATGGCTGAACGATGCTTTGAAATTGCGAAAGGATTTGCTAAATATTGTCATGTAGAAGACTATTTGCTAACGCTCAAACGCCGAGTGGTTATGCTCAATGATCAATATCGTTATGAAGAGGCACTTTCACTAGCAAAAGAAATTCTCGAGTACGAAGATGAATTGGCATCCTTACGTCAATTATTAGTTGAGTCTGATGATATAGTTAGCATTAGTAAAGGCCGTGCATTAAGCCAATGCGGTCAAGTGTATGCTTATTTACAAGATACTCACGCTGAGGAGTATTTTGAACAAGCGTTGGCTCAATTTGATAAAAAATCAATCGATTATAATATTACATTATCTTATTTGCTTCATCACTACATTGATATGAATAACCGTGATGGATATGAAAAATATGCATCCCAGTATTTTGGCGGACATAATGATGTATGGGAGCAATTTAGCTTTTTGAAGGATATGACAGAAGCGGATCAAAAGTTGCAATCCTTTAAATTTGCGTTCTATGTGTATATTAAGGCATTGTATAGATTTTATGTAGATAAGTTGAACTCGGAAAAGCGCCGCAATCTATTAAGCTGGATACAAAACTTACATAAAGGGAATAAAGCTGAACATGTGAATGGTCATCCATGGGAACTTATCTATAAATACTTTGCACTATTAGCTGTTAAATTCAATAAAAATGAATTGGCCGAAGAGTTTATAGAATTAACACAAACAATCGTTCAAGAACGCGCAGCAGCCATTGATAATATTATCAGTGGTGGGTTGATAGAATACTATAATATGATCGGAAAAAAAGAGTTAGCAGAAGAAGTTAAAAAGAAGTTTACAAATCAGCAACTAAAAGATGACTATGAAAAAATCTTAGGGTATATGTTTAGATGAATGATTAGTTATAAATAAAATGATTATTATAGAGATTGTAAAGTATTAGGTTAAAGGTATTAGGAGACTGATTAATAATGGATACATGCAAGCTGTGGGGACAAAAAGTTGCTGAAGATGTAGATTTATGGTTTGATGGTAATCTTAAAGCTTTTCCATTAATTCTCCAATATGAGTATCAGAGATTGCGTAATATGTTTCGCGATGGAGAGTATGTTGGTACTTTTTATGAACTAAAAGACATTTTAGAATTAACAGTAAAGTTACCTATTATTTATGTTGTAGCAGATCTATTTCAATATCGGCGTGATGGGTTTGAGGATAGTTTGAAATTGCTATTAGGCGGACCATTGTCTTTGGGAACATGGATTCAGATTGCAGATAAATTAGCAAAAACTATTGATTTTTCAGAGGATTATAAAGCTTTATTAATAGAAATTTCGACTAGATACAAATGTAGCAATTCTAAAAAGCAGCAATTTGATATTACTAATTGGAGGAATATTAGAATTGGGCATGGTGCTTATAGTATTTATTTACAAGAGGAGCATAAGGCGGAAATAGAGCAGTTATTAAAAGTTTTAAAAGCTTTTTTAGAGAATACATATAATATATTTTCTAAATTTACATGGATATATGAGTCTGAAAAAAGGAGAAAGAAAGTTAAATCATTAAGTGATTTACATGATGTCACTAAGGTAAAAATTAAGTATGGTAAAAAATTTATTTTACTATCTCCCTTTATTGAAATCATTGATGGATCCTTATATTTATTTGATTTTTATTTGTTTAATAAAAAGCTAAATATAGGGTATTTAGACTATTATAATAATCATAAGATAAAGAAGGCTGAAATATTATTAAAAGCTTTTTATGATGAGATTGTATCTAAGGCTATCAATGATCTTAGAAGAAAACCTAGTAGAATAAGAGATATATCAGATGAACGAACTGTAATCGCTAAAATATTTAATAAAAATCTAATTAAGCTCGTATATTTAAAAGATATAGTAGTAGATTGGTTAAATACATATGATAAAGGGATATTTTTAATGGAGGCAGAAGCTGGTTTGGGTAAGACCACCTTTGTTAAATTGTTAGATCCTTTATTAAAAACTGATTCTCAAAATAATTATATGCCTTTAGTAGATTCCACTGTACGGGCTTTTTATTTTAGGCAAGGTGATACTTTAAGTTCAACTGGTTTTAAAGAAGAGCTTAGGAGTTCATTATTACAATATGATTCCGGGCAAACATTTAGCGTTGATGATAAAATACCAGAAATTATTGATAGTAATACATTTATTGATTTTTTATCTTTCTTCCAAGAGCTATATAGTGAAGCAGAACGTTTTGAATACAGGAATAAATTAGTCATTATATTAGATGGTATCGATGAGTCAGTTGATAATCAGTTTGATTTTAGTTCTTTTTTACCAAGTGATAGTTTAATAAGAAAAAATATCTATATCATCGTTACATCACGAATTACAACGAACCCAAACTCTATTATGTTGCAACTCATCAATAATATGGACTTTACTGATAAAGTATCAATATTTGCAAATGATGATAGAAACAAAGATTTAGTAAATACATACACATCACAATTTACGCCCTCTTGTAGATTAGCTAATAATATAAATACTTTACTTGAAGCTGATTTGTTACAATATATACCTGAAATTATAGACGAATCAGAACTCATAACATACAAAATGTTATTTGAATATTATTGTAAAAAGCTAGAATATATTTATGGAAGTAAATATTTCAGACCATTAAAAAATACATTGTTAGTATTAGCTTTGAGTGATATTCCTGTATCTTTTAATGACTTAGTGAAATTGGCTGATTTAGGTGAAGATAGATATTACATCCAGAGTTTATTTATGGATATTAAGCCCTTTATTACTAAGTTTACTTATAATAACGTTACTGGATATACTTTAGCACACCAAGAGCTTAAGACTTTAGTATTAACTACTTGGGCTACTGATATAGACTTATTGGCCATTAATTTAATGAAGTCATTAGCGTCTAAGGTGTATGAAGGGGAGCCTTTAATAGGTGCGGATTTGATAGCTGCTTATATTGCATTTAAACATATAACAACAAATTTAATTGACTTTTGGAATTGTTATATTAGAGAAGATCGTGTTTTAATACCAATACTTAAACAACTTGTAATTCAGGATTATATAGAAGCATTCAATGTTTATGGAGATAAAATTAATTATTTATTATTAAGATTAAGTGATCATCTTAATAATGCTTTAACTATACCAAAGACAACTATCAATATTAATAAGTATATTGCGGCTACAGTAAATGTAGAAATTTCTTATGATTCTAATATTTTAACTAAGCTATTAGGATATATTAATAGAAAATTACTTTTTGATGATATGGATTTCCAAGAATTAAGTGATAGTCTTATTAAGGAGGCGAAAAAATATAAAGTCTCTTCTGAGGTGATAGAGTTAATCAATAACTTTTCACAAGACTGTAATTCTATAAATAAAATAGATTCAAGTAATAGTGTAGTTTATAATAAAAATTTTACTTTGAAGGATGATAATTTAGATAGTTTTAGTTTTATTAAGTATCTTCCTATTTCTCATCATTCGCTATTTTTAGGTCAACGAGAATGTGTTCTAAGTCTTTTAGATAGTTTGATAAAGTATTTAGAAGAAAATACAATTGAAGAAATAAGAAGTGATGTGATTGACTATACGTTAGCTTGGATTCATGATATCACTAGTTATAATAATTTAGATTATGATGAATCTAATAGAACTTATAATGGATTTATTGCAGGATTATTTGACTTCTTTAATATTCCAGAGTTATTAAGAAGTCGTATTTTAAGGTGTTCTGGTGAGCGTTATCCAAACTCTTTATTGTCCGCTTATGAAAGAGAATTTGTGTTAGCAAATCTTCGCTTATATAATGTATCAGGGAAAGAGGGGGATTTTAATGAGCTTGAATTTAATACTAAAAATAATGAATATCATAATAAAAAATTTACCTTACTAAATGTTAATAAATTGGTTATTCAGCTTAAGCTGTATTATCATTTATTGAAATCAGAAAATCTCATTAGTTCTTTTGTTGAGCTTAATTATAATAGTACATTATTTTATACTAATTCCAATAAAATTGTAATACATCCTATGATTATTGGTCCTAGAGATTTCACCGATGTGAAAAAGTGGTTATACGATCCATATCAACTTTTAATTAATAAGAGTATAAAGATATGTAACTATAATGAAGACTGGGTAGCTGTATTGAATTACAGAGGCCTAAGTGAGTCTTTCCTAGAAACCATCATAGTTTTAATTGATCAGAAGCGTGTTTCGAGTATAAGTTTTAGCGATGATTTTATTGGTCGTGGTATGACTGAACTTTTGGATTTTGAACCTCAATGTATTGAATATGTTTTTGATGAAAAGATAATGATTGAAGATGGCTTAGGGTTACTATTTTATCTTTATTTTGAAATGTTCATAAAGGTATATCGTCGTTTTACACTTCAAAAACTGTGTCAAACTGCTGATTTTAAAGAGGACTTAACTTTAGTTTTGGATTATTTAAATGCGTATAATCGAATTTCGACTAAACTAAGAAGTCAGATTGAAAAGATGATATATTTATATTCTATATATAATACAAAAGAGGATTATGATTATATTATATCTGAGTTAAGAGTATTATTATTTAAGGAGCGCTTAGCTGAGAATACTAGTTTATATTTAATAGAAATTCATACAAAGAAAAATATTGAAGATTTATGTCAGTATAAGGTAGATATCAATAATATTAGTAATAGATATTATGATGAAATTAGTAGTAGGTATTTTGGGAATTAAAAGATATTAATAAAAAAAACCATTTATATAATCAGTTTATAGGGCTGTTTATATGAATGGTTTTTTTATACTGGCATTCGAGCATATAATATTTTTTATTTTCAGTATTTTAATGGATATTAATTAGAATTTATCATGATTTATTTTTACTAAATAAGAAATTATTTTGTATTATATCAAGAAATATAAAATAAATGTAATAATTAATGTCTAATCATCTAGTAATAAAATCGTTTTAACATAAATAGTATTGAGTTGTTCTTTTAGTGTTCTTGGATTATGTACACGAATAGCAGCACCTAAGGACAAAAGAATTCGTACTATATCTTTTTTTTGGAATGGTAAGTATTCTACGCTGAGTGTAAATGTATTGGGTTCTGTTTCAGAGCCTACAATTTCATAGTTAGAGAAAGCGTTAAAGCATCGATCGATAGCATTATTCAAATCATAAATAGTAAATACTACTGTTTGGCGGTTTGTTTCTTGATATTCCTTGTATAAGGCATTTGTATCAATCTCTACAGGAACCTCACCTACAGTTACTATTGGTAATGTGTCTAGTGAGTAGTAATGGAAAGTTTCATCAGCTGCATGGTAGCCGATGAGTGAGAATCCATTTGTTGCCGTATTGTATTCTAATTTACACGGAATAATTGTAATTACGCCTTTAGTCGTCTCCCAAGATAGCGTTGTTTGCTCTATCATTGCTTGTGTACATAGCCAATGATTTGTATAACTGTCAGCGGTTCTATCGATAGCAAGACTTTTATTGGTCCATGTATTTGCCGGTAAAGTTGTGGGCACCTCTGCAAGTGTCTGATTTAAACTTTTCTGGATATCGACTGGTAACATCCAGTTGATGCGGCAATCTGTTAGTAAATCCTTGAGGAACATGCGTTCTGCAGTGGTTAATACCAAAGCTGGCAAATGAGGGAATAAAGGTTGTAGGCCTTGTGCGGATGAAGTGACTAAATAACTTGGTAAGGTTTGTTCATATTGGTCATTTTCCTCAACGGGTGCATAGCTATCTAATAATGGTCTATGATTTATGATGTACTGCAAATCGTCTAGTGTATATGAAATGCCGTTGATTAAATCTTGCTGGATGCGGTATTGCGTGCTACAAGTTATCGCTGTCATCTCATTTAGTAGAGGAGATACTGCGGAATTGTCTGGATCAGTAGGTTCTGGTGAAAGTAGATTCCAAGTAGGATGGATCTTCTTTGTATAACTACTTGGTTCAGATACTATTTCATGTTGCGTATGATGTAGATTGTCGTTAAAACGTGTTCGGATGCTTTCAGGAATACTATGCAGAATTTTGATATACGGTAAGAATGTACGCAATACAGGTAGTAGGATTTGACCATCCTGCACCTGTAACTCTACATCTATATACTGCGAAGTATCTTGCTCAACAATCATCGTCACATGTCGGAGTATATCGTTAAAATCATCCCACATGGGTACGTAGTGAGATAATTTATAAAAGCGCACGTGTAGTGTTGTTTTATATTTAGTGCCTTTTTGGGGTATTTGATTTGCCCTTGTGAAAGCCCCTTTTGTAATGATAGTATCGATTGAATCAATGCGATAGGTGACAAGCTTTTGCTTATGATACGCGATTAGATAGTCTCGGTTGCCAATGTAATCTGATTCAATTTTAACTGGTTGAACAAGGACCTTGGGACGACGTTTATTATAAAAGCTTAGTTCGAGCATTCTATCATCTTGTAATGCTTGGGCAATAGTATAGAGCAAGCTTTCATCAATCACATGAAGAGGATTGTTATAAGTAAATAAATACTGCGATTCATAAGCTTGTGTAGTTGGCTGTTCGAGCTCATCTAATAGAGATGTATTAGTATGTAATGGCTGAACTTTCTTTAATAACGTATTACCTGCCGTACTAAAGAGCGATATATTTTTATATACAAATATGGCTCTAGATAATAACTCAAGCTGCTGAGCTGTTAGATTTTCGATACCTGATGTCATTAGCCGATATATATAGGTATTCTGTTCAGAAATTTCATCAATTATACCAATTGTTACTAGCCTTTTAATGAGGCGGCTTATCATCTGCTTTTCGATGATATCTGGTAGAGATTTATTAGTGTGTTGGTATTTTTCTGCTAAAAAATCTTGATATGCTGACAGTATATGAGGATGGTCGTTGATGGCCTTGTATATGTCTGTAATAGAACAAGTTTCGAGCTCGCTAATTGTGTCGATAATGGCCAAGATAAGAATGATTGTCTCAGGCTTCATCGCATAGAGAGAATATAAGGAAGACAAGTAATTGTGTCCCCAGTAAAAGTCTTGTTTAGCGATAGTGTGTACATGCATTCGACCAATTTGGGTATCTCGAATTTTGGAACCCATATTAAAATAGGCGAGGCGCTTAAGATAATCATCATGTAAACTTTTCTTTATGCCTAGCTTGGGGGCTGTATTTCTCGTGTGTAAACCCATGGCCAAGCTACGAAAGAACAAGCGTATATTCTTAAAGTTTTTTAGGTAATTCGTTACACTTGGCATAGATTCTCCTTGAAATCCAAAATGAATGTTTCATGAATACTATATCAAATTCTAATATATTTTTATAGGACTAATATTTATTATTAGTCCTAGTTTTTTTGATTATCTCCATTTTTGTTTAATCCGTATAATGAACACACAAGTTAAGCCTGAGGGGTGAGGCATCACGTAATCATTTTTACCTCCTTTAAATAATAGTGATAATTCTCCTTTTCAAATAAAAATTTCTCCTCTTTACATATGTTGCCTCCCTAAGGTATGAGGCCGTCTTTGACGGATTGAAATTTAGTGATGCTCGTCCCCCAGGTTTAACAATAATTATGTAGTTTGTATATATGGAGGATTTTATGGAACAGTTGATTAAACGTTTTACCTTATCTAGTAATGCACACTTATGTCGAGATTGTGTTGGTTATTATCGTGACTTGTATTTAGGCTATCGTGAGCCGGGAAATCCTGATTTTCTTAATACCTTAAAAAATACATTGAATAATTATTGTCCGAGTGTCCTAAAATCTGCCCGTCAGGAAGTGTATGATAGAGTGAGAAGGGATATACCCGATATCATGAAAGCGGAAGGTCTTGAGGAGGCGGTGGTAGCCGTTGTACCAAGATCTAAAGCTTTTATGTCACCTAATCAGTTAGGATTCCGCGATGCGGTGCAAGAGTGTGTCAAAATACTACAGGCCAACGGATACGCAGGTATCACAGATAGCATTGGATGTATTACGCGGCATACAGATACGAAGACAACACATATTCATAAATTTTTACCAGGCTTTGATAATTGCGGTAGCGAGCCCTATGTGGGGATTACGAATGACACTTGTCATATTGATACCAATGCAGTTCGAGGTAAAACGGTTATTTTAATTGATGATATTTATACGAAGACAGTGAACGTTGATGAGGATTGTATTCAAGCATTGTATGATGCGGGCGCAGCTCGTGTTGTATTCTACGCTGTAGCATATACCTACCGTCGTTCTTCTCATAGAAAAGGGGCATAATATGAATATTTCACCGATAGCTTTAAAAATTTGGGCCGTCCATAATTCGACGAGTCGAATTACAACGAGAAAGAGCTTTCACGATACTTGGAAAACAGAGGATGAATTCCTCGCCATGATGCGTGACATTCCCAATATCGATGATGTAGTGCATGAACTATCCGTTGCGGTAGATGACATGGACTGGATGGACGGTGCGGTATGCTGCTTTGATGCGGATTTTCCTGTTATTAATGAGAGCGCCCCTAAGGGTGATCGTCCCTATCTCTTGTTTTACAAGGGTGACTTGTCTCTGTTGAGCGATTTAAATCGCAATGTGGCGGTCATTGGTTATACAACGCCGAATGAGGATATCATTGCTCGTGAAAGCAAGATTGTTGACCGATTAGTACAGCGAGGCCAGCATATCGTGAGCGGCCTTGCAAAAGGTTGTGATGCTATTGGGCATACGGTTTGTATGGATTGCGGTGGGAAAACGATTGCCATCTTGCCTTCACCATTAGATGCGATTTCACCGGCAGCCCATCGAGAGATGGCTCATCGAATTGTAGAAGAAGGTGGCCTCGTTATTTCTGAATATTACAATGGTCCCCGCAGTCGCCATGAAGCTATAAACCGCTATGTGGAGCGAGATCGGTTGCAAGCATTATTCGCTAAGGCTATAGTACTCATCGCTAGCTATGAAGGTCGTGATGGAGATAGTGGTTCCCGTCATGCTATGGGAAAAGCACATTCTTACGGACATCTAGCCTGTGCTATGTATGATGAAACGATAGATAGCGAAGTATTAGAGATGAAACTAAATCGTAGCTTACTTTCACAACAAAAAGCGCGACAACTGGTGACAAATCCAAGTGGAGTAGGTACTGCAGGGTATACATCGGTAACGGTGGATGACCTAGCAAGCCTTGTAAATCCTGCGCTAGAGGCACAGCAAAAACTATTTTGATCGGTATATGACTAAAGGAGGTTCTTATGTTTCATATTGTAGATGTAGATAATACATTGGTTTTTACCGACGAATTAAATACAGCTGGTTATGTACACGCTTTGGTATGTATGGCATTAGAACCTCGTAAGGTCGTGCCACGTATTACCCGTGAAATCGTACAGGAATGGTATCCCCAGCTGTCAGAGTATGACTTAGTTCATATGGCTACCCTAAAACAGGCGTATGTAGAAAGCCACTTGGATATGTCTCAGTTAAATGCCTCTGTAGCTCGTGTGCTCAGCACATATGGCAGTGAACGTTGTGCCTTATGGACAGCGGCTAATCCTGAACGGATCCGCATGTTGCTAAGACACCATATGGTCACTGATTATAGGGCGATACGCTTTAGCAATAAAACAGAGAATGATATATCCCATGCGGTGCAAGATTTCTGTGTGCTCTTTGACTGTGAACCAGAGGAACTATGCTTTTACGAAGACAATCCTGAGGTTATTAACCATCTGCGAAAGCTAGGGATAACCGTAATGGCTGTTGAAGCAAAAGCGGTTGCATAGGGTGGTAGTAAATAAAGAAATAGAGAAATAAAGAAGTAAAAAGTAAAGAAACAGGATTTGATTGTAATAATCGAAGCACTAGTTGTTATATGTTAAACCGTTTGAATAAAGAGAGTTTGTTATTATGTAGTATTACGGATATGGAGGATTTATGAAGTTTTTAACTTTAAGTACAACAGGTATATTTAATGCTATTCGACCATCGTTGTTTCCACCGATAGAAGGAAAGGAAAGAACGACATTTTTGCTTGCTTTGGATTATTATATATTAGATGGAAGCTTCTCATCTGGCGAAGAAGAGGATGTTGAGACAGCTCGAAAATATTATGATTTAGAGCGCAAACGTATTAGGGCTTTTGTAAAAGCACTTTGCAATGACTGGGGAAAGCCTATAGCGGAGTTACGAACAGAAGTTATCAATTGTTTACCAGAATTTATTCGTGATGGTACCTATAATGGTGAGCCGTTGTTATCTGAACGTCGTGAGGGATACTATACAGTATATCCTATGTATAAAAGCCATCAAGGTCGTGAGCTGCTATTCCCAACACATGAATCCTCTAAAGAGGAGACACAGTATATATTCGATCATATGCTAAGATACTTTTTAAAGGCTTACTTTTCACCGGATACTTTTTTCGGCCATTATGACGGTGCATTTCATCTTGATACACCTGTATCTGTTACAACAGTACAACAAACTTTGGAAGATCTCGAGCGTGAAGCAGTACCATCTCCATTGTCGGTCTCTTCAATCTCCAATACCTATACCATGGACGAATCTACGACAATTAATTCAGAGTTTCTATTGATTGCTGATGCCTTTGGCGCTTACATGGTACAAGCCATGGAAGGAGATACAGAGAGTGAACAGTTAGCAGCTTTAACAGAGGATGCATTTATCTGTGAGATGTGTTGTAGTTTACATAAGTGTTTTATGTTTGGTCGGAGCTGCTTTAGCATATCCATTTATGATGAATGTAATATTTGGATAGATAAATTATTAGATGCTTATGCTGTACATGATTATTCACAGATTCTTAGTATTTATAATGATGAATTTCCATCCTATGACGATGGGGTAATCGGCTATGAGAAACAGTACCTTTTAGAACCTTTGCTAGATAACCTTGTAAAAGACCTTACACGAGAAAAGCTATTAGTTCAGTTATCTCCAAAAAATGAGCAACGTAAGGACTATCTTAACTTTATACTCACTCATGATGAGGTAGTTCAGTCCATTTTTGAGGAGATATATGAAAAACGTTTGGATGGACGAGATATCTATAAACAGCAAGATTTAGCAAAAGTACTAACTCTAGACGTGCGTCTATGCTGTACCTTTTATTGTATGATTGACGCATGTCGACATGCCTTTAATAGACGTATGTATGCATCTATTTTACCGATTGTAGATAAGTTAGATACTCAACTTGCAAAGGTACAAATTTCTGCAACAGATACTTGGCAAGTTGAGTATTTGGTGAAAGTATCTCGCATATCTCAGTGGTATCGAGCTTTAGCCTATGCTTGTTTAGGAGATAAAAGAATAGAGCCAATACTACAAGATTTAATGGTTATGCAACAGCAAGATCCAGTTTTGTATAAAGAACAGATGGATTCTATTTTTGAGAATTTAGACGATCCAGAACATGCTTTTAATATAGAAGATTTACGCTATGCTTTGCTACATTATTATGTAGAAACCAATAATCAACTTGGCTATGAGCGTTATATTAAAGAACTATATCCACCAATATTAGGAATTGATTCAGATTATAAAGTACAAAAGAATATACTGTTATACGGTGAAGATGGTAAATATTGTGAAAATTATTCTAACAGAGATTTCTATTTATGGTTAAAAGCATTATGGACATTCTATTTAGACGATATTGATAAAGCGTTTTGGAATGAAATGGCAGAACAATGGGAACAACAGGACTACATACCTATTTTCTATGGTATAAATGACTATGAGCTATGTGCTAACTATATGATTAAGCTAGCTGTTCACTTTGGAGATATCCAACGAGCTGAAAAATATAAAAAAGAATTTGATATGGCTATTCCTAATAAGAAAAAACCTATGGAGGATGCGCCGAGTGGGTATAGATGGCCTTTCTTCGACTGCTATCTAATAGCTCAAGTTAATGAAACGTTAGGAAATATAGAAATAGCTAAAGAACATTATCACAAGGCCCTTTCTTTGGCTACTTTCGGCGAAGCACGCTGGGAACAATACGAAGAACAACATGGTGGCATATGGAAGACCTACAAAGATTTTGGCTATAGTGGACCAGATCTAAAATTTGAAGATTGGATCAAAGATAGTACCGTGACCTATCAAACCATAGAAGAATACAAAAGAGCATTAGATAAGTATGTATTTTACATGTATAAGTAGGACTATGTAGAGGTCGTATAGGACTCACATGGAAATTGTATAGCAATCGCATAAAAATCATATAAGCATAAAAAAGAAGCCGCCTAACAAAAAGTTGGGCGGCTATTTTTTCGATAAGTTTTCTTATCTTCCTTAATCATGCATCTTAGTTATTTTTAAATTTTTCATGAATGTGTTATTGTTATATTTATAATGAGTTAATTGCACAGTTTGCTGTTCAGAGGTATTATGTGTAATCAAACACATTAGGTATATTGTTATTAGTTTTAATAGAATAGTGAAATGTATTAGTCCACATTGTGCTAGTGCGTTTCTTTGGATATGAATATGGTTCAATCAATAGAGCGTGGTATTGAGATACTCAAGTTGTTAGAGGCAGGCCCACTTGGTGTAACTGAGTTGGCGAATGCGACGGCGTTGCCGAAGACGACGGTTCATCGGTTGCTCAAGACCTTTGAGGCCCATCATTGGGTTGAGTTCAACGAAGCCAAGAAGTATCAGTTGTCTTGGGGTGTTTTGCCCATGGCAAAGTCCTTTCTTACGTCTTTGGATGTGCGTGCCATTGCGCAGCCGTATATGGTGGCTATCCGCGATCAGTTGCAGCAGTCCGTGAATTTGTTCTTAGCGCAAGGCGATTATCGCATCTGTATCGAGCGCGTTGCGGCGGATAAGCCATTGCGTCATGACATTAAGATTGGCACGGTGTACCCTATCTTTAAAGGTGCAGCCGGCAAGATTTTCGGTGCCTATATGGCGGACTTCAAGGATACTGATATGAGTGCTGGTGAAAGCGCCCAAATTCGTCATGATGGGTATGTAGTAACACGAGGCAATCGAGTGCCTGATGCGGCATCCATCGCAGTTCCTATCTTCTCCTTTGGCAATAAGCTAGAGGCGGTGATGACCATTTCTGGTCCCATAGGGGACTATACGGAAGAACACGTTAAAGAGTATCTATCTGTCATGATGGTATTAGGTCAAACTATTTCCAAACAAATGGGAGCGACCTTATAAATTTATTTTTTACCTATTAAATGGAATAGCGTTCCATTATACGGAACAGTTATTAGTGCATTAATAGACAAATAAATAGAAAGGTAAAATAAAAACAGGTTATTAGATACAGGTTTCATAAGGCTTGTATTGGTAGGTATATAAATTTATGTTTTTATAGTGTGTATGTTGGAGGTAGAAATGAATCAGCTTTTACAAGAAATCGAATCATTAAGACAGCCCATGAAGGAGTTGAATGATTTTATTTTCGATCATCCTGAGCTAGGGAACGAAGAGTTTCAAGCCCATGAGTTGTTGACGAATTTGCTGGAGAAGGAAGGTTTCACCGTAGACCGCGAGGTGAGTGGTCTTAAGACTGCCTTTAGAGCTGTATACCAAGTAAACGGTGGTGGCCCTAAGATTGGCCTACTTTGCGAGTATGATGCTCTTGAAGGCTTAGGGCATGCGTGTGGCCATAATCTACAAGGTCCTTCCATCTGTACAGCGGCGATTGCTTTGAAACGCACGCTACAAACACCTTGCACGCTAGTTGTGTACGGTACGCCTGCAGAGGAAACGGCTAGCGGCAAGCTCGTTATGGCCCGCGAAGGCGTGTTTGACGATTTAGACCTTGCTTTCATGATGCACGGCAGCGATACGACGACGGTAGATGGCAAGTCCTTGGCATTGAACCTTGTTAATATCAAGTTCCACGGCAAGTCTGCTCATGCGGCAATTGCGCCAGAAAAGGGTATTAGCGCATTAGATGCAGTATTGTTGTTCTTTAACGGCATGGAGTACTTGCGCGAGCATGTGCCAACTGAGGTTCGCATGCATGGTATCATCACTGACGGTGGTAAGGCGGCAAATATCGTTCCAGATTATGCGTGTACTCAATGGTATATTCGTTCCTCTAGTCGCATTCGTCTCAATGAGATTGTGGAGCGCGTGAAAAATGTAGCTCAAGGTGCAGCTTTACAGGTAGGCGCTATCATGGAATGGGAAGAGGTTAAGGCGTACGACAACAAAGTCAATGTACAAACCTTGAATGATATACTTTTAAAAAATGCAGAAATAGTAGGGGCCCCAGAGATTTCTGAGCCTCGCAAGGTGACGGGATCCACCGATTTTTCTAGTGTGACGTTCCGCGTGCCAGGCGCTTGCTTGCGTGTGAAATTCGTAGGCAAGGGCGTGACTAGTCATTCTCAGGAATGGTTAGACAATGGTAAAAGCCAGCTCGCTGAGGATGCTATCATGTATGGCGCGAAAGGCATTGCTTTATCTGTGGAGGAAATACTTGAAACACCAGGCTTGTTAGAAAAAATCAAAGAAGATTTCAAACAGGCAAAGGAAAACTTCTAAGTATTGTGTTGTAAATGGAGGGAACATGTATGAATTTGTTAGTTTGTTTATTGGTTATTGCCATAACGGGAACGCTGGTTATTAAGAAGTTTAAAGCGCAAACCGTATTGTTGTTAGGCGGTCTCATTATGATGTTTGCGGCATACTTGTTAGGCTACACAACATCGTTTGTAGAAGCAAAAAAAGCTACAGGGGTTCTTTTCTTTGATGCTTTTGAATTCATTAACATTACTACTGCTAAAGATGCGGCTAACCTTGGTCTCATGATCATGACTTGTACAGGTTTCGCGAAGTATATGGACCATATTGGTGCCAGCTCTCGCCTCGTTGTAACGGCTATTAAACCACTTGGTAAAATGAAATCTGCGTACCTCGTAATGGCGCTTACCTTTATCCTCAATATGTTCATGTCCCTTGTAATTCCAAGTGCTTCTGGTCTTGCAATGCTCATGATGGTAACTATCTTCCCAATCCTTGTGCGTTTAGGCGTTAGCCCTGTAGGTGCTGCAGCGGCTGTTGCTACAGGTCACTTGCTTGATATCGGTCCTGCATCTGCTACTACATTACTCGTATCTAAAACTGTAAATATGCCTGTTCATGAGTATTTTGTAGGCTATCAGTTAAAAGTATATATTATCTGTGGCTTGATGGCGGCTATTGCTCATTTTGTATGGCAAAAATACTTGGATAAAAAATCTGGCCATGTTCCTGCGGAATACGTTGAGTCTCACAAATTTGATGACCTTGAAGTAGGTCCATTACCATATATCTTTTTGCCATTATTACCATTAATCTTTATCCTTGGTTTCAGCGATTATGGTATTCAAGGCGTTAAAATGAATGTAAACCTGGCGATGTTCCTTAGCTTGTTCATCGCTATGGGTTGTGAACTTATCCGTCATCGTGACTTCCGTAAAATGGCAGCTAGCATCCAAACTTTCTTTAAAGGTATGGGCGACCAATTTGCAAATACTGTAACATTGATCGTTGCAGGCGAAACATTCGCTTTCGGTTTAACTTCCTTGGGTATCGTAAAAGAATTCGTTGCTGCTATCCAAGGTCTTGCCATCTCTGCTGATGTAGTAGGTGTAATCGTATCTACAATTATTACAGGTTTAAGTATTGTAATGGGTTCTGGCGTTGCCTCTATGTTTGCATTCGCTCCACTAGTTCCTAACTTTGCAGCTGATTTAGGTGGCAATGCGACAACAATCCTTCTTGGCATGCAAAATGCAGCCAGCGTAGGCCGTCTGCTTAGCCCAATCAGTGCTGTTATGATCGCCGTAGCCGGTATCGCAAATATCTCCAGCTTCGACCTCGTAAAACGTACAAGCGTACCTGTAATCGTTACATTCATTACAAGTACAATTGCGATTTTGCTTATTCACTAATTCTAAATTAGGAAATTAATATCTTAATATGTAGATAAACTTAAAGGTCATGACTACAAATACAATAAAAGCTAGCGCGTAATGCTTTGGCCATACATAGGCACGTTCTCAACGATATAGTATACTTATACTAATGAGAGAACGTGTCTATTATTGTTTGAGAGGTGTTGTATGAAACTTAAAAGTACCTTGTTGGGCTTAGCTGTGGCATTAGCTTTTACCATGCCTATTGATGCGGCGCAGTATACTGTTCCTGAAGGACAACCGCCTGTACCAGGGGCTGATGCTAGTATTCCAGATAATGCATATCAGAACTATCGTTACGATAAGACTCGCAATATTACTACTGCTGACCACATTAAGAAAATGGAAGATTATAATAAGCGGATTGATGGAGAGGTTCTTAAAAAAAAAGGTACTGCAGAGAAGGCAGAGCAATTAAAAAAAGCCTATGCGAAGTATTTGGATTTAATTACGCATGAATCTACTGTAATTTTATTGCACGAAGGTGATTATAAGGCTAAAGTGACATTGCCTATTTCAGTGGTAGAAAGTTATTTTGAGGACTTGGATAAAAAGGGTAAAGGCTCGTATGTTTTTGATCGTTATGCTATTGCGGGGCTGTTAGGTGCTAATGAACGAGTTGAAGATTCAGGATTTAATAAAAAGGCTCAACGGCAAGGGGAATTTATGTATCCAGGCCTTAGTAAAGGCTATTGGGGAATAAGAGAGCAATATGCGAATGGAAATCTACCTGTAATGTATGCTGCCGTTACTTTCGATAAATACCCAAATCAGACGTATATGGCATTTTTAGGCAACAAGAATCAGCCCGTTACAAAAAAGTTAGAATCTACAATGGCTAATTTTGTAATTCCTTCTATTCAACCATTAGAGAATTTAGATAATACTAGTGATACTATTACATGGGACAATCTGACCTATCGACTACCTAAAGGAATGACTTTAGATATTGTGGATAAAAGTGATGATTTTCAAGGTCGCGTGTATGTTGGGGATGGGATGAAACTCGTCGTTGCGCGAAGTTCTTTAGTTAGTAAAGAAGAGCCTATACGTTTGTATAGCCAGACTGTTTTTGATCATTTTTTCTATAAAAAAAATCCAACATTATTGAAAGATATACCTCTTCAAGCAGCCTTGATATGGAATAATGGTGTTCCTTCTTATCTTTTGGAGCAATATAATCCAGGTAAGAAATCTCGTATTTTCCATCTGATAACAGATGATAAATATGAATACTATATTTCGCTTACCTATGAAGATGGAAAAAATACGTATAATCATATTGAACTACGTAATATAATGGAATACTTAGACTTCGGAAATGCCAAGGAACTAAGACATGCCAGTAATAAAAGAGTAAAGAAATAAGAAAAAGACCGTACTTTTAGGTACGGTCTTTACTGTATTTATCTATATATTTCTATTATTCGTTCCTTATTGTATCGTATATTAGTTCGTTCTATAATAGACTTAGGATAGTTGGACGAGGTTGGGCCTCTCTTCGTTTTTGAAGGGAGGGTTGCTTATGAGTGGTTATAAAATCATTATGATTATCCTTGGGATTTTATCAGTCATGATATCCTTTGGAGCACTTGTAGCGCTTATTTGTCTAGAAATAGCAAAATAGCCCTTCGTTTCTTCGGAAATTAGATAAAACGAAAAGGCCATTTCTACATGTTTATATGTTATTAGAGATGAGCCTGACGCAACTACTCGTCTGACTATCTACTTATATTATAGTAAGGTTATGATATATCGTCAAATTATGATGAACGTGTGTATGGCACATAGTTTAATGATGTGGTTGTAAAATAAGAAAAACTCCTATTAGTTTAACCGATAGGAGTTTTCTCTTGTATGGTTTCTTTTAGAATGTCTTTTTACATTACTCTTTTAGAACGTTTTTTACGTTATTCTTTTAAGTTGTCAGGAATTGCCGGTGGAGCCGGTGGTTTACCCATGGATCTTTCAATGAACACCACAGCCACAAAGACGATGAGGCTGACGATGGAACCGAAGATGATGGACATAATGCCATATGGATTGCCCACGAATTCCCAGTATACGCCTGCGATAGAGCCGAGCACGATGGACCAAATGCCAGCGCCAGCTGTTGCATTTTTCCAAGTGAGGCCTAGTAGGAATGCAGCAAATGGGCCCGCAGATCTCATGGTGAAAGCAAATACGAGCATCGGAATGATGGCTTTGCTTACGAGAGAGATAACGATGGCGATAATGCCGAGGAATAGCACGCATAGACGGCTATATCTTGTGAGCTGAGCATCTGTAAGGCTTTTACCAAAATGATGTTCCACAATATCCTTGGTAAATACAGTAGCGGCGCCTAAAAGGTCGCCTGCGCCTGATGAAAGCGTCGCCGACACGACTGCTGCCATAACAAAGCCAGCCATTACTGGAGGCATGAGGTTAAGCGCAACTGTTGCCACCGCATTATTCGCTTCGATGTTCGGGAATTCAGCCAATGCTACGAGGCCTAATACGGCAGGAACAAAGGCGAATAGAGCCATGATAATACCGCAAATGATAGAACCGAGAACAGCGGTTCTTTCATTCTTTGCTGCGAAGTACCGTTGAACTGATTCTTGCCCTGTGGAGAAGGTCATGAAGTACATGATGACAAGGCCGATGATGGTTTTCCAACCAACCTTTGTGAAGCCCAGCTGTTCAGGTGGTAATTTAGACACTACTGTTTCCCAGCCGCCCACATTGTGTAATACAAATGGCACAGCGAGGGTAAAGCCTCCAACGAGAACGAAGAAGTGGATAACGTCTGTCATTGTTACGCTCCACATGCCGCCGGACATGGTGTAAATTACGAGTACCGCGCCGCAGATGAGGATAGCTAGCTCTGTTGAAAGTCCAGTAAGAACGCTAATAATGGTTGCTGTTGCAGTAATCTGTACGCCTGCCAAGGTAATTGTTGCGAGCATAGAAAGAATCGACGTAATGAGATGGCTAGATCCACCAAAGCGACGACCGATGATCTCCGGTACGGTCGTTGCCATGGCACGTCGTAACAGTGGTGCGATGAAAGCAACGAGAATAACCCCAATCCCTGCAGAGACTACGTACCAACCTGCAGATAAACCCCAAGAACCATATGCTTTTGCGGCTACACCAACGGTACTCCCGCCACCGATCTCTGTAGCAGCTAACGTGCCTGCCGTCATAAGAACCCCAATACGACGACCTGCGAGTAGATAATCAGTACTATCTTTTACACGAATATGACAATACACGCCGACCAATAAATTCAGTAATAAATAGGCACAAACAATGACCCATATAATAGTTAAAGCGTCCATATGCCACCTCCTAAACTACAAATTAGTTAGAGACATATACTAAATCACCCTTACCTACTTGTGGTGCGTATGCAAGTATAACTCTATTATCCTTAAAAACTGGGGAAATTACAAAGAGGAGTTTCTTGGGGAGTTGGAGAATGTATATATATTAGGAACTAAAATATAAAATTATTAATTATAGGCACGACCTTGTTTGCATAGTATACTTATGCTAATAAGGTTGTGCTTATTTTATTGAGAGATAAGATTCATTTTTTGAGAGAGGTTTTTATGATTCAACGTATTTTGATGCTAGCCCTTGTGTTGCTAGCTTTCACCATGCCCACAGAGGCAATTACCTATCAAGAGTTGAAAACATCACCACAGTTTAAGCTAGTTCATACACGATCGATGAATGGTTCCATGGAGAGTGGTGGCTTGTATATCTATTTGAATACGTATTCTATTGAGGCCCTTCGCTATGCACCGCCACAGTATTCTTTGCGCGGGACCTACTATGTTGTGATGGATACGTCTTATCAATCTACTATCGATGAGAGACAGCTCACCGTGGATTATGATACTAACTATTCGTTAGCGACCCTTATCCATTCGTCTCGTATAATGAACCCAAGTCCGTCTATGATGGCATTGATTGAGGCTAGTGAAAGTAAGTCTGGTTTAGCTATGACAGAGGTAGATGTGGCGAAGTATACCTTTGATGGGGCGACGAAGCCAATGCATTATGTGAATGATACGCGTAAGTTCCCACTTAATCGTAATAACACTATTATGTATGATATAGCGGATGCTATGTTTATGTCCGTGTATCAGCAGCATTTTGACGATATTGTGGTACAGTGAGGTGGACGATGAAACGCATATATTTACTTTCACTATGGTTATTAGCCTGCCTCGTATTGCCCATGAAAGGTCAAGCCGTAGCACAGGCTGACTTATTAAACGCAGAGCGATTTGAGCACATCGATTCGAGTGCTGACTCTGGACGAGGGGATGGAAAATATTTGGACCTTTCATCTGTTAAGCCTGTAACGGCACCGAATGGTCATCGTCGTATCGAAGCGATCATCTATGTTTCTATGCCTGCTGCTAATATGATTCAAGGACTTTCAGTACAATACGATTACCAAATGGATCGTTCTTTGCGCCATTTGATTAATGTTCATGATAAAAGTTTAAAACAAGGTGACAAGACGCCATATATCTCTATTTGGCGTGCAAAACAAGGAAACTCAGGTATCACTGGAACCGTTAATGATGGCGGTACCTATTACAATAATGGACAAATTCGCCAACAACGTGTGTATGCAGAAAACCTAAAAGCTATGATTCTACCTGGTGAATTTGGTGACGAAAAATATAAATTGCCTAATTTGATGTATAAAAAAGCATATGGCATTGCCTATGATGATGAGCCGTAAGGTAAGATTAATTAAATTGCAATAAATCAATATATTTCTTTGTGGGGAATTCTATATGATTATCGAAATTAAAAAGAAGCATATTATTGTAACCACCATTTGTATAATAATAGGTATTGTAATTGGTGTTGGGGGAGTATTCTTAATACAGCAGATTAAAGATAATGGGCAGAGCACTAAAGAAGTTACTAGTACTACTCAAGTATCTACAAATGAAATAAGTCGAGACGAAAATGTAAGTTCTAATTTATCTGATAAAAAAGACGGTGATTTAACATTTTATAAAAATGGAAGATATGGGTTTTCTGTGCGGTACCCAAGTAACTGGGTTAAAGGGACTCCTCCAGCTAATGGTGATGGTTTAGTTATATCCCCACAAGATGGGACTATAGAAATGCGCATATTTGGTTCCAATAATGTAGTAAATAAAACAGTATATAATGAGTATAATCATGCTTTATCGAATGCTTATGAATCTGGTATTCCAGGATTTCATATGGTCAGCGATAATTGGTATGTTGTAACATATTCAGATGGTACATTTATTTATTATATAAAAGGATTTGTTGGAAAAGGTTCTATAAATACTTTAAGAATAAAATATTTGCAATCTATGAAAGATCAATATCAAGCTATGATACAACAGTTAGAGGGAAGCTTTAATCATGGAAATCTTGAAATAGTGCATTGATTATAGAGTAAAACACCAGTATTCTCAATGAATATTGGTGTTTTCTTTTAGACTCGTATATATTATTAAATTAATTCACTTTAGTTATATACAGTAAATATTTAATAATTATATATTTAGGTGATTAGATAAAAATTTGAGGAAGGAATATATGATGCAGAGGAAGTTTTGGAAAAATAGATTTTGGTGTTGGATTAGAAATAAGTCGGAAGAGAACTTTTCTAAGAAACCTATTTGTCTAGACGGAGAATGGAGATTAAGTTTAGTTGAAGAGTATATTAAGTTATATGATTCTTTAGGTTATGTAGGTTATAAGTTTGATATGGAACTATCAGAAATTCGTGCTAGGATGGAAGTATATAAAAAGATGGACTTTCTTTTTATTACAAGTGCATTGACTGCATTAGTTATTAATGTAATGCAATCTGGTGTTATTAATGACTTAAATTATAATAGAATAATGTTATATTTAGCTGTTAGTTCAGCAGTTCTGCTTATTATTTTATCTATTAAGTTAGTTTTTAATGCTAAATCAGATAAGAAATGGTGGTTTAGGCCGTATTTTATATGTGTGCTAGTCTATGCAGGTCTAGTTTTTTGTTTTGATTTATGGAATATTTCTGCTTTAGGGTGTTTGTTTATAATAATTTTTACGCTTCTCACTTCTTATATTAATTATAAGTCTACTGAATATAGAGCAAGATTGGTGGCTTTAAATTATATAAAAACAAAACATGATATTAAATAGACTAGAATATTTAGCTATATATAGTAAAAAGACACCATTATTATGAAAATAATGGTGTCTTTTTTGTTTAGTTAATATGCACTTTTATAGAAATCAGATGTAAAGTTTCCATGGAACTTTAAGTTATAGGCAAGATAAAATGCCATTTCTCCCGCTGGTCTTACGATGCCAGTATCAGACCAAGGTCCATTTGGTCGTAAGTGTCTCCAATTATTATTTAAGTCTCTATCTATAAACATATCTTTTGTGTTCCAATTATATAGGAAGCGCATTGTGGTTACTTTAGATATGGAACGGTTGCCACGTTCGTAATTATTTACAGTAATAACATTTACTGCAATTATATATTGTGGTGGAGCATATTTTTGGACTACTAATGAACTACGATCAATATACCATGCGGAGCTCATATGACCATCGACTAAGATGAAGTTGGGATCACCATTTAAATGATCAGCATAGATTCCACCTGCAATAGCCGAATTACTTAAGAAAATAGAGAAAATCAATGTCATTAAAAGCAATAATTTTTTCATGGCGAACCTCCCTATTATATACGCCAGTTTTACATTTGTTTTTATTATGGCATATAAAAACAAAAAAGCTCTAAATAATAAAACAATATTTCATAATAAATTCATAAATTTAAGTCGGATAATATCCTTAACTATAAAATTATTAATTATAGGCACAGTCTTGTTTGCATAGTATACTTATGCTAATAAGGTTGTGCTTATTTTGTTGTAATGTGAGAGAAGAAAAAGAGAGGGCTTATGTTACGTAAAAGTGTAATTATGATGGTATTAGCAACTGCTTTCACCATGAATGTAAGCGCTGTACAGATCGACGTGCCAGCCGGACAGCCGCCTATGCCTGGGGCGGATGCGAGCATTCCTGCTAATGCGTATGAAAATTATTCCCATAGTAATGAAAAGGCGATACAAGAAGCAGAGGCATTTAGTGCTAAAGTACAGAAGACCGTAGAGAAACCTAACATTGCGATAGAAAAGGTTTTCAAAGAGAAATCTGGATTGGCTAAAGCTGTTAAGCTGGGGGAATACTCACAATCTACTGTCATCTTACTTCATGATAAAAAGAATAATATTCGTTTATCTGTGCCAAATATTAGCTTGCGTGGAGACACGGTTGAATCTAAATCAAGTGATGGTCCTCTATTTGTGGTTCGTGGTTTTACAAGTATTTTGATGGTGGGGCCACCACATGGTAAAGAATTTAGTAAACGTATGCATAATGAAGGTATCTATACATATCCAGGCTTAGAAAATGCATCTTGGAAAATCCTTAAAGCGAAGACACATGTAATGTATACAGAGTTTACGCCTAAGAACACGAACACTACCTATGGTATTACATATCTTGGAGGTGGTGATGTGAAGGAACCATACCAAGATAAAATAGCTGAAGTGGTAATGAGTAATTATATTATTCCATCTATTGAATCTCTATCTAGGCTGGATAATTATAGCCATGTTAAACATTGGGATAATTTTAGTTATCGTATTCCTAAAAAGGCTAAGCTCGTGAGCGAGGCTATGGAAGATAACAAATATGAGGTTCGTACTTATGAAGCCTCAGGAATCAAGATCCGTGTATTACGCTTTCAAATAGACCCTAATGTTGTTGATAAAAGTTTGGCAAAAAAACAAATTTTTGCATTTTTGAATAAATATGGTGACCTTGAGGCTCCTACACAGTATGCAACAGTTTGGAATAATGGTCTTCCAGGCTTCCTAGTTGATCGCTATAAATCTAATGGGGAATCCTATTTACGCCATTTTACAAAGGATTCTGAATATTATTATAGTTATCGCATTGATTATGATGAAAGCCAATCTTCGTATAAGCATAAACAATTGCGCGATATGGTTGAGTATGTAGATTTTGATAATGTTGAAAGTTTACGAAAGGCATCTCAATGGCGTATAAGTAATAGCCATAAAAAGAAGCTTGATGCGGATCCAATCTTTAATCCGTGGTATATGGAATGGATTAAAATATTAACTCAATAAGAAATTTTGTTTTTAAGTTTCATGATATTAGCTAGGAGAGTGCCAATGAGTAAACTCAAATATATCAAAACTATATTAGTGCTTTTGCTTAAGGCTTATCTTGTCTATTTATGGATTAACTTTGTAGAGACATTTGCTCAGCTACTCTATAATATTTATGTATTGAAAGTATATTCATTGGAGCATTTTGGTCTATTTCTATTCTTTATCTTTGGTAATATATGCTGTATTCTGTGGCTTGTTTTATGGTGTAAGCGATTACCGCCAGCTTTTAACAAGCCCCAAATATACTATAAAATTAAAGATTGGATACGATCTAAGAAACAAGACGCACCTATCTATAAAGTCCTGTTTGTCAGTTTAGCGCTTATGTTAAAACTATGTTTTGTGGTGTATATCTTAATTGTCGTCTCTACTGTGTTAAGCATTCCACTGGTAAACTATTAATCTATTTCAAACGTTAGTCTATGAGCGATTATGAAATAATCATGCTCCTCTTACAAGTACTGGCTATTGTCATTGTTTTTGGAGCCTTAGTAGCCCTTATTTGCCTTACAAAAAGCAAATAGCCCTCCGTTACCGCATGGTAGCTAAGTAAACAGAAAGGCCATTTCCTAAGTATTTTGATTTTCGAGATGCGCCTGACGTTTCGACTCGTCTGGCTATCTTCTTATATTATAGGGATAAAGATATATATCGTCAAATAGAGATAAACCATATAAATACTAAATATATACACATAACTTATATATACTAAATTATAAAATTATTAATAATAGGCACAGCCTTGTTTGCATAGTATACTTATGCTAACAAGGTTGTGCTTATTTTGTTGTAATATGAGAGAAGAAAAAGAGAGGGCTTTATGTTACGTAAAAGTGTAATTATGATGGCACTAGCAGCTGCTTTCATCATGAATGTAAGTGCTGTGCAAATCAAAGTGCCAGCCGGGCAGCCGCCTATGCCTGGGGCAGACGCGAGCATTCCTGCCAATGCATATGAGAATTATCGTCATATTAATGAGATAGCGGAGCAGAATGCAGAGGATTATAGTGAATTTATAAAATCACAACCTGTAAATCCTACATCTGGGATGGATAAGTTGTATCGAGAACGCCCTGGTTTGGCTAAGGCGTTGGAGTTAGCAAATTATTCTCAGTCTACCGTTGTATTGATTCATGAAGGGGATAAGAATATTCGATTATCCGTACCAAACATTAGCTTTCGTGGAGATACTGTAGAGTCTAAGTCTGGAAAAGGGCCGTTATATGCTGTACGAAGCCTTAGTTCATTTTTAGTAGTAGGGCCTCCACATGGTAAAGCGCTCAATAAATATGCTGAAAAAGAAGGGAAATATACATATCCAGGTTTGCACGATGCATCTTGGAAGCTAATGTCAAACAATGCCCATGTAATGTATACGGAGTTTACACCGAATGACTCAAAGACTACCTATGGGATTAGTTATGGCGGTTGGGTTAATACGGAGGATCCGTATCAGGATAAATCACCGGAAGTTGTGATGAGTAATTATATTATTCCATCTATAGAATCCTTGTCTGGATTAGATAATTATAGTCGTGTTGAGCATTGGGGAAATTTCAGTTATCGTGTTCCTAAGACTGCAAAGTTAGTGAGTGAAGCTGTAGAGAATAGTCAATATGATGTGAGAACCTATGAGGATATAGGTTCCAAGATACGTGTAGTGCGTACCTCAATATTGGGTGAAAAACGAGATGGAACGGTCATCAAGAGTTCAATATTATCTTTTTTGAGAAAGTATAATGATTTAGAAACACCTACACAATATGCAGTCGTATGGAATAATGGTATCGCAGGCTCTTTGATTGATTCTTACAAGCCTAATGGAGCGTCTTATCTCCGTCATGTGGTGAAAGATTCTGTGTACTTTTACAGTTATCGTATTAATTATGATGAAAGTAAGACCTCTTATACACATAAACAGTGGAGAGATATGATTGAATATGTAGGCTTTGATGATGCAGTCAAACTTAGAAACGGTCCACAATGGAGAGAAGATGGAACCTATAAAGAGAAACTAGAAAGTGGACCTATATTTATTCCTTGGTATATGGAGTGGGTTAAGCTATTGAATCAATAGTGTGTAATATAGTGAATGTAGTTTGAGCTAATTATAAGAAATTTTAGGAGAGAGACTATGAAAACAAAATATATGGTTATGGGGCTTGTTATAGGCCTGCAATTGGTAAGTGGTTATAGTTATGAAGCTGATGCGAGTTGGCTGAGTAAAACTTGGGACCGTCTAGAAACGAATGCCGCGAAACAATCTTATGATTGGCCCAAAGCTGAGCAGTATACTCATTATGCGGGTGGGCAAATTGTAGGTACTACCTTGCCAGATGAGGATATGATGGTCCTTGGTGTTTCATTAGGTAATACTTTTGATAGTGTGAAAGCTAGCTTAGGGCAACCAACTAAAGAGACAAGTAGAGGACTTACCTATGGTGGTGTTACATTTGGGAACTTTAAAATGGATGGTGTGGGTCCTATTGTTACCTATATGATGATCGAGAATCGCGATGCTACAACACATAGAGGCATTGCCGTAGGCGACTCCATGCGAAAAGTCCTTAATGTATATGGCAGACCCGATTTAGTGGATACTAACAATCGATGGTTTTATGGGAAATACCGCTATCGAACTGATATGATGCATGGAATACAATTTGAACAAAAAGGCGATAAAGTCAGCAAGATTTTAATTTATAAATGATTATATTCTTACCATATCTATGAAAAAAGCCGAGCTTTTAATTCATAGAATTAGCTCGGATTTTATTAGTTTATTCGTATATTTGTATAATATAATTCTTATTGTATCGTATATTAATGCATCATATAATGTGATTAGGAGAATTAGACGAGGTTGGGAAATAAGATAAACCGGAGGTCATTATGAAAGCATTTGAATCAAAAGATTATAAAGCGTTTTCTATGTTTGAGGATCGTTGGGCTCTTGTTACAGCTGGTACGCCTGAGGATTTTAATACTTGTACCGTTAGTTGGGGTAGTATGGGCAACGTATGGGGCCCTAATGGTGGTGACATGTCCACGGTGACGGTGTATATCCATCCGGCTCGTTACACTCAAGAGTTTATGGCTAAATACGATACCTTTACCGTTAGTTTCTTTCCTGAAAGCTATCGCAAGGCGCTTGGTTATTTGGGTTCTCATTCGGGCCGCGATGAAGATAAGGTGGCTAACTCTGGTTTAACACCGGTTGCAGCGGGCGATGGGGTAACTTTCAAAGAAGCAGATTTAACATTTGTATGTAAAAAACTGTATGAACATCAATTTGATGAAGCTCACTTAGCGGATAGCGTAAAGGAATATTATGCAGCAAATCCGTCTATGTATACCCAAGTTGGCAAAGATCGCTGGGAACCACACTATATGTATATCGGCGAAGTAGTTGAGGCCATAGAGGGATAGTCTTTATATACAACTTATTTATATTGAGGGAATTGTATGATTAAAAGAGCGATTTTAATAGGCCTTTATTCGTTTGGTCTTATAGTAACAGTACATGCTGCCAATATAAATCTTCCTGGTGGAGATGCCATGGTGCCTGATACTGCTTATGAAAGCTATTCGTATAATAGTGTTGATATGGATCTGGTAGAGGCTCAGTTTAGACGTCGCTCAGGCCCTGTGGTAGCGCAGACTGTGAAAAATGGGCGTAGAACGGTAGAGCAAGCTAAGGCATATATGGATGGTAATGCCAAGTTTTTAAAACGCCAAGCTAATCAAAGTACGGTGTTCATCTTTGACGATGATACACAGCATATTCGCTTTTCTATGCCTTATCCAAGTCTTGAAAGTAAGGTGATTAATGACAACACTAATTCCGTTGTTAATGTCGTAAATGGTATCCCTCAATATTATATTAAAAGTATGAATGCAGATATCGTAGTCGATGTGGATGATAAGACTATCTATACGGATCGTACTTTCACATATAAAACGGTAAAAAATGGTCAATGGCAGCAGAAGTATGGGATTATGACACGCATCCCTGGAAAAGAAGAGAAAGCTGAGCTGCGTACGAGTACGGGTGTTGAGTTTTCCTTGCCTAGTGATACGAACCATGTGTATCGTGTTAACATCATAAATCGTGGTAATGGCAATCCAGATCATATTAGGTATGCAGAAGGGGCTTTAGCGAATTATGTGATTCCATCGGTAGAGGATACAAAAGCGATAGATCGCTATTCTAATGTTGAGAAATGGGGAAACTTTGAATATCGTGTGCTCAAGAATAGTACGAGAAAAGCCGATTATGAGCCTACATCCTATGGTGAGGAAACGCGCGTTTATAAGGTGGGCGATATAGTGCAGCTGATTAAGCGCCGTCTGATTTTTCCAAATGATGAAAAACATTTTTATTCAAGTGCTTTTTCTACGATGGATACGATGAGCCGAAAATACCCGTATTCAGTTAATGATAATGCGACCATTTGGCGTAATGGTGTGCCTGCATTTAGTGGCAGTGTAAAATTTGATAATGGTATTAATTATACATATTTTACAATCCGTGATGATAAATATGTGTACAGCATTGAAGTTGCTTATAAAGCCAATGCGGTGAAGACGTCTTATCATGATATTCGTAATATGGTAGAAATGGCAAAATTGATCAATCGTCCGCATAAGCAAGAGTTTCCTGCGTTGAAGTACATTTGGGAGGCTGATGTCTTTAGATTGCCTTAAAGATTAACTAATATTTTATCTATGTGTAGATACACTTATGCATAAAAAGAAATAGAGAAAGAAAAACAGCTAGTATTGCGATTTGCAGTACTGGCTGTTTTGGTTACACATCTTATTAGATTTTGAACGATGTTTTAATGGGCATGGATCTCCTCTGTATCTGGGAATAAAACATGCTCTTTTAGTTTAAAGCTAGGATTATTGGTAGACTCAAAAAACTCAATCATATTCCGTAATTTTTGAACTTCCTCAGCATGTAAAAAACTTGGGTAAAAGATGATATAGGTAAAGCTATAGGTCCCATCATAGGATTGAAAGGTTAGGATGTGATCATCCTTATGAGGTGTATAGATGTGTGTGGATAGCCCAGGAATATTATTATTCCATATAACGGTATAATTAATATAATCTGATGTTGGTTGGTAATAGTAAATATCCCAGAACGTATCTAAATTAATTTTAAAATTGTAATGACCGTTTATAACAAGATCGCGCGCATATGGGTTTTTAGGAATATTATTAGTAGAAACAAAGAATGTTATGTTCCCCTTTTTGTAGTATCTAATATCTTGGTACTCGGTGCCTTTTTCCTCACCTATGTATATAGCATCTTTTGGTACGCGGTATTGTACACCGTTTAAGTTTTCTATGCGTGAATATTGATTTAATTCATTTAGATTTTGCACAGAGGGAAGCACATAATTAGCCAATAATTTATCTGTAGGAACTTTGTTCAGAACGGGGTTGTTATTATAATAGACAAACCCTGCATGATATAAGGGTTGACGCATGTTATAGTTCTTAAACTTAAAATTGATCGTGTCGATGGTAAGAGTTGTTTTTTTACCGTTTTCAAAGTGTGGCATCTTCATGCTATCCCAAGTGCTGTAGGTCAGAGTTGGGTATGAAAATACAGAGCCCTTTATATCAGAAATCTGTTTTGCCGGATTTTGTTTGGCCTTGTCTAGAAAGAAGTCACGAACATTTTTATCTGTCAACTTTTCATAAGCTATTTTGGTGTTGCGCCAGTCGTAGTCTTTGGAATCTGCGTAGTCAATTTCTAAATTGAGACTTCCATTATCGGTTAAAACCCGATAGTCTTCAATGGTTCGACTTGGGTTTTTGTAACGTCCTATATCATAATCACTTTTTTGGCCCGCTACTGGGAATGAAAGCCGAATTTGGTTGTATTGGTCATGAATGGAGATGACTGTATTATGGTAATGTTGACCGCGATATATAGAGGAAGCTTTAGCATACTCAATTTCGTTTTTACTAATACCGTTAGCCTTGTCTTTTAACCTTAGTGTTTCCACATAGTTTGCTACATCCTTTTCAATATCAGGATTTGTGGCTTGGTAGTTTACGTAGGCATCCTTTGGAATCTTTGAATCTGCACCAGGAATATTAACATCGATGGCTCCTATTGGTGATAATATAGTGCTTATCATAAAAGCACCCGCTAATAGTGGTAGTTTTGTCATGGTAGTATCTCCCGTTTATACTCTCATATCTATTGATACTGTCATAATCCATTGGTTATGTTACTAAGTATAATTATATTACATAATACTTATTGTACTGTATATTAGTGCATTATATAATGGGGTTAGGATAGTTAGACGAGGTTGGGAAATAAGATAAACCGGAGGTTATTATGAAACCATTTGAATCAAAAGATTATAAAGCATTTACTATGTTTGAAAAACGTTGGGCTCTTGTTACAGCTGGTACACCTGAGGATTTTAATACTTGTACTGTTAGTTGGGGCAGCATGGGCAACATGTGGGGTCTAGTTGGTAATGATCTTTCCACAGTGACTGTGTACATCCATCCAGCTCGTTATACCCAAGAATTCATGGCGAAATATGATACGTTCACCGTTAGTTTCTTGCCTGAAAGTCACCGTAAGGCTCTTGGTTATTTAGGATCTCATTCTGGCCGCGATGAAGATAAGGTGGCTAATTCGGGTTTAACACCAGTTGCAGTAGATAATGGTGTCATGTTTGAAGAAGCAGAGTTAACTTTTGTATGCAAAAAGCTTTACGAACATCAATTCGATGAAGCACATTTAGCGGATAAAATAAAAGAGTATTATGCATCCAATCCTCCTGAATATACAAAAGCTGGCAGTGATCGTTGGGAACCACACTATATGTACATCGGAGAAATAGTTGAGGCTATAGAGAAATAGACAATCTATGTAATATACAAATAAGGCAGTCCATCAGGACTGCCTTATTTGCATTATTATTTTTTCAAAAGGAGAAAGTGAGACGGTATTTACTACCTGTATGTATAATAACATAGGGCATGGGCTAAAAACGCCACATGATATTGATGCAAATTCTTAGTTGTTTGCGTGAGGTTTTATGGTGAAATTTACACTAGATTTTATGGTGTAATTTACACTAAATTTTTTGGGTGATTTATCAAAATAAGTCATAAAATTGATGAAAAATCAGTATATATGAGCTGACGGTGAGGAATAGCTTATATAGTGGGTTCTTTCATTGAGAACTACTATAAATTGTATATTTTGATAAAATTTTATGAATTTTAACCCCACAAAAAGTGCAAAATCTGATATAATAATAGTATCAAAAATAACTACGCGAATGCGTAGTTTTCTTATTTTGTGTTTGGCGTAGGTAGTCCCATGAGTGTAGTGAAGCCCTTATTATGGCTATTAGAACCGTATATCGTATATAAAGCCTATTTATGGGCGCTCCGCTTTATAGCTCATCCATTGACGTGGGAAGGCGAGATAGATTTATTCTCCTTGACCTTAACGGTGCTGCTCATCCTTGATGCGGTGGCGTTGCCCTTGGTGATTTTGTATTGCCCAGGACTCAATCCTAGAAAGCGTATGCCCGACTGGATTGTCCGATTAGGGACACCTATTTATATCGTCCATAATTGGCTTGATGGCAAGGTGGGCGGCGGTACGTCTACACCGATTGTATGGCTCCGCAGAGCCTTACATTCACTATTGCTGTTTATCTATTATCTTGTGCCGTTTTATGTGGGTGGTCATCTCGTGATGGGCCTCGTGGTAGCGCTCATGTATGATGTCCTCGTCTGGGCCCATGGAGGTGTGTAGTGGCTACTTGTGAATGGCCGACGACGCCCTTGTATCAGGCGTATCACGATCATGAGTGGGGCCGTCCTATTCATGATGATCGATTGCAGTTTGAGCATCTCTGTCTTGAAAGTCTCCAATGTGGTCTTAGTTGGCTCACGATTTTGAATAAACGAGACATCATTCGGGGATGCTTTGATCACTTTGATATTGATGCGGTTGCTGCTTATGGTGAAAGCGACATAGAACGGATTATGGAGACTGAGGGCATGCTCAAGTCTCGCCCTAAAATTGAGGCCATCATCAATAATGCTTCTGCTTTTAAACGTATTCAAGATGAATTTGGTTCGTTTTGCAACTATATCTGGGCTTTCACAGGTAATAAAACAATTATTTATGAAAGCCATCCCGATGGGCATGTGCCAGCAAAGAATGGTCTGTCTACACGGATTAGTAAGGATCTAAAGAAGCGCGGGTTTAAGTTTGTAGGCCCCGTTACTATTTATTCCCATCTACAAGCCAGTGGCCTTATCAACGATCACGGTAAGGACTGTCCTTGTTTTGACGAGATTAATAAGACCGCAGATATTGTTCAATTGCCTGTAGACGCTGAGGATTAATACAGGTTGTAACGTATTTGTATAATCGTTAGTTAACAATAGTTTTTATACATGATTGGTTTTACAAAATTGAACTTGTGTTAAACCGCACTTTAAGGTGTACACTATAGTCGATGGAAAGATAGCGTTCCATCATATGTCGGCCCGCTTTATATACAAACACATATATTCTCTCTCTCCAAAGCGGGTCTCTCATATACTTCTCTCTCAAAGCTATAAACACAACATGAAGCCCCTATCCTTTACGGGATAGGGGCTTTTTGCTATATGTTTTTATCTAGGGCCATATAACGGCATAGATTGGTTGTATACCACGATAAATTGATTTATTTCGATATAGTTGGTATACTGATGATGAAATAAGCTATTACTTTCACAATTTAGAAAGGGAAATATATGATTGGTTTGGGCACGGCCATTAACATTGGCCTCATCATAGCCGGCAGCTTGTGCGGCCTCGCATTTGGTCGGTTTATGAAAGAAAATTTGAAACAGACGCTCATGATGGTGAGCGGCATTATTGTTCTCCTCCTCGGGATGAGCGGTGCCATGCAGTATATGCTAGTCATCGTGAACGGAACGATACAAACGACGGGGCCTATGCTGATGATCATTAGCATGGTGGCAGGCGCCGTAATTGGCGAGCTTATCGACCTTAACCGTTGGATTACTGTATTTGGCGACTGGGTGAAAGCCAAAACTGGGAACACTGGCGATCCGCAGTTTACGCACGCTTTTATTACGGCATCCCTTACGTTTACAGTGGGAGCCATGGGAGTACTAGGTTCTATTCAAGACGGCTTAACGGGTAATTACCAAACGCTCTTATTAAAAGGTATCCTAGACGGTATCATTGTTATGGTGATGGTATCCTCTATGGGGAAGGGTGCGTTGTTCTCCTTTATTCCTGTAGGGATTACGCAATGGATCATTACAGCTATGGCACACATTGCGGCACCGTTGATGACACCGAGTGCCATCGATAACCTATCCTACGTGGGCTCTATTCTGATCTTCTGCGTCGGTATTGACCTCATCTGGCCTGGTAAAATCCGCATTGCGAACCTATTACCAGCCATCTTTGTAGCTATGGGGCTTACATTCTTGCTCTAATGTAAATCGTATTATGAATACTAAGAAAAATAATATATAGATTTTATAAGAGACCTATATTCTCTAACCTTTCACTGCTGTACTTTGCACATGAGAGTCTAGAGAATATAGGACTTTTTATATTTGTAGCCATTATAAAAGTTAGTACTAATATTTGCTGATCTTCAAGTGATGACTAGAAGTAGATACATTCCGAAATAGGTGACCAATAGAGTCAGAAGAACAGTAGGATTTGAGTGCTGTTTTAGAGAAATCTTTTACCGAAATCATTTATAGAATAAAGTTATTCCACAATATACCTGAAATACAGGTATATATTATTGAGTTATACCTGTAAAACAGGTATAATCAAAGGAGAGGTTCTATGATTATCGGATTTAAAGATAAGGAAACAGAAAAGGTTTACCATCAGAGTTTTTCTAAACGCTTTTCACCGTTTATACAAAGATTAGCTCTTCGTAAGCTAATATTATTAGATAATGCTGAATCGATACAGGATTTAAGGTGGCCACCTGGTAACTGATTAGAGTTATTGCAAGGCAATCGCTTTGGCCAGTATAGTTTACGGATTAATAGCCAGTATAGATTATGTTTTAAAGTGAAAGATATTAATAGTTTTTATGATGTAGAAATTATAGATTATCATTAATAGAGAGGGAATATATATGGACAAGTTTATTCCAACACCTACCATCAGTGAAATATTGAAAGAAGAGTTTATGGAGCCATTAGGACTATCTGCATATCGATTAGCTAAAGATATACATGTGCCTGTTTCGCGTATTCAGGAAATCTTGAATGGGACACGAGCTATTTCAGCAGACACCTCTCTACGTTTAGCTAAATACTTTGGTGTTTCTGAAGGATATTTCTTGCGGTTGCAGATGGATGTTGATTTACGTACCGCAAAGCATAGTGCAGGGATGGAGGAAGTATTAAGCTCTATTGATCATTGTAATGCATTAGAACCTGTAGACTGTCAATGAGATATTGATAATTTTCGATATATTTGGTACACTTAACTTATAAATATATCGTTATAACATTATGTATTACTATAAGGAGACGCTATGTTATTTGTTGAATATCCTAAATGCACAACATGCAAAAAAGCAAAGAAATTCTTAGATGATCATAATATTAAATACACAGATCGTGACATTAAGTCTGAAAATCCTACAGCTGAAGAAATTGCTGCGTGGTATCCACAATCTGGTAAAGATTTAAAAGCATTCTTCAATACATCTGGTATGATTTATCGTGAACAACAATTGAAGGATAAATTACCAAACCTTAGCGAAGAAGAAAAACTCGCTTTATTAGCATCCAATGGTATGCTTGTGAAACGTCCTATCTTGGTTCTTGAAGACAAAGTACTCGTTGGCTTTAAAGAAGCAGAATGGATCGAGGCGTTGAAGCTCTAATTTCATATTAGTTAACCGAAAGAACAGGTCCCTAAAAGCCTCCATAGCGAGCTAAGTCGTTTTTAGGGACCTGTTCTTTCTACGTCTAATAAAGAAATAAGAGCTTTCAAATAAAGCTCATAGCTTTGAAGTCATTTTTATAAATTTATTCTTTTGGTACTACATAAAGAAATTGTAGTTCTTTATCATTTATCGAAAAAAATGATTTGTATATAATTCGCATATTTTGTATAATGGTTACATTGTAGATATACCCCTATGGGTACATAGATTTATCAGATAATTTAGGTTCATAGGGTTTTGAATTAATTTAGGTATAGAGAGTTCTGAATTAATATTGTGTTGTTTTTGTTTTATTTCCGGAGTAAGTAAGGCCGGTTCTAGTGTATAGAGGTCTATATGAAATTTTTACAGTCTTTATCGGCGCAGGTGTCGTTGTTCACGCAAGGTGCTATTTTGGCGCTAGGTGTTTTATTTATTCTATTAGATGCCATCACAGAGTCATTCAATCCTGTTATTGACTTGGCTTGGGTGACGGTTCTCGTTTGTGGTTTGCCGCTGCTCATTAATAGCGTTCAAAGTATTTTGAAGCATTTAGAGATCCATGCTAATTTCCTTATTGTTGTGGCCATGGTAGCGCTCATTTCCATTGGCGATTATCATACGGCGGCCTATGTGGGCCTCATCGTACAGGCTGGCTTTTTCTTGGAACAGCTTATCACAGGCGAGTCACATTATACCTTAGATGATGATATGCTTCCTGCCATGCCATCTCAACTCGTTGCTATGCGTCAGGGCATTAACAATTATTCATCTGTTATTGTTGTGGCTGTATTGCTATTATCTATGGGTTCCTTTGCATTGACACAGGATTTCATACATACTGTAACCTTGTTATTGGTACTATGCCCGTGTTCCTTGGAGCTTATCTTAGTGGCGCTCATGATGGGCTCTCTTGTGGATGATGCATCTCCCGTATCAGAGCTTTCAAAAGGAACAAAGCAGTCTCATTTAGGTTTACTCATCGTGTCCATTGTATTCCATATCGCCATTATCGGTGCTGGTGTATTTGGCTTCATGGATCCTGTTACGGCTGTTGCGTTGCACGGATTGGCGCGACTTGGTCTCGTGTATAATTTGAAAGTTCTCAATAGTTCTTTATGCGTAGCATAGAATGTAGTGCAGTGTATAGTTTTAGACATAATAAAATCCCCTAGTAACGATGTGTTACTAGGGGATTTTTGTGTTCAAACAACTGTTAGTTGTAGATTACTGTTCTTTTGCTTGGGATTTATCACCAAGTGTGAGAAGTAGGAATACGATAGCGAGGATACATGCACCAACGAGGGCTACGAAGCCGCCATCCCAACCATAAAGGTCAACCATGAGACCCATGAAGGCACCAGCACCAGCGGAACCGATGAGGTAACCAAGAAGGCCTGTAAGACCAGTAGCACCACCTGTTGCTACCCGTGGTACCATGTCTGCTGCTTGAAGGCCGATCATCATAACAGGACCGTAGATGAGGAAGCCGATAGCGATAAGTGCTAAGTTATCGATAAGGATATTGCCTGCTGGGTTGAACCAGTAAACGAGGATTGCCAAGATAACGAATAGCATGAAGCAGATAGTAGCTGGCGCACGGCGGCCACGGAATACACGGTCACTCAAATAGCCGCTTACGAGCATGCCTGGAATACCAGCCCATTCGTATAAGAAGTAAGCCCAACGGGAACCTTCTTTTGTAAAGCCTTTTACAGCTGTCAAATAAGTAGGAGCCCAGCTTACTACGCCATAACGGATGAAGTATACAAAGATATTTGCAATTGCAAGATACCATAAGTATTTGTTATGCAAAATATATTTGTAGAAGATTTCTTTGAAAGTAGTTTTATTTTCATCGCTTACTTCAGCTGCTACTGGTTCGTGTTTGTATTCTTCGATAGGTGGCAAGCCACAGGATTGAGGTGTATCTTTCAACAAGAAGAATGTAACCACAGCTAACACGATAGAAATAAGAGCAGGGAAGAAGAAAATACTATGCCATGTACCAAATAGATAGATACCTAACGTAGCAAGGGGTGCGATGATACCGCCACCAAGGTTGTGGGATACGTTCCACCAGGACCACCAAGCGCCGCGTTCAGAACGGGAGAACCAAGTTACCATATTTTTCGCATATGGAGGATAGCCCATGCCTTGGAACCAACCATTTAAGAAGGCGAGCACGCACATGATAGGAATACTGCTTAAAACACCAGGTAAGGTGCCGAATAATAACATAACTAAAGCACTGAGCAATAGACCTACTGTGGAGAAGTATTTTGGGTTAGAGCGGTCAGACGCATTACCCATGACAAATTTACTTACGCCGTACGCTACGGATAAGAGGGTCATGACAATACCAAGATCCGCTTTAGTGTAACCGTACTCAGCAATCATGTACGGAACAGCCAAACTAAAGTTTTGGCGGATCAAATAGAATGTAGCATAACCAATAAAAGTACCTGCAAAGACTTCTTTGCGAAGACGTTTGTAGGTGGAATCGATTTGCCCCTCTGGTAATCGTTCGATATGAGGAGCTGGAGAGAAGATCGACATCATCACACATCCTTTCTACAAAATGTCTTTTTTATCATACCATGTATGACTAAAAGTCGACTATGTTTTATTTTTAATTATGATAAATAGTTATTTTAACGCACCATTATGGGTATTTGGCATAGGCTGAGTGTTATTAAAAAATCTATTGTATGGCGATAGTCTTCTTGTAAAAGCAGCTTGCAAACGCGTATTTGAAGGGTAATTAAAATTTATTTACTGATTTGATTGATAACGCGTCATGAGCTAAACCTAATATAGTCAATAAAATAGCGCTATCTATTCCTAACGGAACTCAATTAGAGTTGTAGGATAGATAGCGCTTTTTTAATATTACATATGAATATATTTATATACTATATGTGAATTTATAGGTTTATCCTAGTTAATTATTTGCTACAGCAATCATACTATGACATCGGTAGTTTCTAGTTGTCATTAATCAATATAGGTTACAGGATAGCCTTTGGCTTCGATTTCGCGGCGGTTGAGGCCATTTGGTAAGTCTGGATATCCAAATGCAAGGCTCGCATAGACTTTTTCACCGTCTTTAAGACCTAGTTCACGCATTTTAGCTTGGATCCGTTCGTTGTCTTGAAGGTGACGGATTTGGTTAACCCAGCAGCTGCCAAGGTCGAGCTCATTGCAAGCAAGCATCATGTTTTGCATTGCACAAGACACATCGGCAAAGTTATTCGCATAGTTTGCTTGGCTAGCGAGTACGATGAGAACTGGTGCACCATAGTTGAATACAAACTTGCCTTCAGCGGACATTTTAATGATGTTCACCATGTATGGCAATGTATTTTCCGTAATCGGCATTTTGCCGTATTCCTCTTGCACAAGCGTTACTAGTTCGTTGAGCACGTCTTGATTTGTGATGACCATGAAATGTGTTAATTGTGTATTGCCACCAGATGGGGCACGGCGACCCGCGTCGAGTACTTGGTCGATAAGCTCACGAGATACTTGATCTGCTTTAAATTTACGCGTACTATGACGAGTTTTAATACATTCTAATGTGTTCATAGTAACCTCCTGTTAGATAGGGAATGTAATAGAAGAAATACAATTGTTATTTTCTTTATTATACTATAAGACTGAACTCTGATATTAAAACTATAAGACTTAAGTCTGATATAAAAAATTTTTATCAATTATTTGGTAGTCGTATGTCATAATTTTGCCCCATGAATTCTATAGAGCCACTAGTTTCTTTAATAAAAAAGAAAAAATATATTAAATAATTGACAAATTTAAAAATTTGTGGACAAAGTAGATTTTTTACGTTGACTGCTTGCTGTAGAATTGTGTACAATTAATTTGTAGATTATTGTGTGCATATGGAGGTAGAATATGGCAGAAATTGGCGTACTGGAAGGTTACAAACATAAAGAAGATGTACCTGATGCAGAGTACATGAAATTAGACAACCAATTGAGCTTCCCACTTTATGTAGTGGCGAAGGAAATTGTTAATGCATATCGCAGTCACTTAGATCCGTTAAATTTGACATATACTCAATACATTGTAATGATGGCATTGTGGCAATATGGTGATTTGTCCGTTAAAGAACTAGGTCAAGTATTGCGCCTTGATTCCGGTACATTAACACCACTTTTAAAGAAATTAGAAGCTAAAGCATTCTTAAAGCGTAAGCGTAGTCGTCAAGATGAACGTGTCGTTATGGTAACCCTTACTGATACTGGTAAAGCATTACGTGACGAAGCTGTTCATGTACCGCGCCGCTTGTCTGAATCTGCAGGTCCGATTTTCGATGTAGAAGAAACGCGTCAATTGCGCATGTTGCTTAACAAATTGTTAGACGCAATCGATAACGCTAATGCTAGAACAGCAGAGAAGCTTAAGCGCTAATGTAGTGTAATTTAGTAAGATCTCATATGCATCATTCTCTAATTTAATATATCTAATATTTTCATAAAATGTGATATACTATACATATAACGTATTGTACTGAGGTCATGTGAGAGTATGACCTGTTCGTGAGATGCCGTTAAGGCAAAAGGAGAGCATTATGAATAAAAATTTATTAGGCGCATTTGTATTAGCCGGTACATTATTAGTTGGTGGTGTTGCTAACGCAGCAAACTGGAATGGTTTAGCTAACTACCCAGAGGTTCCAAATAGTGCAAATGGTTCTGAAACATACTTCTTTGATAAAGCATCCCAATTCAGTGGTATTGATAGTAGCCGTAACTACGTATTCGGTATCAATGTAGTGAACATGCATAACAACCAATATGGTGAAGCTACATTGTTCAAATACATTGTTCACCCAAGCTTGCATACTGTATATCGTTTCTCTCCAGATGGTCAAGCGTACCAAATCACTCCTGGTTCTAATGAATACAACATGTTCTTGGCTGCTTGGAAAGAAGTATACGGCACTGATTTCTCTTTCCCAGCTTTATAATTTGATGGCGCAAGCCGTAATAATTACATAACTATTGCTGGTGAAAGCTCCTTTGAGCTTTCACCAGTGTTGTTTATGGAGGTTTCCTATGTCTAAATCTGAATTTGCTCAAGCCTACACGGAGCGAATGTTCCCTGATATTGCAGCCCCTGCAGGTTATATCGACCCTGAGTTTGAAGTATTGTTTGATAATTTTGCATTTGATGAAGTTATTACCGAAGAGGGTCGCAATGTGCCTGCCAAGGATCGTTTCTTGGCTATCCTTGCCACGCTTGTAGGTGTATCTGCTGTTGATGAATATGCGTTGATGTTACCGGCAGCACTTAACTTTGGCTTGATTCCCGATGAAGTAATAGAGCTCCTTTATCAAGCGGTACCTTATCTTGGCATCGGTCGTGTACGCCCATTCTTTAAGGTAACAAATAAGATTTTTGACTATCGTGGGGAAACTGTTGTGGATCCGTCTCGCAGTACAATCACTAGTGAATCTCGCCTTGAAAAGGGCGTTGAAAAGCAAGTTGAAATCTTTGGTGAGTCTATCCGTAATTCTTACCAAGAAGGTCCTGAAGAGACACGCCACATCAATAAGTGGCTTGCTAATATGTTTGGCGACTACTACACTCGTAAAGGTTTAAGTGTGGCTCATCGTGAAATGATTACCTTCTGCTTCTTGGCAGCTCAAGGTGGCTGTGAACCTCAGATGAAGGCTCACGTAGAAGGCAACTTGAACGTAGGCAACAGCAAACAATATTTGATTAACATCGCCTCCCAATGCGTACCGTACATCGGTTACCCTCGTACATTGAATGCCCTTCGTTGCATTCAAGATGGCTACACTGCATGGGAAGCTAAACAATAAAGGAGTTTTATGTTATTTTCTGGTATTAGTTTAACGATGATTTTGGCGTCCATACCAGCGCTTATCATCGCAGCTGCAGGACATGAATTTGCTCATGCTAAGGTAGCTGATATGCTCGGCGATTCTACGCCACGCTCTATGGGGCGATTGACATTGAATCCCGTGGCACATCTCGATCTAATTGGCTCTATAGCCTTCCTTATCGGTGGCTTTGGATGGGCTAAGCCCGTAATGATTGATCCATCTAATTTCCGCGATCCTCGTACAGATTCAACTTTAGTATCTATTGCGGGGCCGGCATCTAATGTGTTGATGGCCTTTTTAGGCTACTTAGCTCTTCGTTTTCTTGAAAGCTATGGCTTGTTGACGAATGAATCATTAGAATTAATACTGACACTGATTGTTGTATATAATATTAACTTTGCCATTCTTAATATGATGCCAATACCACCATTGGATGGCAGTCGTATTATTACAAGCTTATTACCTGGTAATTGGCAATTTACATTAGAACGTTTAAGCTTTGTAAGCTTGATTTTGCTGATCTTGGTACTTAATACACCAATTGCTAGTAAGATTTTCATTCCATTACAACAAACTATTTTGCAATTGTTTGAGCGTATCGTAAACGTTATTTTGTAAGCGTTATATGGTAAGGACTTTAGTTCATCTTCCTCACTATATTAAAAAGTATCGATATAATTCGATAAGTATGATATACTAAGTATAGAAATCGTAAATTTTCGATATATTGGTGTTTCAGGTATCGCTAGACACGATTGATATAGCAGTTTTATCTACTATTTTGATATGTCTATGGATACATCAAATTGAAACTTTCAATTAATACAGATATAGATATTCAAGTGAATAGAAGAGGAATACATATGGATTTTGAAGAAAACCAAGTACCAGAGGCGATTCTGGACAAGCTTACAAAGGTGTGTACATGCCGTAGCATTACACGTAAAACGATTAAGGAAGCCATTTTGAATGGCGCTCACACATTTCCTGAGGTAAAAGAAGCAACACGTGCCGGCACAGGCGCTTGCGGTGGTAAAGGCTGTGGCCCTCGCATCGTTAAGCTCTTAGCAGAAATGAAAGAGCAAGGTAAAATTTAAAACTAAGTAAAATTTAAGATTAAGCAACAGTTAAGCGTAAGTTTGACCTTAATTCATATAAAGACTATTACTTCAAACCAATACGGTATATATTCGTAGGTTTTGGGTAATAGTCTTTTTTGCGCTAACGATTCACGAGATGTATTGGCGTTTTGGGGTTGTCTTTATTATTTGATATACTATACATAATACTTTTTAGAGATTTTGGAGGTATATATGTTTCGACGTATCGTAGCAGCTACGATGATCGGCGCGTTGGCGCTCACAACGGGTTGCGGTTTACATAATCCATTTACTTCTAAGGCGGAGCCTGTCACCTATGAATCTGTGGCTCAGAGCGAGCTTTCACCAGAGCAAAAGGTGGATAAATTAGTGGCTAATATGTCTGATGCAGACAAGGTGGGCCAATTGTTGATGATTGGCATCCACGGCAAGACATTGAATGATGATGCTAAGTTTATGATCAATGAGTACCGCGTGGGCGGCATTATCTTGTTTGACCGTAATATGGAGTCCAAAGATCAAGTGAAGTCGCTCATTGCGGATATTAATAAAACTGGTAAAAGCGCGGGTTTAACGCCATTATTCATCGGTATCGACCAAGAGGGCGGTGCCGTAGCGCGCATGGAGGACCAGCTCATCAAGGTTCCTCCTGCTGAAGAGTTAGGCAAGGAGCCTATTGAGCAGGCGGTATCCTTGGCCAAACAGTCTGGTACGGAACTTAAAGATCTGGGATTCAACATTAACTTTGCTCCTGTGGCAGACTTGGGCTTAACCTATGGCCGTTCCTTTAGTACGAACCCTGATGAGGTCGTACGCTATGCCAGTGCAGTAGGCAAGGCCTATGATGAAGCGGGCTTGTGGTATTCTTACAAACACTTCCCAGGTATTGGTAAAACGGATGTCGATTTACATGCTGATACCAGTGTTGTGCCAGTGTCTAAAGAGACATTGTTGAATGAAGATACAAAGGTATTTGTAGACCTCATTAAACAGTCTAAACCGAATACATATGCAATTATGGTGTCTCATGCGATGTATCCTCAAATCGATCCAGACCATCCATCTAGTCTATCTAAAGCTATCATTACAGATTGGTTGCGCAAGGATATGGGATATAACGGCGTTGTCGTAACGGATGATATGGATATGGGCGCTCTTGCTAAACACTACACCTTCGGCGATATGGCGGTTCAATCTATTTTGGCTGGCAGTGATATCTTGCTTGTATGCCACGAGTACGAACACATGCAAGAGGCGTACAATGGCCTTATGAAAGCTGTAAAAGACGGCCAAATCTCCAAAGAACGACTCGATGAATCTGTGAAACGAATCTTGCTTATGAAGATAACTAAAATTTCTTAGACTATTTGTTTTTGTTGGCAGGAATTAATTAATCATATAACGAATATAGAAAGTGGAAGTACTATTCATTGAAATCGAATCTGAGTTGACACTCAAGGGAGAACTTTGTTATAGTTATTACACAGAGAAACTGTGCGAAGCTTACGGGCAACGTACAACGCTCGTCGACTCAAGGGTCGGCGAGCTTTTTTGTTTGTAGGAGGGACTTATGTCTAAGCCGTTTAAGTCTTTAGATTCCCTATTACGCTTGATGAGAAAACGAAATATTACAATTGGAAAGGGGAGCGAAGGTAGTAGAGTTAAAAGAATTTTAGCGAGAGATAACTATTATGCAGTAATTAATGGATATAAAGACATTTTTTTAGATAATAATGCAACATTAAATAGTGGTGATGACTATTATGTAACTGGGACAACATTCTTTCAAATATATGGATTATATTGTTTTGATCGTAATTTGCGAATTATTTTATTAAAAGCTCTATTGCAAGCTGAACAAAATATTTGTACTAAAGTATCTTATCGTTTTTCGGAGGTATATACATCTGAATTTAGTCATTTGAATGTAAATAATTTTTCTAAAACAAACTTACCAAAAGCGACGGAATTAGTCTCTAAATTATCTAATGCTACACAACGTAATGCGAGACATACGATGTTTTCTCATTATTTAACAACACATCAAGATTTACCATTATGGGTATTGGTAACAAAACTTACATTCGGTGAAATTACTAATTTTTATAAATTAATTACACCTAATATACAAGAGAGAATATTAAAAGATATACATAAGGAATATACTGGTGAGTATAAGGTATCTATTACTGATCCAACATCTACTTTGATACCTGTTTTTAGTGAAATACTAGATGTTCTTGTGGGTTATAGAAATGTATGTGCGCATGGAGACAGACTTTATAACCATAGAATTATAGGTCCAAAGAAAACTATTAAAAAATTAACATATTATTTTGTACAAACTCCAAAAGGCAGTGAATCTTCAGTATATGGAGTGTTAATATCTTTAAGATTACTATTGCCTAGAATATCGTACAAGTGTATTATTGATGAGGTAATTAATGAATTAATACTTTTAAGTGAATCGTTACCTGTTATACAGTTTAATCAGGTCCTAGCCAGAATGGAGTTAACACTTCAATGGAAACAAACCTTAGAATTATTACAATGATTATATAGTGTATACATAACACAGCTTCAAGGATTTTTATAAACCGATAGAGAATTACTTAGTATAGTTATTCTCAATCGGTTTATTTTTTTGCTAGGAGTGATTGTATATGGCTCGGAGAATTATGTTGAACGGTACGTCCTATTTTGGACAAGGGGCGATTCAGGAGATTGTGAACGAAATTAAGAATCGCCATTTTAAAAAGGTTCTTGTTACATCGACACCTGATTTATTTGAGTTTAAGGTAGCTACAAAGATAACAGATCTACTTGATGCGGCAGGCATTGCTTACGATGTATATGATAATATTAAGCCGAATCCAACCATTGAAAACGTAACATCTGGTGTGGCTGCTTGTAAGGCGGCAGGCGCTGAAGCTATCGTTGCTGTAGGCGGTGGCAGTGCTATTGATACAAGTAAAGCTATTGCTACGATTATTACAAATCCTGAGTTCAGTGATGTGCGTAGCCTTGAAGGTTTGGCACCTACAAAACATCCATGCTTGCCGATTATAGCTGTGTCTACCACATCTGGTACGGCTGCAGAGGTTACGATTAACTACGTTATTACAGACGTTGAAAAGAATCGTAAATTCGTATGTGTTGACCCTCATGACATCCCAATCGTAGCCATCGTGGATCCTGATATGTCCGCATCGATGCCAACTGGTCTTTGCGCATCTACCGGTATGGATGCCCTCGTTCATGCCGTAGAAGGTTACATTACTAAAGGTGCATGGGAACTTACGGATATGCTTCATTTGAAAGCCATTGAAATCATTGGTCGTTCCTTACGTAGCGCCGTAGCTGGTGACTTCGCAGGTCGTGAAGCTATGTCCCTTGGTCAATATATTGCAGGTATGGGCTTCTCCAACGTAGGCCTTGGTATTGTTCACTCCATGGCACATCCATTGAGTGCTGTATACGATATCCCGCATGGTAAAGCGTGTGCCATGCTGTTAACAGCAGTATTGAAATTCAACGCCCCTGCAACAGGTGAAAAATATCGTGAAATTGCTCGCGTTATGGGCGTTCCTGATGTAGACGGCATGGATCAAGAAACATATCGTCAAGCTGCTATCGATGTGATCCAAAAACTAGCTGATGATGTAGGCATTCCTAAATCCCTTAGCGAAGCTGGCGTGAAACGTGAAGATATCCCATTCCTCGCTGAATCTGCTTTCAACGATGCATGTACACCTGGTAACCCAAGAGATGCATCTATGGAAGAAATCATCGGTATCTATGAATCCATATTCTAAGGAATTTTAGAATTTGATAGCATATAGTGTTTTATGATGTATAGGATTTAATACTATAATATGGTATCAATATTTAACTAGTCTAAATATTTTGCTAGTCTAAATAATCTAATAGTCTAAATGATGCCTAGCTCTAGCCCTAAGAACTTTACATCTTTAGAATCTTTACATATTTCAGATGCCTCCGAATATGTAAAGAAAATACATTTACACACTTGCTTAACAAAACTAGCCATCTCATGTTAGAGGTGGCTAGCTTTGCGTTTGAAGAGATATCTGTTTTGTGACTCGGATTTTATCTCCAGTTTAGTGAGATTGCTGTTTGATACGTAATCCTTTCTTGAAAATGGTGGTTTACATAAGTATACTAAGGATATGAATACATAGTTCGGTTGTATATATATATTATTAGATAATACGTCAGATTTGGTCATTGCTAAGGAGGATGTTATGAAGCTATGGAAATTTAATAAGCGCAGTTCTACCTTAGCAGATATGTCCATGAATCGTATGCTGTTGACGGAGCTCATTGCAAAGGGGGCTCTTGTAGGTGTGATTGCAGGCTTTTGTGGTGCTACCTATCGCTATTTGATCCTTGAGTCAGAGCATATTCGTTGGCATTTGATGGATGGTATTACCCTGGAATGGGCCATAGGATGGCTTGTGATGATGGTCATCTTTGCCTTTATCGTAGATCGATTGCTCGCATGGGCTCCATTATCTGGGGGCTCTGGCATTCCTCAAATTGAAGGGGAAATGCTGGGACTCTTTGATATGAAGCCGTATCGGACGCTGGCTTCCAAGATGATTGGTGGCGTGTTGACTGGTTTTGCCGGCTTTTCTGTAGGTCGTGAAGGCCCAGCCGTACAAATTGGTGGCTCTGCCGGCAAGATTGTGTCCTATTGGATGAATTCAGGACTGCGTGAGCAGCGCATATTAACCTCTGCTGGTGCAGGGGCAGGTTTAACTGCTGCCTTTAGTGCACCTGTATCGGGGGCGATGTTCGTCTTTGAAGAGGTCCATAAAAGCTTTTATCCCTACCTCGTTGTACCTACTTTTGTAGCTACCTTGATTTCTAACTACATTACGGTTAGTATCTTCGGTCTCGAACCAGCCCTTGGCTTTTCGGTGACTTCAGGGGTTCCTCTTGAGTACTTCCCAGTCCTTCTTATGGTTGGCGTTATCATGGGTCTCTGTGGGGTGTTCTTCTGTCGCATGATCTTTGCATTTAAGAAGTTCTTTGAATGGCTTAAATGCTCTCGGTTCTTGAAATTGGCTCTTACCTTTGTAACTGTGGCCGTCATCGGCTATGATTCGCAACTCCTCTTGGGCGGTGGCAATGATCTTGTGGGGCAGTTAGCCTTTCAATCTCATGGTATATTGCTCTTAGGGGGCATCGTATTAGGCAAGATTTTGCTTACTACCTTCTGCTATGGCAGTGGTGCGCAAGGCGGTATATTCTTGCCCATGCTCGTTATAGGGGCTTCGGCAGGTGCCTTTTGTGAAAGTTTACTTTCATCAGTGGGTATCATCGCTCCTGATTTTGTACCGCAATTCGTTATTTGCGCCATGGGCGGCATGTTAGCGGCGGCTATGCGAACACCAATTTTGGCGATTTTGCTCGTTCTTGAAATGACGAATAGTTTCTCCAATATTTACGCCATCGGTATCGTTACACTGGTGGCCTACCTTGTGGCAGAGTTGTTAAAAGAACCGCCTATTTACGATTCTTTATTACAAGCCATGAGTGGTCAAAACAATTTAGAGTCTGTACAAACTTTCTTCCAAACGAAGGTACCTGTAGTAGCGAATTATACAGATGTACAATTACAAGACTTGGCCTTGCCAGATGGGACACTCATCGTAAGTATTCGTCGCAATGGAACATACATTGTGCCGTTAGGGGATGTAAAACTTGAACCAGGTGACGAACTACAAGTCTCTTGTGAACGAGGACGATTAAAAGCAGCGAAAGAATTTTTCCAATCGAATCAGATATAGCAAAGAGCTTTTTCCAATCTAAGTAAAGGGAGGCCCCATTATGTTGGATAATATTATAGTATTTTATATCTTCTTTACCATAGTTGGCTTTTTAGCCGCTATGCTAGGCACTATCATCGGTGCTGGTGGAGGGCTTGTATTTGTGCCTCTCTTTATGTATTGGTTCCCTGAGTGGTCTCCATCCATGATTGTAGGGACATCGCTATTTTCTGTTATGTGTAATGCGATTTCTGGATCCATTGCCTATATTAAACAGAAAAAAGTACTCATCAGCGCAGCTATTGTATTTAGTTTAGCAACCCTTCCAGGCGCCATTTTAGGGGCCCAAATGTCTGGTTGGTTTTCTGGTAAAGGCTTTATGTTTGCCTTTGGGTGCTTTATGCTCTGTGCTTCTGGATTGATTGGGTTTAAGAATTTCCGCAAAGGGGAGCGGAAGGAAGAAAGCCTTACCCTTGATCAGCTAACCTATAGTAAGCCTATCGGTATTGGTATTAGCTTCTTTGTAGGTTTTATTTCCAGTATCTTTGGTATCGGCGGTGGCCTCATCCATGTACCTGCCTTGATTTATCTTATGGGGTTCCCAACCCATATGGCTACGGCTACGAGCCAATCTATCCTTGCTGTATCTACAACGATAGGTGTTATAACACATTTAATCGAAAATCATATCGTCTTTAGTATCGCTATCCCTACTAGTATTGGTGCTATCTTTGGTGCTCAAGCAGGGGCGCGCATTGCTAAACGTTTGAAAGCAAAATCCATCCTTGCCCTTATGAGTGTTGCCGTCTTTGCGTTGGCAGTACGTCTTATTCTTAAATCTGGTATTCTTGGATAATATAAGCCCTCTAGTGGTTACTCGACAGAGTTACATCACTAGAGGGCTTTTTATGTGTTAGAAAATATTTAATAGGGAGTAACTAAAAGGGTATGATTAAAAGTCATACTTAAATGTAAATGAGAATGGAAAAATAGGGATAAATAAAATATACCGATTTTATGCATAATTTTTGCAAACTATTTCCTATAGAATTATATGCAGTGCAACTCACGTTTTAAGGGATGTTTAGCATTAGTTTGTTGTAGCATTATGAATTAGCTAGATAAATAAAATATTTTTATTTTAACATGTGAAGAAATGAGTATATGATAATGCTATTGAGATGCACTTTCAAGTAAAGAAATAAAAACACAGTGCATATCGAGAATTGTTAGGAGACATATAATTTATGCATAATTATAGTAGTGAGAATGAGAACGGCGTATACTAATTATATGACAATATAAGACGAATTCCTTAAGAGAGGATAGGAGGAAATATAAGTGAGTACGCTTACTAGAGATTATGAACGTTTTGCCAAGGAGGCAAAAGAGATTTGTAAAGATCGTGTATATACCGATCATTTACGTCGTTATGCATATGGTGTTGACGCGTCCTGCTATAGCTATTTACCAAAGGTTGTTGTAAAGGCTGAAGATGAACGCGAAGTAAGACGCCTTATTCGTTTGTGCCAACAATGTGGTACACCATTTACATTCCGTGCAGCTGGTTCTTCTTTGTCTGGTCAATGTTCCAGTGAAGATGTGCTCATCGTATGTAATGATGGCTTCAAAAAAATGGAAGTTATCGACGATGGCAAGGCTTTAAAATGCGAATGTGGTGTTATCGGTTCTGATGCCAACGATTTGTTGAAACCATACAACCGCAAAATCGGTCCAGATCCTGCTACTCTTGCAACAGCATTAGTAGGCGGTATTTTGAACAATAACTCCTCTGGTATGTGCTGTGGTACGGCTCAAAACTCTTATAAAACAATCCGTTCCATCCGCGTTGTATTACTAGATGGTACTGTTCTTGATACATCCGATAAAAAATCCATTGAACAATTCCTTCGTGAAAAACCTCAAATGGTAGAAGAAATCTTGCAATTGCGCAAAGAAATCTTAGCCGACGAAGAATTGACTCATTTGATTCATCACAAATACAAAATCAAAAATACTACAGGCTATGGCTTGAACTCCCTTGTTGATTTCGAAGACATCATCGACATCATCAATCACTTGTTTATCGGTTCTGAAGGTACATTGGGCTTCGTATCTGAAATCGTGTACAACACTGTTGAAGACGTACCTCATAAAGGTTGCGGTCTCATGTTCTTCAAAACATTGAACGATGCATCCTTGGCCGTTGTGGCCTTGGCTAATATGGGCCGCGATAAGGTTGTAGCTGCAGAAATGATGGACTATCAATCCTTGAAAGCCGTTCAAACTCTTGAAAATGTACCAGACTTCGTTCGTGAAGTGCCAGAAGGTACAAGCGCTATCTTGTTCCAAACTGAAAGCTACTCCAAAGAAACTGTAGATGAAAATTTAGCTTTCATTAAAGATAAATTGAAAGACATCCCAACAGCTATCCCAAGTCTTTATTCTCAAGATCCTAAGGAATACGATTCTTGGTGGGCTATCCGTAAAGGTATCTTGCCAATCGTTGGTGGTCAACGTAGAAAAGGTACTACTGTTATCACAGAAGACGTTTGCTTCCAAATCGAAGACTTCACTAAAGGCATTGAAATGCTTACTGAATTATTCCACAAATACGATTTCGTAGACGGTGGCGTAATCTTCGGTCATGCTTTGTCTGGTAACGTTCACTTTAACATTACACCTGACTTCAGCGACCCTAAAGATACTAAGAACTTCGGCGACTTGGTAAAAGAAATGTCTGAACGCGTATCTGGTTTCGGTGGTTCTTTGAAAGCCGAACATGGTACAGGCCGCATGGTAGCACCATTCGTTGAAATGGAATGGGGCAAAAAAGCGTACGAAATTAACCGTCGCATCAAAGCCATCTTTGACCCTGAACGCATCTTGAACCCTGATGTTATGATTACTGATGACCCAGATGTGTACAAGAAAAATCTTAAAGCTCAATGCGTTATCGATGATGCTTTCACAATCTGTATGGAATGCGGTTTCTGTGAAAAACATTGTCCAAGCCGTAACTTAACATTGACTCCACGTCAACGTATCGCATTGTTGCGTGAAACTAAACGCCTTGAAAACGAAGGCAACTTCACATTGGCATCTGAACTTAGAAAAGGTTACGAATACTTCGGCGTAGATACTTGTGCTGCTTGCTCTATGTGTAAAGGTCTTTGCCCACTCAGCATCGATACTGCTCAAATCGCATTGTCCATGCGCCGCATCGATCCACCTGCACCAGAATTGGCTAAGAAAATCTACGATAACTTCTCCACAACACTTCAAATGTGCCGTGCTGGTGTAAGTCTTGAAGGCATTGCAGGCTCTATCATTACACAAAAAGCGATTTCTAAGATTACTGAAGGCTTACATGGCGTAACAGGTGTTACACCATATGTACCTAAAACAACTCCTAAGGCTAATCGCTATAAATTGAAAAACCGCATTAAACCTACTAACTTTGAAAAGGTTGTATACTTCAGTACTTGTGCGAACCGCGCATTCAAACCAAACCAAGGTTATGACGATGATCGCAGCTTACAACAAGTTGTAGAAAGCCTCTGCAACAAGGCTCATATCGATATTATTTATCCTCAACATATCGAAAACCTCTGCTGTGGTTTGAGCTTTGAAAACTACGATGACGTTCACGAACGTGCTGTTAAGGACTTGCACGATGCATTGATGAAAGCATCTCAAAATGGTAAATATCCAATTGTGATTGACCATAGTGCATGCTTTAACCATGCGTTCAAACACATGCCAGACTTAGAAATCAACGATATTTCTGAATTCTTGTGCAAATACGTAGTACCTCATCTCGATATTGAAAAATGCGATGAACGCGTAATCGTACACAAACAATGTAAGATTAAATCTTTGAATAAATCCCAATACATTGAAGACTTGGCTCGTCTATGTACAGACCATGTATTCAACATTAAATCCTTCGCATGCGACGGCTTTGCTGGTCAAAAAGGTTTCTTCACACCAGAACTTAACAAAGCTGCTACAAAAGACCTTGCTGGTGAAATTGCTGAATACGGCGCAACACTAGGCGTAAGCTCCAGTTCCACATGTGAAATTGGCCTTGGTGAAAGCGGTGGAATCCCATTCGTAGGCGTTGCATTCCTATTAGACCGTTGCTCTAAAGCAAAAAAATAAGATTTATAACATTACCTACCATATAACGAAAAAGGACGAGTTGCGGCTCGTCCTTTTTTGTATATAGTTTTGGTATAATTGTAATGTATTTAATAAATTATAAGTTACTACTACATATTGTCATCATATTAAATAATGAATATATACGACATAATGTGGTTGTATATATAGATAATATAGAGGTATGGTATGAAATATATTCTATTATGTATATGTTTGCTTAGCCTATTAGGTTGTGGCACGGACACTAAGACTCAGGAAAACACTAAACCTACAACAGCTAATGAACAAGCTAAAACAGATCAAGGCCAAGATGCTCATGTAATGGCAGCTAAGCAGGCTCTATCCTCTGGCGATTATGCTAAAACCATCGAGGAAGCATCAGCTTCTATTAAGGATAATCCTAATAATGCAGAGGCGTACTCCATCCGTGGCTTCGCTACGGCGTTAAATGGTGATACCGCTAAAGGTTTAGTAGATACTAAAAAATCATATGATTTAGATCCTAATAATGTAGCGAATTACTACAACATGGCCATGGTGTACAAATTACAAGGCCAATTAAATGAGTCTAAACAATGGTTTGAAAAGGTATTAGAAAAGGACCCTCGTAACACCTGGTCTGTGTACGGTATTGCTACCATTTATGCAGACCAAGGGGATGATACGAAGGCCCTTGATTGGCTTGAAAAAGCGATTACAATTGATCCATCTGTGAAAGCCGTAGCTGCTGAACAAGACCATTTCGAACGCTTTCACAATAATGCGCGATTTAAAACATTAGTAGGATTATAGGTATGGCTGTGAAACAGATGATTCGCCTTATTATAAAGGCGATAGGATTTATATATTGGTTTGTTTTTCTATACCTTGGTGGTCTAATGGTCGTAGACTGGTCAGGGTTTATGTCCCAACATAATATAGAAACACCTCTATTCCTTACATACTTAGTATTTGTAGGATGTTTTGTAACACCGTATATTATGCTGTACTGGAAAAAGCTAAATCCTAATGTGAAAGTTCCATTTTTTGTGCGTCATCTCTCCGAATTTATGGCGCGATTAGAAGATTGCCATAGCATATGGTTTGATGTGCTATATGTACTAAAATTATTGCTCTATTTCGTAACAATCCTGTGGATGCTTTGTATCATATTACTCACCTTAGCAGTTATTGCGTGGACAATAGTCCTAATTTTGCTGAGCAATTGATGATGTAAATTTATATTTACATTGTTTTTTCTACTAATGCTTCTTGTAAAAGTTGAGAAAAATTAATTCCTTTAGCTAGCGCTCGATCATTTAGCCAGGCAGGAATTGTTAAGGTTTTCTTTACGGATTTACTATTTTTAGCTAAATCAATATCTGTTTGCACTAATGTAGGATACGTTGTATCCGTACAAGGTAAGTTGCGAATAGATGTAGGTGTAGGTAAGCTTTCTCCATCTTCTAAAGCTCCTAAAATATACAATTCCATAGCCTCTTGCGCATTAGTTACGAGCTCTGTTAGCGTTGAGCCAGTACTGCTAGTATATTCTAAGTCTGGAAACTCAGCCCAGAAACCATCAGCATCATCATGGATTATAGCAGGGTATATAAATTTCATAGATCCTCCTCATTTTAGTCCTGTACGTTTTAAAATTGCATTTAATAAGCCGACAGGTACATCTTTTCCATGTACGGCAATCACTTCAACTTGATTATCCTTTTTCAAACGATGATGACTGCCGCGTTGCCGTACATCCTTCCAGCCGTTTTTGAGTAGCAGTTTTAGTAGATCTTTATCTTTCATATGCTCTCCTTTTATGGTAACACGTGTACACGTATAATACAATTGTTAGGAGTTATATATTCTTATTTATAGTCTAACCGTATATAACAGAAAACAGGGGTGACCATTGGTCACCTCTGACTCTATTAGTCACTTGACAAACTAGATGTATGCGTTGCGTGCATTAATTCTATTTATATAAATTATATTAGTATATAATTAAGGTATATAAATTGGGTTGTATATTGATGAAAGGAGAGAATTCATCATGAAACCATTGGGTAAACGGATTGCAATGGCTGTGTTGTGTGCGGCTACATTGACATCCCCCTTATTGTTGAGCGGTTGTAGTATGTCAGAATTATGGCAGGGCACTGAACAGAGTCGCAAGGAAATTGCACAGCGGTCTGAGCAGGATCAGGTGCAGTTATTTAATCAATATGTAAAAGCCATAAGCCGATTTAATCGCATGGCTGTAATGTTTGATTATGCAAATAGGCCAACTCTTAATGAGTTAAAAGCGGGGCAGCATTTAACTGTATTTAATGCACCAAACTTTAAACAGCTACAAAAAGAATTAGAAGAGGCTAAGCAAGCAGGTGTTCCTTATGATGAAATGAAAGAGCCTTTAGATAAGCTACTTTCAAAATTGAACGAAATAACACCGGTTGCGGAAGAGCTCGATGCATACTATAAATCTAAAGGGTATACTACAGATAACTATGCTAAGGAGCAACAATTAGGTCCTAAATATGTTCAGTTATACGAACAATTTATTCCTATTTATGCTGACTTTGATAATTTAATGCATAAGATTAACACGGACCGATTGCAACAACGGTTACAACAATTGCGCGATGCAGGTAAGAAAAATGCAGCCGCTGCACAAGAGGTTTCTTTGCGACTTACTGCAGTCTTAGAAAAGCTAGATAGTGAAAAAGAACCAGATGTAAATGCGATCAATCAAGAGCTACAAGCTATTGGTGATTTAGCAAATGGGATTTCTAGCCCTAAGTATGACCCTGTTAAGACCTCTGTAAACTCTACGATTGGTGCGATCCGTACCTATATGGGATCCAAACAAGATAACGATTATAAACATATGGTTGAGGCCTATAACCGTTACATTTCCAATATGAATACCACCAATATGAATGAATTGGATCAATAAGCAAGCTAGAAGAATAGTGTGATAAATTAATAGGCATATATAAGATATAAAAAGAAAGCTGTATCGAATGAGAATATCATTTGATACAGCTTTTATGGGTTTATAGGCTAGATATAGTTGCTAAAATCTCTTGTGAGATTGAATGCGGATAGTATACGCGCTCTTGTACTTAACTACATTTTTCTAATGGTTGTAATTTGATTTGACAATGAGAACAACACTAAGGCTATCCAGATACAACCGAAGGCAATCATCTGTGGTGTGCCAAAGTTTTCACCAAAGTAGAAAATAGCTAGCAACAAGGCAATGGTAGGGGAGACATATTGCAGGAATCCTAGTAGGTTGAGCGGCAATAGTTGGGCGCCATAGGAGAATAGCACCAATGGAACCGATGTTGTTAGACCGCAGGCTATGAGTAGCATGGACGTATACCAGTCTGTGCTGAAATAGGACCACACTGTATTATCGACCATGGTCGTATATAGTAAGGCTAGTGGTGTTAATAGCCAAGCCTCAAAGGCGATGCTCGTAAAGGGCGAGATGAGCAGTTTCTTTTTTACGACCCCATAGAGGCCAAAGGAAACGGCAAGGATCATCGACACTAACGGCAAGGATCCCACTTGATAGGTGAGCAAGGCGATACCGATGGTAGCGATGAGGACGCTTAGCTTTTTCGGTACAGATAGGACCTCTTTAAATAGGATGACACCTAACACTACATTAAAGAGTGGGTTGATATAATAGCCAAGGCTCGTGTCCATAACTTGATTGTTGGCGATGGCCCAAATATAGGTAAACCAATTTACGCTGATGATAACTGATGCTACCAACAGTAGCAATAGTTGTGAACGCTGTTCTTTTAGTAATTGAAAGTCCTTTTTGAACTGTTTAAAATGTAGACCAAATACGACGATGGCCATGCAGATGCCTGACCAGATAATGCGCTGCGCCAGTATATTATATGGTGTAACATGGTTTAATAATGCCCAATAGAGAGGGAGTAAGCCCCAGATGATATAGCAACTAAGGGCTGTCATTAGACCTTTTTTACTTGTGTGCTCCATAATGCCTCCTTGTGATTGTATTCATTATATCACGCATTGTGGGTGTGTTTGTGCGTGGGCTTAGATTTTATGATGATTTGTACTCGATTTATAACTCGATTTGCAGACAATGAATACGTATATTTGAAAGTGATGAGTTTTTGTCATTTTAAATATGCATTAGTTATAACCTGAAATTTGATACTTATGATTAACTGTTATGTTCATTGACTTTGTGCATAATCTTACACTATATTGGACTTAGAACAACGAATATAGAGAATAGGTGTCGCAAGACTTAATAGAGAAATCGGTACAAGCCGATGCGGTCCCGCCACTGTAAGGACGAGCCTGCTTTCAAAAATGTCACTGGAGCAATCTGGGAAGGCGAAAGCAAGGCGATGAGCCCGAGCCAGGAGAACTGCCTATTTGATAATCACCGTTATGTACCTACGAGCGATAGGAAGGGGATTGAGGTATGCTGGTTTCAGTGTTTTTTTGGCATACTTTTCAACAAGGAACCTTACGTGTCACTTTTGGGTGGCACGTTTTTTGTTGCCCTTGAAAGTGACTGTTGAGCATATACATCAGGCTTTATTGTTAGTAAACTGATGGACACAGATTTGAGGTTGATGTGATCTATAGATAGGAAAGCTTTGGTGGTGTATAAGCATAACAATTGTAGGTACGGTGCGCTGTTTCTCGGTATGGTTTCGAGTTGAAAAGGAGGCACATATATGTCTGACAAAAAGACTTCAAAGGATGCTGAACGCGATCTATTAGCTCCTGTATCCTTTGATGAATTTGAGAAACCTACGTATGAACAATGGCAGGCAGAGGTTGAAAAGGCGTTAAAGGGTGGCGACTTCCACAAGAAGATGTTCACGAAAACCTATGAAGGTATTACGTTGCAGCCGATTTACACACCTGCATTGCATGCAGAAGCAATTCCAAAGGGCGTATACCCTGGGGCAGGTGAGTTCTTACGTGGCACTAAGGCAAGTGGTTATATTAAAGACTCTTGGGGTGTATCCCAATATGTAGATGACTCTTTGCCTAAAGATGCTAATCATGCAAGTTTATACGAGATTGTAAAAGGTGGCACTATTCACAATATCCGCCTCGATGAAGCAACACGTCATGATCAAGACGTGCAAGTAGGCGCATCTGTTGGCGTTGGTGGTACATCTGTATCCACCATGGATGACTGCAAACAATTAATCGACCGCTTCAATTTGAAGGAAAACCCTTTGTACATTGAAACTGGTGCTTCTGCAGCCATCTTGCTTGGTATGTTAGCGGCTACAGTGAAAGGCGCTAAAAAACAAACGTCTGACTTGAAAGGTCTCGTTGGTGCTGACCCTATCGGCGTTATGGCGAAAGACGGTGCTTTGCACATTTCCTTAGATACAGCCTTTGATGAAATGGCACATACTGTTGTATGGGCTAAAGAACAGGCACCAGAGCTTAAAACAGTGCTTGTATCCGGCGATGTATACGCTAATGGCGGCGCTAACGATGTGCAAGAGGTTGCTTATGCATTGGCAACGGCTGTATGCTACGTGCGTCAATTAGCACAACGCAACATCGATATTCACACTATCGCTAAGAGCATGATGTTCACATTCTCTCTAGGTGCTAACTTCTTTATGGAAATTGCTAAATTACGTGCCTTGCGCGTACTTTGGGCTCGCATTATGGAAGCTTTCGGTGCCGAAGAAGCGGACCGCGCCGTTCATGTACACGGCAGAACATCTGCTTTCACAAAAACTGTATACGACCCATATGTAAACTTGTTGCGCAATACAACACAAGCATTCTCTGGCGTCGTAGGCGGTTTGAACAGCCTTGAAGTATCTCCATTTGACCAACCAATTCGCAAAGCGGACGATTTCTCTCGCCGTATTGCCCGTAACATCCAAGTTATGTTGCAAACTGAATTTGAGTTGCGCCAACCTGTGGACCCTGTAGGCGGTTCCTGGTATGTGGAAACATTGGCTGCTGAACTATGTGAAAAAATCTGGGCTGAGTTCCAAACCATTGAGTCTAAAGGCGGCATTATTGCAGCCTTGAAAGAAGGCTATCCTCAAGCTCAAGTGAAAGCCATCCTCGATGAACGCTTCAAGAACCTTGCATTCCGTAAGGACGTTGCAGTTGGTAACAACATGTATGCGAATATGACGGAAGAATTGCTTGATCCAAAACCAGAAAATCAAGAAACATTGCGTCAAAAACGAGCTGCTCAAATCGATGAGTACTTGGCAGGTGCAGAGGCTGATGCGGTTGTGAAAGCACAGGCTACTCTAGAAGCAAGTACAACAGAACCAGGTGCGTTGATTGGCCTCATCGAACTTGGGGCATTACAAAAATTGACAATCCGTCAAATCCGTAAGGCTTTAGATGCCGGCGATATTGCTTCTGAAACAATCGAACCAATTACAGCACATCGCTGGACTGAACAATTCGAAGCACTTCGCATGCGCACGGAAGCGTATAAACAACGTACGAAAGACAATGTGAAGGTATTCTTGGCTAATATGGGCCCAATTCCTCAACATAAACCTCGTGCGGACTTCTCCACAGGCTTCTTCGAAGTAGGTGCTTTTGAAGTTATTAAAAATGATGGCCATGAAACAACGGCTGATGCGGCGAAGGCTGCTCGTGAAAGTGGTGCTGATGTTGTGGTTATCTGTTCCACAGATGATACATATCCAGAATTAGTACCACCACTCGCTAAAGAGTTGAAAGAAACTATGCCGAATGTAACAGTTATTTTGGCAGGGGCACCTCCTAAGGACCTTGAGCCTGTATACCGTGAAGCTGGCGTAGACGACTTCATTTCCGTTCGTGCAAATTGCTACGAAATCTTACATACGTTACAAGATAAGAAAGGGATGTGAGCTCATGTTTAAAAATCCAGACTTCTCCTCTCTTGGCTTGGGATCTCAGTCGCCGACATCTCGCGATGCATGGCTTGCTGAACTTCAAAAAGAAACAGGAAAAAGCTTTGAAGATTTATATAATACGACAATGGAGCAAATCCAACTAAAACCTCTCTACACAGAGATGGATTATGAAGGAATGACACACCTTGACTACATGGCTGGTGTACCTCCATTCTTGCGTGGACCTTATTCCACAATGTACGTAACTCGTCCTTGGACAGTACGTCAGTACGCTGGTTTCTCCACAGCCGAAGAATCCAATGCATTCTACCGTCGTAACTTAGCAGCAGGCCAAAAAGGTTTGTCTATCGCCTTTGACCTTGCCACACACCGTGGTTATGACTCCGACCATCCTCGCGTAGTGGGTGACGTTGGTAAAGCCGGCGTTGCGGTAGACTCCATCCTCGATATGGAAATTCTATTCTCCGGTATTCCTCTCGACCAAATGTCCGTATCCATGACAATGAACGGCGCCGTATTGCCTGTCATGGCGTTCTACATCCTAGCTGGTGAAGAACAAGGTGTTGATAAAAAGGTTATGGCTGGTACGATCCAAAATGATATCTTGAAAGAATTCATGGTACGTAATACCTATATTTACCCTCCAGCTACGTCCATGCGCATCATCGGTGATATCTTTGCGTACACATCTCAGTACATGCCTAAGTTCAACAGTATCTCCATTTCTGGCTACCATATGCAAGAAGCAGGCGCTACGGCAGATATCGAATTAGGTTACACCTTGGCCGATGGTCTTGAATACATCCGTACCGGTGTAAATGCAGGCCTTCACGTAGATAAATTCGCTCCACGGTTGTCCTTCTTCTGGGCAATCGGTAAAAACTACTTCATGGAAGTAGCGAAAATGCGTGCTGCACGTATGTTGTGGGCTAAGATTATTAAGAGCTTCGGTTCTGAAAATCCTAAATCCATGGCTCTTCGTACACATAGCCAAACATCTGGTTGGTCCTTAACAGAACAAGATCCATTTAACAACGTAGCTCGTACATGTATGGAAGCGATGGGCGCCGCATTGGGCCATACGCAATCTCTACATACCAATGCGCTTGATGAAGCGATTGCGTTGCCTACGGACTTCTCTGCTCGTATTGCCCGTAATACTCAGCTTTACATTCAAGATGAAACTAAGGTATGTAAAGTTATCGACCCATGGGGCGGTTCCTACTACGTAGAAGCCTTGACTGATGAATTGATTCGCCGTGCTTGGGGTCATATCCAAGAAATCGAATCCCTTGGGGGTATGGCGAAAGCGATTGATACTGGTCTTCCTAAGATGCGTATCGAAGAAGCGGCAGCTCGTCGCCAAGCTCGTATCGACTCTGGCCGTGAAGCAATTATTGGTATCAATAAATATCGTCTAGATAAAGAAGATCCATTGGATATCCTCGACGTAGATAACACGGCTGTACGAGAAGCGCAAATCCGTCGTCTCGAACAATTGCGTGCTAACCGTGATGAAGATAAGGTTCAATCCTGTCTCGAAGCGATTACCAATGCTACAGAATCTGGGGAAGGCAACTTGCTTGCTCTTGCCCTTGAAGCTGCTCGTGCTCGTGCATCCTTAGGTGAAATTTCCTTTGCTGTTGAAAAAGTTTGCGGCCGTCATAAAGCGGTTATCCGCTCTATTTCCGGTGTATACTCCAGTGAATATGAAGATGACGATGTTATCAAAGAAGTACGTCAAATGGCGGATGACTTTGAAGAACTCGAAGGTCGTCGCCCTCGTATCATGATTGCGAAGATGGGCCAAGACGGTCATGACCGCGGTGCCAAAGTTATCGCTACATCCTTCGCGGATATGGGCTTTGACGTAGATATCGGACCTTTGTTCCAAACTCCAGAAGAAACAGCACAAGATGCGGTGGATAATGACGTTCACATTGTCGGCTTCAGTTCTCTTGCGGCAGGTCACAAAACATTGTTACCTCAACTTGTGGAAGAGCTCAACAAACGAGGTCGTGGAGATATTTTGGTTGCCATTGGTGGCGTAATCCCTGCTCAGGACTATGAATTCCTACGCGAACATGGCGCAGTGGCTATCTTTGGCCCTGGTACAGTCTTGCCTGTAGCGGCTAAGAAATTGCTAGAAACATTGACTAGTCACGTTCAAGACGAGTCTAATGACTGATAACAAACGGCCTACCCCGGACGCATTGCATACGACTCAGGATGCTACCTTCACCACTGGTGAAGGTAAGGCCCCTGAATTAGGTGTAAAAAATGCAAATGCCGAGGGTAGTACCTATCGTCCCGATTGGGTGCCGGAAGATGCGAAAAAGGATGATACCTTCGCGTGTCATGTAATGAAAGGCGTCAAAGAAATGCACGATGGCCTCTTATCTAGCTCCGCGCATCTGGCTCCGTCGGTACGTCCCGTACAGCGGCGAAAGAAGTTAACTGTCGCTGATTATGTACGCGGTATCGAGCAGGGGGACCGCGTTATACTTTCACGGGCTATTACGTTAGTAGAAAGTAATAATAAGGAACACTTTAAATTAGCTCAACAAGTATTGCAAGCTATATTGCCTCGCACGGGCAAGGCGTTGCGCATCGGTATTACTGGTGTGCCTGGGGCCGGTAAAAGTACATTTATTGAAGCCTTTGGCAATATGCTCATTGAAGCAGGTTACAAGGTAGCCGTACTTGCTGTAGACCCTACAAGCCAAGTTACAAAGGGCAGTATTTTGGGCGATAAAACGCGGATGGAAACATTGACGAAACATCCTGACGCGTATATTCGTCCGTCGCCAGCAGGCGGTACACTAGGCGGTGTAGCTCGTAAAAGTAGAGAGACCATGCTACTTTGCGAGGCTGCTGGGTACGATATCATTCTCGTTGAAACCGTTGGGGTTGGGCAAAGTGAAGTTACCGTGCGTTCCATGGTAGACTTCTTTATGCTCATCGTATTAACAGGTGCAGGCGATGAATTACAAGGCATCAAAAAAGGCGTTATGGAGCTGGCCGATGCTATTGTGGTCAACAAGGCTGATGGGGATAACCTCAAGCGCGCTCTCATCGCTCGTAGCGATTACGATCGGATGTTGCATTACATTCGTCCTGCTACGGAAAAATGGAAAACCCAAGCCTACACTTGCTCAGCCGTTACAAAGGATGGCCTCGATGAATTGTGGGATGTGATCCAAGAATTTACTGAACAAGGTAAAGAAAATGGGGTCTTCTTAAAACGCCGTCAAGAACAATCCCTCCGTTGGGTACGCGATATGATTGACGAACACTTGCACAACCTATTCTTTAATAATGTCGTCATTCAAGGTCGCATGGGCGAAGTGGAAGCTGCCGTCTTAGACGGTGAAATGAGCGAATCTCAAGCCGTTGAAGAATTAATTGGCGTTTTCGACAAGTCCATTAAATAAGTAGATAGCTACATACCTATTTGATAAGCTGGCATAACTTATCTATTAAGACACTCCGATTAGCTATCATGCTTATCTAGATCTATAAAATGTATCCATAAAAGGCATAGTATAAACATTACTATTGGGTTTACCCCAATGGAGATGTATACTATGCCTTTTTATGTGCTTGTGAAAGCATATTCATGAAACAAATTTCATAAAAAATACGGTTGATACTTTCATAAATAACATATATGATATATAATTTAATCATAAACTGTTACTTGTGTGTGTGATTTAAATGAGAGGGTCATTATGAAACCACTAGTAAAGAAAATGTTAACAGCCGTATTGTGTGCATCTACTCTAACAGCTCCATTATTTTTGAGTGGTTGTAGTTTTTCTAAGATTGCCAATGGGGTGCAGCAAGGCGCTCAAAAGGCATCGCAAAAAGACATTCAAGTCTTTAATCAGTATATTGAAGCAGTTGGTAATTTTAACAGTGGTACCGTAAGCTTTGGATATGCTATTAATCCTTCCATTCAAAAACTAAGAGAGGGTCAACATTTATCAAGCTTTATGGCACCAAAGTTTGATAGCTTACAACAAAAATTACAAGCCGCTAAAGATGCGGGTATACCATATGATGATATGAAGGAACCTCTTGATAACGTATTAGCCGTATTAAAGGACATTGTACCAGTAGCAAATGAATTGGATACGTACTACCAAACTAATTCATATCAAGCAGATAATTATGCTAAGGAACAACAATTAGGACCTAAATACGTTCAATTATATGATCAATTCTATGCAGCATATAATCAGTTAGACGCTGTAATTCACAAACATAATACGGAAAATCAACAAGAACAGTTGAAAGAACTTAAGGATTCTGGTAAGAAAAATGCAGCTGCTGCTCAAGAAGTTCATTTACGTTTAACTGCATTATTGGATAGCTTTGAAGAAGGCAAGCAAATCGATGTAAATGCGGCAAACCAAGAGTTGCAAGGAATCATGGATGTGTCCAGCAGCATTACTAGTCCGGACTATAACTCTGCTAAAAATCATTTAAATACAACTATTGGTAGAATTCGTACATTCTTAGGTGACCAAACAGCTGATCATTACAATGATATGATTGAATCCTACAATAGCTTCATTGGCAGTGTAAATCGCTTGGATATGAACAAACTCGATAAATAATATCTAATCGTATATACCATGTTATGAAATGTTAGGAGAGGAATATTTAAATGAGCAAGAAAATGTTATTACCCGTTGGTATAGTTGTTTTGATTATAGGTATTGTTATCCTATTATTAAATCCAGATCCATCTACAACGAATTTGGAAATTGCAAGAAACGCTACTAATGCACGAGAGGCAGCTAAAGCGATTTCTTCTAATAATCAAACCTATGCGTGGATGTATTCCCTTGGTATGTTCTTTACTGGTTTTGGCGTATCCTTAACAATTGGTGGCATACTTGTGAAATTCCTTAAAAAAGATTAATAGGATGTAAGAGATTACAAACCTCCTAGGTCAAATTAAATCGGGATTATAGTTAAATCAAGCTTACATTAAAGGCTATACTAATAGATATATCACTATTAGTATAGCCTTTTTTTGTCCCATACATATTTTTAGATGCTTTAAAACGTGATATAATTAAATTTAATGGGGCCTAGAGGGTAACGGCTTTTGGAGGTTAGTATGAGTAGCATAGCGCATTTATTTGTGGCTGGTGGATTTGTAATGTATCCGCTAGTAATTTTTTTGCTCTTTGCGTTGATGATTGGCATTGAGCGTATCGTTTTATATCGCAAGTTTACAAAGGACTTGCGTCGTTTTAATAAGGTATTAGAAAAGAACCAAAGCTGGGTTATGTTGCCGAGCGTGTTGGAACGTGACACATTGGAGCTCGGCTCTTTGTTTGCCCGTGCCATTCGCAGTGCGAAGAACTACAATAGCTTGGAAAATCGTTTGCAAGATATCGTATCCTATGCAGATGAGCGCTTGAAACGCGGTTTAAGCTGGCTTAGCATGATCGTAACAATGGCTCCACTATTGGGCTTGTTGGGGACCGTGCTTGGCATGATTCGCGCCTTTGCTGTCGTAGGTGGCGATATTGGGGCTCCTACCATCATTACGGGCGGGGTATCTGAAGCCTTGGTAGCAACGGCGACAGGCTTGACCGTAGCCATCATTGCACTTGGCTTTCACAGTTACTGTGCGGCAAAGGTCAACGATTCTATTACTACATTAGAGCATGAGTGTGGTAATATCCTCGATGCGTACAACGAGGAACATGATATATGAGACGACGCACATTAGGGGTTAAAAAAGAACCGACAATCATGATTATCCCTATGATCGATATTGTATTCTTTTTATTGGTATTTTTCATGGTGGGTACGCTGTACATGAATACAGAGCAGCAAATTCCTCTAAATTTGCCATCTGCATCCACTTCTACGGCAAAATCTATCGAGCCTATTACGATTACCTTAACTACAACGCATACGTTATATATCGATAATCAGGAAATTTCTTCGGAACGCTTGGCAGAAGAGGTGCGGTCTATCGTTAAACAAGCACCGCGACAAGCCTTTGTTATCCGTGCATCTAAGGATGTATACTATAGCGAGGTTATCGCTCTGTTAGATATGCTCAAGGTTAATGGCGCTAAATATATTAGCGTCGCAACGGAACGGAAGTGATTCTATGTTTGAATCACATTATTTGAAACCGTTCATCGTGTCCTTAGGTATTACGACGATACTCGTATCGGGGATGGGTCTTTCCTTGCGAGGTATGGCGGGCACTGGGGCAGCTCATGATGCGGCTGAAATTAGCTTTGATTTGCCTGATGATAGTGAAAGTAGCGCAGAGGTAGCAGAACCGACTCCACAACCGGAGGAGAAGGTAGCACCTGCAGAGGCTGTGCCAGAACGTACAGAACCAAAGCCTAAATCTCAGTCACAACCTATGGTGGAGTCCGTGACGCCTGATGAAAGTGAACGAACTAAAACATTAGATACAAATGCTAGTACACAAGAGCAGCGACGAGAATGGGCTATACCTAAGGCCATCGAATCTGAAGCGGCTGGCGTAGAGCAAGCGGTTGTAATGCATGATAAACAATCAAAACCGAAAGAGGCACCTATGGGGAAGGATGTTACATCTGACCCTAATGCCAATGGTGATGGTCGTACGGAATCAGCTGACTTATCATTCCTATCAGATCTTGCATGGAGCTTGTTAACACCAGGCCAGCAAGAATTATTACGACAACCTGCTATTAATCCAAGCGCCTATCTTCGTCGTGTCCAAGAACAAGGCGCGAGAACTTCCGTGACAGGTACTGTTACGGTGAAGGTGAACTTTGGAGAAGATGGCCGTGTCATCGTTGCTCCGAATACACCGCGCATCGTGGTGGACGGTGTGCCGCCTGATGTAATGGAAGAGGCGTTGCGCATTGTTAAAACCAGTGGCAGCATCGTCAACAACTCTGGACGTATACAAACCTTAACAATCCCTGTCGTTATGGGACAATAAAGAGGCATATCACATACTATGTATGTAAGATATGCCTCTTTTATTTTTGTAGTATTAGTTATTTGTATCCTGTTATTTATGGTTACCAGATTATTATGGGAATATAATTAATACGGAAAAACTGTATCCTATTAATCCTGGTTTGTAAGCATCGTTTTGGTAGAGTTGAATACCGCAAGGTATACGATAGTGCCACCGATAAATAATGTAACTTGCATAGGTGCACTAAATTGATCGACACGCCATAACGCAAAGGCGTAGAAGAACATTGTTACTAGCATGATGAGGAATGCGATGATAACGCGTACATTGGTGTTAACCGCTAAGGATGTAGTAATGCGAGATTTGTTGAGTATTACATAAATTAAGGATACGATAATATCTGCTGTAAAGATAGAGAACACATAATTGAGATCAAACTCTCCAAATAGAACTACAGCCAAGCCGATAAAGCTGAGTCCAAAGAATAGGCGCAATAGCATGCCTATAGTATTCGATTCATTGCGCTGCGCACGACGCTCTTTGCGATTTAAATTTGCCATGAAAGCCTCCCTATTTTTCATAGTAGATTTAGTCTGTATGTTTATTATATATCACAATGTACAGCTATGATACAGTATTAGTAAATTTATTTATTGTTATATTACTATATAAGGTATAACTCCATAGTTATATGAGGTTTACTAATGTAATAATTTAGAAAATAAATGTGTAGCTATATGAGATGTAACGTATAGTTATCATAGAATATGAGTGCATAAAGAGAGAGAGTATGATTCAAGTTATTCTTACCTATATTGTTAACGTTATTATTGTATTTATCTTCTTCCCGATTTTAGAGTCCGCAGTTCAATACGTATATCCTTTTTCTTGGGCGTGGCTTATGAAACCACTACAATTAGCGGATAAGTTAGAGGTGTATATCGTTATAGCCGTTGCATTGCCTATTATAGTGGCTATAGGATTATTTTTGCCGCCTTTTAGTTGGATTGCTCATGCGATGCAAGGTGAAAGAAAACCAAGTGCAGAAGAATCGGCCTATCTTGAACCAATATTTGAAAAATTATGTGCCTATAGTGAGGTAAAACGTGATTCACTAACTGTGCGTATGCGTAATGATGAGGATATCAATGCCTTTGCTTCGGGAATCAATCATATTACGATACATACAGGTGCCTTACGAGCATTAAGTGAGGATCAATTGGTAGGCGTTTTGGCGCATGAGCTAGGTCATTTGCGTCATCGCGACACCATTTACTTAACTATAACCTATGCCATGGATCGACTCGGGCAATTGATTTTGAATCTTGTAATATTGCTTAACTTCGCATTGAATATACTGGCGATTATACCTATTGTTAATATTGTAGTTCGCATTATTCAATTAGCTATAGTTATTATGATTACAGCGGTGGAATATATATTACAGTTACCAAAGTGGATAACCTATTATTTTGATAGCCGTCGTCGTGAGTATGCTGCTGATGCGTACGCTGTATCAATTGGTTTAGGCCGAGAATTGCGGGATGGCCTCGTTTCATTGGGTTTAGCGACTGACCAAATTGGCATGCTTGAGAATGGTGAATTATATGATTGTGAAAGTACGGGATTTTTTAGCCGTTTATTTATTACTCATCCAAGAATGATTAAACGAATTCAGCGTATCGATGAAGGTATAGAAGTATACGAATTGAAAAAAAGTCTTATGTGGAATCGACTGTTAAGAAACTAGGTATATATTACATAGAGGCAAAATAGCGGGATATACTATGAGGTCTTATATTATATAAAATTAAAATAGAGGTCTTAATATAGAGGCTTTCATCCATAAATACGAACGATTAGTAAATTTAATATAATTATCATTCGGAAAATTTAGGTCCATTCATTGAATGGAGCTTTCACATATGGTACAATTATTGTATAAGAAATCTAGCTTTTATCATGCAAAGGAGACATCATGATACCACGTTATACACGAGAAGAAATGGGCCATATTTGGAGCGAACGCAACGAGTTCGACACAATGTTATTGGTAGAAACATTGGCATCCGAGGCACAAGCTGAGTTGGGCGTTATCCCTAAAGAAGCGGCTAAAGCCATTCGCGAAAAGGGCAATTTCGACGTTGAACGCATTCATGAAATCGAAAAGGAAACAAACCACGATATCATTTCCTTCGTAACAGCAGTAGGCGAATACGTAGGTCCTGAAGCGGCTAAATATATCCACCTTGGCCTTACATCTACTGACGTTAAAGATACAGCGCTTGGTTACATGATGAAACAAGCTTGCGACATCTTGATTGAAGATTTGAAACGCTTGCACGAAGTATTGCGTCGTCGCGCAGCTGAGTTCAAATACACACCTATGATTGGCCGTACACATGGTATTCACGGCGAACCAACTACATTTGGCTTGAAATTAGCATTGTGGATGGCTGAGGTAGAACGCGACATCGAACGCATGGAACATGCTCGTAAAAGCGTTGCTGTTGGTAAATTATCCGGCGCCGTTGGTACATATTCCAACATCGATCCATTCGTAGAACAATACGTATGCGAAAAATTAGGTCTTGAACCTGTTAAAATCGCTACGCAAGTAGTACAACGTGACCGTCACGCTGAATTGTTGTCCACTATTGCTGTTGTAGGTGGCACATTAGATAAAATCGCTTTGGAAATCCGTCACTTGCAACGTACAGAGGTGCGCGAAGCAGAAGAATACTTCAGCCCTAAACAAAAGGGTTCCTCCGCAATGCCTCATAAACGTAATCCTATTACATGTGAAAGAATTTGCGGTATGGCTCGCTTGCTTCGTGGCTACGCTCAATCTGCTTACGAAGACCAAGCTTTGTGGCATGAACGCGATATTTCCCACAGTTCTGTAGAACGTGTTATCTTGCCAGATGCAACAATTGCATTGAACTACATGCTTCACCTTACAATTCGCACTATCGATAAATTGTTGGTATATCCTGAAACAATGCTTAAAAACCTCAACCTTACAGGCGGCCTTGTATTCAGCCAAACAATTTTGACTCACCTTGTAGACAAAGGTGCAGTACGTGACGAAGCATACCGTTGGGTTCAAAAATACGCTATGGAACGCTGGCTTGAAGGCAAAGATTTCGCAACAGGTCTTAAATCTGATGAAAACATCAAGAAATATATGACTGCTGAAGAAATCGATGCATGCTTCGATCCTCATAAATTGTTAAAACATGTTGATACAATCATGGCTCGCTTTGGCCTATAATTGTAGGGTACTTCCCATATAACATATGAAAGACTAGGGTAGGTATAGACCAACAAGCCTATAGCACATACATTAGGCTGTTGGCTATATCTACCTTTTTATTTTGAAAGCAACCTGTTATTTCCGCTATTTTACGGATAATTACGAGCTAGTTTCCTAGTAAGCATCTCTGTATCTTAGGGAAAATTAGCTATTGTATTAGGAGGTTATATGAAACGTATCATACGAAAGTACGGACCGCCTATTTTTCACTGTATTAATGACTTTGGACAAGGTTCACTAGCGGCGCTCATACCGTTCTTTATCGCTAATTTTGGCCTTAATTACTATCAATCGGCATCCATTATTTTCTGTAACACCGTAGTGGCTTCCGTGGCGCAGCCTATCTTGGGCTATGTGGCGGATCGGTGGCGCGTGCCGTGGTTCATTCCTGTAGGCTTTACCGTAACATTAGTCTCTATCAGCGCCATTGCACTGGCAACGAGCTATGAAATGATATTAGCTCTATCGCTCATTGCAGGGATTGGGGCGGCACTATTCCATCCTGAGGCGGCTCTTCTCGTGAACCGCACGCAATCCAATGAACTTGGTAATGCCATGGGACGATTTGCGGTTGGGGGCAGCGCTGGTTTTGCACTGGGCCCACTCCTTGCTGGTGGTGTGTACGTCTTTGGCGGTCAATTCCTTTGGTTGTTCACGGCAATTGCATTGATTGGCGTGTTGCTGTATGTGTATGCCTTTACTAGCTCTACAGATACCGATGCTATTGGTGAAAGTAAAAGCTCTGCTAAATCTACTAATAGTGGCACTAACGATTGGGTTAGCTTTGGCAAATTATTCTTTGTCATTGCTTCTCGATCTATTTTATTCTCTGTACTATCCATCTTTATACCTATTTTATACATTACTGTTATTAACGGAGAAGCCAGTGCATCGAGTTTAGCTTTAACGATGTACTTTGCAATGGGCGCTGTTCTTACCTATATGGGCGGGGCGTTGTCAGATAAATTAGGCTTCCTTAAAACAGTTCGCTTAGGCAATCTTATCTTCTTGCCATCTGTTTTAGTCTTTATCTTTGTGCCTAATATATGGGGCTTTTTCGGCGCCATGATCCCAATGGCCTTTGGTGTATTCTCACAATACGGTCCAATTACGGTATTAGGTCAAAAATACCTTGCTAAAAATGCAGGCTTTGCCTCAGGTATTACACTAGGTCTTGGCATTACCTTAGGTGGCCTTGTAGCACCATATGTAGGCCATATAGCCGACATCTATGACGTACAAACCGCATTGATGACACTGATACCTGTCGGTTTAATGGGGCTCTTAATGAGCTTCTGGTTAAAAGAGCCTAAATAGCACTTGATTGACAGGCAGACATTGATAATATAGTTGTATTAAATTACTAAAATAGAATACTTTGACTAGTTAAAATGTCAATACATGGGAGGTGACCATTGGTCACCTCCCATTTGTTTACTTTAAGGGTCTAGATATTTATATTGGATATAGTAAGACTTTAAATTTCTATATCTCTGTATCTTTACTGAATATATGTTTTAACATATAATTTATGTAAAGATTTCTTCTAGTACTAGGAGGAATATGATGGATACGTTTTCTGTTGTTTTTTATGAAACTGTAAGTGGAGAAAAGCCAGCAAAAGTATTCTTAAATGAACTTTCAGATAAGCAGCGAGCTAAAACAATTCGAGATCTAAAGATACTTGAATTATATGGCAATCGTTTGAGAGAGCCTCAGTCTAAATATTTAGAAGATGGGGTTTATGAGTTACGAATAAAGCAAGGTTCAAATATTTCTAGAATATTGTATTTCTTTTTTGTGGGAAAGCGAATTGTTTTAACAAATGGTTTTGTAAAGAAATCTATGAAAACACCGAAGAGTGCTATAGAATTAGCTGTTAAATATAAGAATGATTATATTGAAAGGTATACATAATATGGAAACGTTAGATCAATATTTAGAGAAACAATTGAAAAATCCGAAGTTTAAAAAAGAGTGGGATGCATTAGATGATGAGTATCAAATTATTCAGAATATAGTTGAAGCACGATTGGCAGCTCATATGACGCAAATGGAGTTATCCGAATTAACAGGTATTACTCAGTCTGATATTAGTAAGATTGAAAATGGCAATGGTAATCCATCGTTAAAAACATTACAGAAAATAGCTCATGCTTTTGGAAAGAAACTAAAGATTGAATTTGTATAAATACTTTCACAGAGTCCGAACATTGTTGTATAATGTTAGTGAATTATTTAGACTTTCACATGGAGGATATAGATATGGCAACAAGTATGGTTATCGGCACTCAATGGGGTGACGAGGGTAAAGGTAAAATCGTTGACTGGATCGCGGAACGTGCAGACGTTGTAGTGCGCAGTCAAGGTGGTAATAATGCAGGTCATACTGTTGTGGTAGATGACAAAGCATTTGCTCTTCGCCTTTTACCAAGCGGCATTTTGTACGATAACAAACAAAATATCGTTGGTACTGGTGTTGTAATCGACCCTAAAGTATTGTTACAAGAAATCGAAGGCCTTGAAAAACAAGGTAAATCTGCAAAATCCCTTCATATTTCTGACCGTGCGCATGTTATCATGCCATATCATATCGCTTTAGATAATGCAGAGGAAGCATCCAAAGGTGATGCTAAAATCGGTACTACTAAAAATGGTATCGGTCCTTGCTACGCTGATAAAATTAACCGTATTGGCATCCGTATCTGCGACTTATATGACCTTGAAACATTCAAACAAAAATTAGCATATAATGTAGAATTCAAAAACAAAATGCTTACTAAGGTGTATGATGCTGAACCTGTTAACTATGATGAAATCTTAGCGGATTACATCAAATACGCTGAAGCGTTGAAACCATATGTAACAGATACTAACATCGCTGTTCTTAAAGCGGTTCAAGAGGACAAAAAGGTATTATTCGAAGGCGCTCAAGCTACTATGCTTGACCTTGACCATGGTACATATCCATTCGTAACATCCTCTCATCCAATCGCTGGTGGTGCTTCCACAGGCGCTGGTATTGGTCCAAACTACTTGAAAAATATCTTCGGCGTTGTAAAAGCGTACGCAACACGCGTTGGTGCAGGTCCATTCCCTACAGAACTTCTTGATGAAACTGGCGACAACCTTCGCAAACTTGGTCATGAGTTCGGTACTGTAACTGGTCGTCCTCGTCGTTGTGGTTGGTTAGACCTTATGGTTGTTAAATACGCTGCAGGTCTTAACAGCTTAGATTACCTCGCTATTACACGTTTGGATATCCTTGATTCCTTCAAAGAATTGAAAATCTGCGTAGGTTATAAATTGAATGGTAAAGATGTAGAAGGTTTCCCAGCTAACTTGAAAGATCTTGAAGCATGCGAAGCTGTTTACGAAACATTGCCAGGTTGGGAAACAGATATCTCTGGTATCCGCAAATACGAAGATCTTCCTGAAAATGCTCGCAAATATGTAGAACGCATTGCAGAAGTAACAGGTGTACCTTTGGGCATTGTATCCGTAGGTCCTAATCGTAACCAAACAATCGATTTAGTAAACGTATTCTAAGCTATACTAATTTGGTATAATTGGTTTGCTCTAGGGGAGACTAGAATTTATCATTATAAATTCTATGTTTTTCCTACTATACAATCGACTTATAGAATTATACAGATAAGGCCCCTCTATGAGGGGTCTTTTGTATTGAAAGTTATTAGAACACAAAATCGGTATAGTTTATATCTAATCCTTTAGATTGCTAATATAGTGCGGTATATCGAAGTATGCTATATGGTTATTAGAAAATCGCTATATCGAAAATTCTATAGAAAATAATTGCACAAAACCATTATATATACATTTTTATGTATAACTAAATAAATCTATGAGATGAAAATTTATTTAAAATATTCATAGCGAATAGCCTATAGCGTGCTGAAATTAGTTTATAATGTGGTGAAATTTACTCATATATAATTATTTGGTATTCATAATAAATTATTAAGATACAAATATAAAGAAAAAAATAGATTTACATTAAGAAATAGTATATAATAGTATCCATAAGTAGATTGACATTTTTTGATACGGATTTGAGGAGTTAAAGATATGGTTGAAGTTTCTTATGAACGTTTAGCGACGATTTTTAAGGCATTAAGCGATGAAACAAGATTACACATCATCGACATGTTGTCTTGCAATGAATTATGTGCAGCTGATATTTTAGCTAGCTTCAATTTATCCCAATCTACGTTGAGCTACCATATGAAAATCTTAATTGATGCAGGTGTAGTTAACTCTCAACGTAATGGCTTATGGACACGTTACTCCATTAACGAAGCTACATTTGGCGACATTCTAGAAATCATCCCTCAATTATATAAATCTAAGGATGAGTGCATTTGTGCGCAAATTAAATACTGCCGTATTTCTGAGCACGAAAAAGAAGCGTAACAATGAGACGTTGGATTATGCATGTTGATATGGATGCATTCTTCGCGTCCATCGAACAACTGGATCATCCAGAATATAAAGGCCACCCCGTTATCGTGGGTGGTCTTTCTTCACGTGGTGTCGTTGCTACCTGCTCTTATGAGGCTCGTAAATTCGGTGTTCACTCCGCCATGCCCATTTCGAGGGCTAAGAAATTATGCCCTGATGGTATCTATGTGTATCCACGCATGGACCGCTACAAAGAGGTATCCCATCAGATTTTTTCTATTATGAAAGAATTCACTCCCTACATTGAGCCATTATCTATCGACGAAGCCTTTCTTGAGGTGAGCGGTATGTCTACCATGTATAGTGGGCCTAAAGCGTTAGGTCGTGCCATTAAGGATCGTGTGTATGAGAAGACTGGGCTTATCATCTCGGCGGGCTTAGCACCTAATAAATTTCTCGCTAAACTAGCCTCCGATTTAGACAAACCAGATGGTCTTGTAGTGATTCCTTATGGTCGTGAAAAGGATATTTTGGCTCCATTACCTATTAAACGGATTTGGGGTGTTGGTCCTCATACGGAAAAACGGTTGAAAGCAGGAGGCTTTCACTTGATGCGTCATATTCAAGCATTGCCTGATGAACGTAGTCTTATTCCTATTGTGGGAAACCAGGCGCGACGCATATGGGAACTGGCAAATGGTATTGATGAACGGCCTGTGGAAACTGATCGTAAAATACAATCCATTGGAGCCGAAGAAACCTACGAAGAGGACCTTGTTGATGGCAGTGCTATTGAACTCGAGTTCAGATACTTTGCTAATCGCTTGTCAAAACGGTTACGGAAACGCAACCTTTTGGGACTTACCGTATCGATTAAGGTACGCTATGATGACTTCACTACCGTATCGCGGCAGAAACGATTAGATTCACCGTCAGACCATGAGCATGTGTTTTTTGAAACAGCGCTGCTTTTATGGAATAAGCTCATGCAAGATAAGATGACCGAACAACCTAAAGGGACTATCTTTATAGATCCACCAGGCCCTATACGCTTGTTAGGTCTTACCGTAAGTGGTCTCGATGAAGAGGTACCGATGCAGGATAGCCTCTTTGAGTCGCCCCGGAATGAAAACGAAAATAAGCTGGCTGGTGTACTGGATTCCTTAGAATCTAAGTTCGGTGAGACTGCTGTTATGAGTGGGGCTCTTTGGCAACGCTTTCATGGAGAAAATGGGGCGCGTAGAAAGAGATCAGAACTTAAGGCTGCAGTAGATGCACAATCTACTAACGAGGATGTATAATTCCATACGGTAGACTCATAAAGTTTATATTGAATACTTTCGCTAATATAAATGTTCATGTTACAATATGGATATAGTGTTTAGAAATTACCGCAAGAGAGGTATAGATATGAGTTTATTTCGTGTAGCCATCCATTATGGCATCAACAGCAACGGCTTCTTGTCCTATGATACAGAAGCAAAAACAGTATCCGTAGAGTTACCTGAACAAGAGTGGGTAGATAAGGTTATCGCTTACTTGAACGATGAACATGCTATCGAGCATGCTACAGGTCTTGATACATATGAACGGTTAACTGTAAAACCATTAGAGTCTTTAGACAATTTCAAATTAGCTTTAACACGCATGTGGGAAGCCATCGATGTACAAGTCGACTGGAGCCGTCCAGCGTAAATAAAATGATACCCCTTCATAGGCCTATTGGTACTATGAAGGGGTTCTCTTATTGTTGCTATGAGATAATGCTATTGTTATGAGATGATGGCGGCATAGCATACTGTAATGTATCAGAAACTAAGGAACTCGATGTATGAAAAAGATAATGATATCCCTTGGATTGCTCATAGTGTTAATCGCTGGATTAATGATGACCTTTTCGCGAGGTTCAGCTGAAAGTCCTACCTTTATGCGTGAAGCATTACCGAAACAAGATGGATTTGCTTCTGTAGGCAATGGGTCTACTGGTGGTGCTAATGCTACAGAGCAGAATGTGTTTAAAGTAACAAACAAAAAAGAATTTGTATCAGCTCTTAAGAATAGAAAAAACACTACACCTAAGATTGTACTAGTCTATGGAACTATAGATTTTGATACCGATGATAATGGTAAACCATTGACTATGAAAGACTACATGGTCGATGGCTATGACTTTCAACAATATTTAGAAACTCATAAGCCGCAAAGCACAGCGCCTAAGAGTTTAAAAGATGAGCAAGAAGCAAAGCGTAAGGCATCACAAAAGAATCAAAGTAAGTCTATTACTGTTCATGTACCGTCTAATACAAGCATCATTGGCATGGACAATGCGAAATTAAAGGGTGTAAATTTGGTTCTTGATTCGGATAATGTAATCATACGAAATATACAGTTTGAATCTCCTTATGACTATTTCCCTTCTTGGGATCCTAATGATGGACCAGAGGGTAATTGGAATTCTCAGTATGACAGTATTTCTATAAAAGGTGGTACACATATTTGGATTGATCATTCTTCCTTCCAAGATGGCCCCGAAACAGTAGAAAAATACTTTGGTCGTAAATATGAGCATAGAGATGGATTGGTTGATATTACCAATGAAGCTGACTATATAACGATTTCTTATTCGACGTTTGAAAACCACAATAAAACTATGTTAATTGGTAGTAGTGATTCAAAAATTTCAGATGAAGGAAAATTACATGTAACTTTGCATCATAATTATTTCCATGATGTAGTACAACGCTTACCAAGAGTACGATTTGGCCAGGTTCATGTGTATAATAATTACTTTGCGTCAGATACTACAAATGGTGAATATACTTATGCTTACGCACTAGGTGTTGGGAAAAACTCCCAAATCTATGCTGAAAACAATGTGGCGGATATAGCAGGTAAAGACTATACATCATTTGTGAAAGTCTTTGGAGGAAAACAACTTACTACAGTTAATAATATGTTTAACGGACAAATCATTGATACATTTAATGATACGTTAACACCTGTAGATTGGAAACCTGAATTGTTTACTAAAATAGATCCTGTAAATGAAGTAAAAGAAAATGTTTTGCATAATGCGGGGGCAGATAAAATTCATAGATGATATATTTTAGTTATATGTATAGATGGCGTATGTAAGTGTTTGCGCCTAATAACGATGAAGACAGCCTATAGGATTGATTTCCTATAGGCTTTTCTCATGTACTGTTTCTATATGAGAGCATGTATACAAGATTTTGTATTGCATAATCGCCATTTATATGTTACGATTTAATCGTAATAATAAATAATGATTATTAATTGATAACATTTATTGTTTTTTATGTAATAATATGTTTCATACAATTTTTAAGGTCGCATATTATTACTTATTTTTATTCTAAGTAGGAGTTTGTAACATGAGTGATGAAAAGAAATTAACAACAGCCTTTGGCGCTCCTGTACCAGATAATCGCAACTCTGCTACAGCAGGTAAACGTGGTCCTGTATTGATGCAAGATGTTTGGCTCATGGAGAAATTAGCTCATTTTGAGCGCGAAGTGATTCCTGAACGCCGCATGCATGCTAAAGGATCCGGTGCATTTGGTACTTTCACAGTCACTAACGATATTACAAAATATACGAAAGCAAAAATTTTCTCTGAAGTAGGCAAGCAAACGCCGTTATTCGTACGTTTCTCTACCGTTGCCGGTGAGCGTGGTGCGGCCGATGCAGAACGCGACATTCGTGGCTTTGCCGTAAAATTCTATACAGAAGAAGGAAACTGGGACCTCGTAGGTAACAATACACCTGTATTCTTTATCCGCGATCCATTGCAATTCCCTGATTTGAACCGCGCTGTAAAACGTAATCCACAAACAAACCTTCGCGATGCGACAGCAAACTGGGACTTCTGGTCTAGCTTGCCAGAAGCAATTCACCAAGTAACAATCGTTATGAGTGACCGTGGTATTCCTAAATCCTACCGCACAATGCATGGTTTTGGTAGCCATACATATAGTCTAATTAATGAAAACGATGAACGTGTATGGGTTAAATTCCATTGGGTTTGTCAACAGCCGATTGAAAATCTTTCCGACGCTGAGGCGGCTAATGTGATAGCTAGTGACCGTGAAAGCCACCAACGTGACCTCTTTGAGGCTATTGAAAGAGGCGATTTTCCTAAATGGAAATTATGCATCCAAGTGATGACCGAAGAACAAGCTAATAACATGCCATACAACCCATTCGACTTAACAAAGGTATGGTATCATGACGAATTCCCATTGATTGAAGTTGGTGTGATGGAACTTAACCGCAACCCAGAAAATTATTTCCAAGATGTAGAACAAGCTGCATTTGCTCCAACAACTATCATTCCCGGCATATCTTTCTCTCCTGATAGAATGCTTCAAGGTCGTTTGTTCTCTTATGCCGATGCGCAACGCTATCGTCTAGGGGCAAATTATTATCAAATCCCTGTTAATGCCGCTAAATGCCCTGTAAATATCTACCATCGTGATGGACAAGGCCGTGTAGATGGTAACCATGGCTCTACAATTGGCTATGCACCAAATAGTTTTGGCGAATGGGCTGAACAACCACAATTCAAAAACCCTGGTCTAGACGTATCTGGTGCAGCATACCAATACGACTTCTACGAAGACGATTCTGACTTCTACACACAACCAGGTAAATTGTTCCGTCTCATGAGCCCTGAAAAACAACAAATCTTGTTTGAAAATACAGCAGCCGCTATGGATGGCGTACCTGATTTCATTAAAGAACGCCATGCAAAACATTGCTACCAATGTGATCCAGCTTATGGTGAAGGCGTAGCTAAAGCTTTGGGCATGAACATCGATTTCAGCGATGTAAAATAACTAATAAATCTCTCTAACTAATAAATCCCTTACAAAACTCTCTTATATTTACATAAATAACCCCTTAAAAGAATACAAAACAATCCTATAAACTTGCACACATTATATAACTATTTATGTAAATGATATTCTATCTAAACAACATAAACGACTAAAAGAACTTCCTTAAACTAAAACGAAGCCCCTCCTTGCTATGTAGTTCATAGTAAGGTGGGGCTTTTGTCGTGGTGAGTGTATTTAAATATTGTTAATCAAATTTTTTATTAGTTAGGTCCTGATACATAAGCTTAGCGATTTCATACTGTGGATCAACAGCTTGTAATTGGTGGGATGGTAGTTTAAATACAGCTTCAGCTCGTTCCTCTTTCTTGATATCGATACCCTTTACATCTTCGGACCGACTTATGGAAATGGTATGTGTTGTTGGATTTATGAAGTACGCATTTACGTCGATGCTGAAAGCTTTATTTTCGTCTTTTCTCATGATTACACGTAGAATCATAGCTGAAATAGCAGTGGTACCATCTTTTTCACCTAACAGCTGCTTAGATGTGTAGTCCACATAATCTGCATAGACATAAATATCGCCAGGTTTAGCCTTGTCATAATCTTGTATATAAGCCTCTACTAAACGCAAATCGAGTTGTCTACCGAATGGTCTAGAGAACATTTCACTTTGTAATACGCGTGTTTCACTGACAGGTGGATAGGACGGTATTGGTGTTAAACCTTTTAGCATATCTGTGCGTGTTTCGCCTTTTCTTTTAGCCTGACGTTCTGCAGTGACCTTGTCTAAGCGTTTGCGCTCTTTTAACATGGCCTTTTCTTGTTCTTCTTTAGTTTTGTAAGTTTTTACGGATACAACACGGTTACCAGACATAGTCACTGTTGAATAGATGGGCTTATCTTTGGTCGGTTTTCCCTTAGACGCATCAAGCGTAGATTGCACTATGGCTGGAGTTGCGCTTTCAATAGAACTTTTTAGCTCTGGAATATTAGAATAATCCATATCAACCACTGCAGCGTCTGTACTTTCAGTTGGCTGTACTGGTGTAGCGCCGTACGCAGATGATATGGCCAATATAGCTAATAGTGAACTGGTAATAATTGATCGTTTACATACTTTCATTACATATACCTCTTTTTAATAAGAACTCTCTAATACTATCAACAGCTGTATTATAGCATAGTTCTTGTGTAGATAGATTTAAAACACATAGATAGGTTATAAATCTATAGAGGACTTTCGTATACCTATGTAGAATTACATTGTGTATTGGATGTATACAGAGAGCACATGTGGATAGGAGGCAATTATGAAACGTAGTAGTTTAGCATGGTATGTAGCAACAGCTTGCATTGCTGGTAGCCTTTGCGTAGGTTCTGTAGTGCAGGCAGATTCTCCGACGACGGTGAATGATGCGGCGGTACAGGCCGAACAGGTAGCACTGAAGCAAAAACAGCAGTACCAAGCCGAAACAGAAACAATGGGACTTTTATGGATGCGCACCTCTGCGGAGTACAGAGCTCTGGCGTATCAAGGGTACAATGTGGCGCTAAATCTTGTTAAGATGGCTGTTACTGATCCATCTCATCAAAGAAAACCTCTTGCTATCGTTCTTGATGCTGATGAAACAGTAGTGGATAATACTAAACTGATGGGTGAAAGCGTTGCTAATGGCAATGGTCGCTTCGATGCTCCTTGGTGGCGTCAAGCTGTGCATCAAGGTAAATCGCAAGCCATGCCTGGTGCTGTTGAGTTCCTAAATGAAGTACATAAACAAGGTGTTGAAATATTCTACGTTTCAAACCGATATGCACCTGTTAACTATGATGCAACAGTACAAAACTTTAAGGAACTAGGCTTCCCATCCGTCGATAAAGAACATGTACTACTATTTGAAAAAGACTCAGACAAACAACCTCGTTTTGATGCCATTACTAAGAAGTACGCCGTAATTTTGTATATGGGTGATAATGCAGGGGACTTCCCAATTGGCACAAAAGGTAAGACCTTAGCTGAACGAAACGCTATCATCGATGAACATAAAGAAGACTTTGGTACTACCTTTGTTGTATTTCCAAATCCTGCCTACGGCTCCTGGGTCAGTGCATTAGCAAAAGGCTACCAAAACCTTAGCCCAGAAGAACAAAAACAAGTGAATAACCAATACCTACAACAATAAGGACGCCTTGCGTATACTTTATTAAAAACGATATAATAAAGTATACATGCGTCTATAGCTCAGTAGGATAGAGCAGCAGTTTCCTAAACTGCGTGTCACTGGTTCGATTCCGGTTAGGCGCACCAGTATAGAAAAGAAGGTATACGGCTTATAAAAGCCGTATGCCTTCTTTTTTGCATTTTCTTGCATTTCTTATGAGCTAGAATTATAATATTAGAGTAATATTCATATTTTATTCATATTTTGACAATGAATAGTGTATAGAGGGATACAATAAGATTCAGGTTTCATTAGATAGCTTTGAATCTTTTTTTAGATTTATTGTTTGTGTTGTCTTAAAAGGGGAAACCAAATGAAAAAAGAATTATTGTTAACGGCTATGATTACCGCAAGTATTACTACAACAGCACTTGCAGCATCCAACTTAGATATTAGTGCTACAACTGCTGCTCCATTAAGCATGAAGAATTCTATTGCTTATGGTGGAAATAACCAAGTTGAGAATGGTATGTTCTCCCCTGTAAATAATATATTGCTCGGTGGTGACAAGAATACAGTTCGACCTTCTGCTTCTAATAGTATCACTTCTGGTATTAATAATACTGCATCTGGTCCAGGTAGCATCGTAGCAGGCTGGTATAATCAAAACTCTGCTACTCACAGCTTGGTAGTAGGTACTAGCAATACTGTTGGTGGTACTAATAATATCGTAGGCGGCTTTAACCATACTAATAATGACAATGCGATTAATTCTTTATTAGTTGGTACACATAATAGTATTGACGGACATGACTCTGTGGCTTTGGGTAAGAATAATACCATTCAAGGTAATAATGGTTTAGTAGGTGGTACTGGTGCCAAGGTTCAAGGTAACAATGCTATTGCCTTTGGTGACAGTGCGAAAGCAACGTACGATGATGCGTATGCCATTGGCCGTAAAGCGGAAGCGACTGCTCAAAATACTGTTGCTATCGGTAACAATGCAAAGGCCAATAACATTATGGGTACAGCAATTGGCTATAATGCAAAAGCAAAAAATGATTATGCTACAGCAGTAGGTTATAGTGCAAGTGGTACAGGTAATCAATCTTCTGCATTTGGTTTTAATGCAGAAGCAACGGCTATGAATACGACTGCAGTTGGTTCCTATGCAAATGCTAGTGGTGCGTACTCTACAGCGTTAGGCTTTAAAACAGTGGCTTCTAATGAGGACTCTGTAGCATTAGGTAACTATTCTACTAGTGCTGGTAAAAGTGCCTTTGCTGCTGGTACATTAGCGAATGCAGCAGAAAAGGACTCATTAGCAATCGGTCATAGCGCAACTACAACAAAGGAAAACGGCATTGCTATCGGTACAAATGCGATGGCTGCTACAGATAATAGTATCGCATTAGGTGCTAAGTCTGTTACTGCTACCGCTGTATCTACTAACTCTGGTGTTATCGGTGGCAGAACTTATAACTTTGCTGGTGGAAATGCGGTTGGTACATTGAGCATTGGTGATAGTGGTGCAGAACGTACGATTACAAATGTAGCGGCAGGTCGTGTATCTGCTACATCTACTGATGCAGTCAATGGCTCCCAATTACATGCCATTAAAGACGTGGTAGATAATCATGAAAACCGTATCACTACCATAGAAGGCGATATTAATACATTAAATAATCGTATTATTAATGGTGGCGCTAATAGCTTAAATGAAGCTAAATCTTACACTGATCAACAAGTATCTAGCGTAGCAGCCGCTTCTGCAGCACTCGCTGGCTTGCATCCATTAGATTTCGATAAACATGACAAATGGTCCTACTCCGTTGGCTTTGGTAACTATAAAAATGCTAATGCAGCGGCTTTAGGTGCATTCTATCGCCCTAATAAAAACACAATGTTTAATGCTGCCACTACCGTTGGTAACGGCCGTAATTCTATTAGCTTAGGTGCCAATTTTAAATTTGGTAAAAGCTCTGAAGAGGTAACTACTGAAGATGCTACACAACTCAAAAAAGATATGAAAGACCTATCTGAAAAATATAATGAGTTAGAACGAAAATATAATGAATTAGCAGCTAAATTAGAATCTAAATAAGAATCTAACTAGTGTGATTAATACTCCTACAAGATGTATCTTGTGGGAGTATTTTTTTTATCCTACTAAATGTTAAAGTACAGTGCCTTTATGATAAGCATTTCATTTAAATATAAACGTGCCGTGCTTTTATTATAAGTATTCCTTAATAATGATATAATTAAGATATATATTCAGTTACATATTTGGTTACATATTCGGTTACATATTAGTTACATAGTCAGTTAAATATTATATGTAAGCAACAGTATATGGGGGAGAGTGTATATGAGTTTTTACAATTGGATCCAAGAAAAACTATTTGATGAATACGAAGAATGGTGCTTGAAGAGCCCTGGTTCTAATGGAAACGGTTTTAATATAGTCGGAATAGATAATACCTTAAAGGCTATGCATGATGGATTTTATATGTATATGGAGCTTTACCCACCTCATGCCATCGATGGATGTACAGCCATGAAAGCGCGTGTAGGAAAAACATCAGATGCAGTAGATTTATTCTTAGATATAGATGGCAAGACCTATCGTATGGCTGATGTAAGTTATCCTGACGCAGTGAAGATGATGCGGGCTTTTATGAAAAAACGCAGAGTACCTGATTGTAGTTTGTGTGTAGAAGCAGCGTATCTAGATATCGATCAGATGCGATCGACATTTACAGAGTTAGCAACGTTGTTGTTAGGCGATGCTAAACAAGCTAAGTCGTTTATGACCAAGGTTAAGTTGCGCTCCTTGGAAGAATTAGAAGATAGTTGGTGGAACCTCTATGAGAAACTAGTCTCTAAAGGATATGCCGTAGAGTTAGACTGTAAATGTGAACTAGAGGATTTTATTTATTATGTACAGAAGTTAATACGTAACAAGTCTTTAGATACTAGCGAAAATCTAACGATTGATACAGCAGTATTAGATGAAGATCAAGTTATTATGGACTGGTGTGCAGATCTTAACTCTAAATGGGAAAACTATACGTTAGCAGGCATGGACATCGGAACCGATAGCTTTGTACTTCTGGTGCTTTCAAATGAGGAATTCAAAATAGCCCAAGAACTAGCTAAAGAGCTATTACATAGAATCGATGTAGCTGAGCGCTTGTGATGCAATAGAACATTTTAATGTTATAGAAGCAATTATACTATGGCATCATCTATAAAAGGATGGAGTTCTAAACTGTAAATAGTTTGCACCGTAAAATGTGATGAACAGGAGAGAGTCATATGAGTATTGTACGTGTACCAGAATATGAAGCAGAGTTTGAGGCGGAAGAGTTTGAGATTTATGCATTGCCTCGCAGTGATGCGAATGGGGCTAGTCCTTATTTAGATAAGTACCATAGACCACTAGTGTCTACCGATGCTATCCTAGATACTCGAACTGGCGTGCTTGACCGTAGCGAAGGCATTTTGACGTGGATTATTGAGGGACTTGACGATAGATGGGGTTATTCTTTTGAGCCCCATGGGGTCTATAAATTATTAGTTAAGAAAGCAAAGCCTTTAGAGGATTTGGGCTATATGCGTCCTTCTTGGAATAATCGCTATTATGTACTTGAGGTGTTAGAGGAGCATGCTAAACATAGTGAGCTAGAGGCGTTGTCGGCTTATTTGAAAACACCTAAATACCTTCATACTGACAGGGGTGATTTCCTGTTAAATCGAGAGTATCAATATTACACAGCGAGAATTGATGATTATGCATTCACCCTTGATGTGGATGAGGGGTCTGATGAAAGCTGCACAGTAGCATTGGCTGCTTTCAATACAATCGATAATTTCAAAGCATTTGAACAACGAATTAGTACCTATATTAGTGAAAAATTGCTAGACCTTGCTAATGATTGGCTCGACAATGACGACCAAGGTCCGATTACGTCAGATGTATTTGCTAAGCGTATTACGATGGGCGAATTGGCATTCCGCAACGATGGCACCATAGAGGTCTATTATGACGACGATGATATCTTCTGGGGGCACTGTATCATAGCTCATATTGATGCGGATGGGAACCCTGTTGATGCGGATATTGCAGGATGATTAACTAATGGAGCGTCCTGATGAGAAAATTGGAATTAATGACATTATGGAATGTTGAAAGCTGGTCTGAAGAACCGTATGGCGTTTACTTTGTATCTCGCAGATTGGGCATTAATCGTTTAGAGAATGAAGGACAAGCCTTTCAAAAACTTAATATTAGTTGTACCAATTATACTGAGGCTGAGGTGCTTTCACTACCAATGTGGGAGCAATTATATGTTCAATTAGATAAATTAGATAAACTAGCACAGGAACTCATACAACAGGAAATACCGCAAGAAGAGTCTATTGTACTAATCTTAACCGATATTATGCTAGATAAGTCAGGTTGTTACGATGCATTTGCACTAGGCTATGATGTGGGAGAATCCCCGGCAGGGCATTTGTATATATTAGTTAGTTTTGATGAAGACTTTACGGCTCAACAAGATGTGATTTACGAAACCTTATAGAGTTGTACTAAATTGGTGACACGGGTGTTGTAGACTATCTAAAAAATAAGTGATATGCAGGAGAGATTATGGAAGATATGTATACATTAGTTAAAGATTTCTTTAGTCATGATATGGATTTAGATGATTTATTTGATTCTGAGGCTATTATTTGGATTGACTGGCGCGAGGATGACGAAGATGTGGTTCGTTATTTCAATGATATGATGGATGAGCCAATCGATATTCAAACCGTTAGTAATGGCAAGCCTTATGGTGACGATATTGTGCTACAAAAGGGCGATAATGAACTCTTAATTCCTTACGGTGATGAGAAAGATCGGGATGTAACTATCAAATACTTCAACGACTTCGTTCAGCCTGATTATGAGGTGCGTTGGTTTACTGAAAGCCTTGGAAACGATACGCTTGGGTTTACCGTGCTTTCAGGGGCAGAATGGGCCAAATTAAACGATGAATTTGGTGCAGATACAGTTCGTTACTATTTTGAACCTATCAATCTTGAAAGTAACATATTTAATCTTGATATGGACGAAGTATTTGCATTACTGGCATTACGAGAAAATAGTGACGGAGTGAATACTGACTTTAGTGTACAGTTAGATTGGATTACAATCAAAAACAAAGAAAAAGCCTTAACTGAACAAAAAGAAAAGGGACAAATTGATTTAAAACAATACATGGTTGCTAAGCAAGAACTGCAACAGATTAAGGATGAATTTATAGCGACTCACGGCGAGATGGAATAAGAGCTGTTGTCCTAAAGGAGACGTTTATGGCGATTGACGGTGTGAAAATCATAGATAGTGATGATGGTCATGATATTTATAATGCCATTGTTGAGCGATATAAGGATGGCGTCAGTGTTGATACCATCATTTCTGAAATTTTAGGCGAGGAACAAAATTTTTGTACTGATGAGTTTTACACAGAGATTTATTGGACTGCTGTGGCCTATTCGTTATGGAAGATAGGACATCTACCAGATGACGTCAAAGAGAAAGCCTTAGACATCATCGCTCAGGGTCCTCATGAGTTTTGGCTAGAAATCGATAGTAAGGCCCTTAAACAGCGTCAAAAGGTATTAGATAAGTTAGCCCTGCAGCTACAGAGCGAAAATCTAAAGCCTGTTAAGGTTCGTAAATCTAAAACGAAGAGAGAACCTCATTTTAAGATGGGCGACGTGTTAGCTGTTAAGTTTGAAAAAAACTATGGTGCTATCTTTGTGTCTGACGTAGATCAATCGCCGCGGAAAATCGAATATCATTTAGCCTGTACGCGGCTTTTACAAGAAGAAAAACCAACAATGGAAGAGTTTCTAAACAGCCAAATCGCATGCCGGAAAGATAATACAAATTTCGGTATCGATACAGATTGTTGGTTTAATCATAAGGACTTAGGCTTGTTACTGGATAATTTGGAAATTATCGGGACAGTTGAACTATATCCGTGTAAATTATGGAAACTAGCACCAGCGGGAACGCTTGAGGATATCTATGAGGAGATTACAGATAATCCGCGGATTGGAAAACTACGTCTCATAGATACCTATGAACTGGTGAAAGAGGTTATTGAGAAATAATCATTGGCCGAAGGCGTTACTACATGGGCGTATATATAAAGGTATAACTATAATGGATACTGTGACGAAACAATATATAGAAACTGTAAAAGTCAGTGATATACCGTGGCACCGGTTAACCACAACCTACGGCCGTGCTACAGACTTTCCCACAGAACTTGATGTGTTGTGGAATATGGAAAGCATAGAAGTTGTTGATGAGGCTGGTGAGGCATTAGCACAGAATATTGAGCACCAATCGACATTGTGGCATGCTACACCATTCGCCATGATTTTCTTGCTTCGTATTTTTAGGAAAGCTCAGGAAGAGAGAGCTCATAATGAGGTGGCTCAGTATTTAGCAGAACAGTTGGTTGAGTTGTTTACTGTGATTGCTGAGTGCATTCGAGATGGTCTTATGCTAGAGCATGCAGATCCATTGCCGAACTTTGAAGATATGCTCAACGAAGAATACCTTTGGTCGGAAGAATATGATGAAGACGAAGATGTTCTTAGATATGAGGAAGAGGACGTATTCCCTGATGATTTATTCTTTAGCTTTTATTATTACTCCTTGCAAGTGCTTTTGTTAGCTATTCCGCTATTAGATACATCTAATGAAGGAGAGGCTAAATTGCTCGGAATAATTTCTGCTAATAGGAGCGTGTAAGATGGATTATTTAGATATATTGCGAAATGATGCCAAGTTAGCTGAAGATTTTGATACGCTATTCGATTTTCGCTTGCTAGATACGCTGGAGGAACGAGATACGGCTGAAGGTCGCTGCACGTTCTCTGTGCCCGGTATGGCATTTGCTGTAGATGGCGCTGGCGGTGAATATCATCTATTGGAGGACGGCTCCATAGGGTATTGGAGTAGCGAGGGTGCCGCCGGTCGTTTAGCTGAAAGTATGGACGATTTATTTCATTTAATCGTTTTTAGTATTTGTTGGCATGATTACTGTGACTCAAGTAAGTATTCTGATGCGGCAACACTTGAAGAATATGGTCAGAATAAGCAGTCTCATATTATCTCTTATTCGCCAATGGAACTTTGGGAACCCATTATGAAAGCTTTACATATACCAATAGAAATGAAACTTTCACCTATTTTACAGAAATTCTATGACGCGGCGCATCGTGAACCTGTATATACCTGCTATTTCCATGAAGATGATGGAAGCGTTACAGAATCGGAAAATTTATTTTTCTAATGGTTAGAAGAATTTATGAAAGGATTAAATTATGGGACTAATTGCAAATTATAGCTGTTTAAGTGATGCGAATTTAAAAGAGCTTAAAGCTATGGGCTCAGAAGAAGAGGAAATTCTTGAAAGCGTTGAAGAGTGGAATGACGATGATGAATTATTGCTCGATATCGATAAGATGTGGGATGTACTTCACTTTGTGCTAACTGGCGTAGGAACAGACCATAAGGATGATAATAACCCTCTTAGCCAAGCTGTACTTGGCATAACAGCTGTTGAAGAAATATCGGATTACTTAGCGTATACCGAACACGATAAATTAGCAGATATCGTGGCGGCTCTAGAGCAGTTTGATATGGAAGAAGCCCTCGAATCTTTTGATATGGCAGCCTGCAAAGAGGCAGAGCTATATCCAAATATCTGGGATTACGATGAGGAAGAGGAAGAAATCAAAGACGAACTTCTTCATGATTTCGAGCAAATGAAACGCTTCTATAAACAAGTGCTCGAAGCTAATGGACATGTGCTTGTATCGATTTGCTAAGGTCGTTAAAATTTGTTGGCTATGGATCCAGTTGTAGACAAACCAATTATGCGACTGGCGAAGATGAGGAATTGTAACATGGCAGTGTTAACAGAAAAGCAAGTTAAATATGGATTTGACTACTATCATAAGGATGACGCACGGCCTAAATCTGTGGTAGAGGTCTCTGAATATAATGGTGAAGATAAGTTAATAATCAACTGCACACAGCTAGATGAAAACTATTCTGCTAAAGATAAGAAGCGAATTTGGATGGAGTGGTGTGATTTCCTAGTAAATAATCCAGATACTTTTACAGAGCTTATGTTTTGTACAAGAATGTCACAGGACTTATTTGATGCGGTGTGTGCTCAACGTAGACTTAAAAAATTACATATAAAATGGGGCGTCTATCCAGATATTTCAAAATTAGAGAACTTACAAGAACTAGAATATTTACACATTGGGTCCGGTAGAAGCGTATCGAGTTTAGAGCCTATATCAAAATTAGAAAATTTAGTGGCTCTGTCGATTGAGAACTTTCAAAAAATTGATGATTATACGCCATTAGCGCATCTGAAGCACCTTGAAAGTCTTGCTCTAGAAGGTGATTTTGGAGCTCCTAAAATTCTTAAGGTTCAATCCTTGGGATTCCTACGTCATATGAAACAGCTGCGATTTTTTAGCTTCTTGACCGCTAAAGTGATGGATACAGACTATTCTCCAATTTTAGAACTCCATAATCTAGAACATCTTACATTAAGATCTTGTAAAGAGGTTAAACAGCTGTATCCTCAGTTAGTTAAGTTGCCAAAACTAAAATACGGCACAGTTTTAGAACGACCAGAATTATATGAGAAATAGGGCTTGAGATATAAGTCATGAGCTATAACTTATAAGACATAAAGGGAATAATCATAATGGATAAAGCGCGTAAAAAGGAATTATTAAAAGCTTATGCAGATAAGCAAAAGCAATCGTTTAAAGATAGTTTGCCTATGGACGAAGAGTTGTTTTGGAATCTCTTTGACTATGTAGACGAGAAGTTAGAGGCAAATGACGGTTGCGACCATAGTTTAACTTTCACCAGAGAATTCTTGGAAAAACAAAAGGTAGATGTGGAAAGTGTACTAGATTGGATCGTTAACGAAGGTGGCGGCTGTGACTGCGAGGTTCTTTATAATGTAGAAGAGAGATTTGAAGAGTGATATCTATGTAATTTGGAAGGTTTTCGTATACAGCTTGTTTTGACTTAGAGCAAACTGTAAGCAGTCTAATGTAAATTTATTTGTGATTTTGGTAACCAAGTAATCTTTGGTAAAAAATCATAGTATACTAGAAATGTTAAATACTGCCGGCGATATTAGCGATTTTGTCTAAGAAACGCCGACGTTTTTCGTCCGAGCTGGTTTCTGTGCCAGCCAATTGAGTGTGTTTTACCGGTTTGAAGCCGCAGGCTTTCAGAACTTGATCTTTCATAACCTTGCCGTAGTCTTGGATAAATAGCGTTACAAAGGATGGCGTATTGTGGGTGGTGATAATCCAGGCGGATTTTCCCTGTAAATGACCTATAAGGCCTCTTTTACCATATGAATAGGCAAAGCCCACTGTAAATACGCGATCGATAAATCCTTTGAGTATAGCTGGCATGCCGCCCCACCAAATAGGGTAGATAAAAATGATATGGTCTGCCCAAGTAATCAAATTGTGATACTTTTCTATGTCCGGAACAGTGCTTAAATCTCGACGTTTGTGCGTGTCATCAAATCGCAATACAGGATCGAATTGCTCCTCATATAGATCTAAGATTTTTATATTGTGGTCTTTTGAAAGATTCTGTTGTACTACTTTTAGAATAGCGCTATTAAAACTTTGATGATTAGGATAGGTGTAAATGATTAAAATGTTCATGGCTAGTTCCTTTCTGATTAATCATCGTTGCTTGAGAGAATATGTATAATAAAATGGTATCTATGTTAAGTTAAATTCTAGTGAAGCGCCGTTATTCTGAAAGTAAATGATGATAAAGCTTGGTAAAGGAGTATTGTTAATTCCTTCTATTTGCAGGTGTTATCGTAAAGGTATATAGTAAAGGCATGTGATGTAATTATTCACATGCCTATTTTCTTTATAAGGAGGACGCTATGCAACACGTTCAAACCCGCAGTACTACGTCCGCGTTAGTACTCACAGCCGTATTGATTGCCCTCGCAACACTGTTTACCATGTACACGAAAATTCCAGTACCTGGCATTCGCGGCTATTTCAATGTTGGAGATGTCGTTATTATGACATCAGCTCTATTATTAGGTCGAAAATACGGCGCCTATATTGGTGCTATCGGCCCAGCGCTAGCTGATTTGTTCCTCGGCTACGCAGTCTTTGTACCAATCACCTTCGTGGTGAAAGGCATTGAAGGCTATCTTGTCGGTACTGTCTATAACAATAAGACAACTACCTCTGCCTTAGCGGCAACCATCGTAGGTGGTATTATTATCGTAGCAGGCTACTTCATCGTTGAATATTTCGTATTCAATCCAGGCGTAGCCATTGCTAGTATTTTGACTAATACTATTCAAGCAGTTATGAGCGTTATTGTTAGCATGATTCTCTACGCTATCTTACGCAAACGCCTGGGGTAGTAAATTGACAGTCACTAGAATTCAGACTATACTATAAGTACAAAAGAGCCAGTTAACGTGTTCTAGGCGTTAGGCTCATCAAAATGTGAGAAATTTGATAAACCTAACGTGTCTAAGTATTGCAGTACTTAGTCTTAAACGTTAGGTTTATTTTTTACCTAACTCACGTTAACGGCTCTTTCGTTATTAGTATATAGCGGATTTTGAATATTGAAAAATACGAATTAATTTCGTACAACTTTTACATAAATACAGGTTAGTAGAGGTATTATATGGTATAATACTTTCATTATGTAGTGAGAAAAGGAGATCTAAATGGCAAATTTACCTAACTGCCCTAAGTGTGGCGACGAGTACACATATGAAGATGGTCATATGTTTATCTGTCCTATGTGCGGACATGAATGGACAGCGGCTGATGCACAAGCTGCAGCTGAAGCAGGTATCATTCGCGATGCTAACGGCAACGAGCTAGCTGATGGCGATACAGTTGTTGTTGTAAAAGACCTCAAAGTAAAAGGCGCTGGCGTATTGAAACAAGGTACGCGTGTTAAAAATATTCGCCTCATCACTGATGCAAGCGATGGCCATGATATCGATTGTAAAATCGATGGTTTCGGTGCGATGGCATTGAAATCTGAAATGGTTAAGAAAATCTAATTTAAGAAATCCCTATCGATACGTTCGGTAGGGATTTTTTCGTGGTATAATCAACGTATACTGCGTGTAGTGGAAAGTACTTGGGGGAGAAAAACTATGTTTAAAAGGGTTGTATTATTAGCTGTATTGGCGTCTATGATGGGGAATATTAGCTCTTTAGCGGCAGATTTAAAGCCCACAGATAAGCGTACATATGAATTACAGCAACAAATTTCTTATAATGTGGTAATTCCTAGCGAGGCTTTCAAGACGAGTGCCGATGGCACATTGATTGTTCCTCTAGAAATTAAAACAGATGATAAAGGGAATATTGTAGCCGTTGAAGCGGGGCCTAATAATTGGAAATTAGACCGCGATGCATATCCTATCTTTGAAGAGGCTGCAAAAGAGGCCGCTTGGCATACAAAGCATGTGGATACTGATGAAGCATTAGTTGTGACAATTCCAGTTAGTATTGTAATCGTATCAGGTGATCACCCTCATAAAAAATAAAGGAGCGGTTATGGAATCTACAAAGGATTTAGAGAAATATACTTACGATCTTCTGGCGGAGCGTGGCGTTACGTTAGAGGATATTGCAGAGCTCGTTTTATATGTTCAAAAACCATATATGCCTAATCTAACAATTGAAGAATGCCGTGAACATGTGGCGTCGGTCCTTTCAAAACGAGAGGTACATAATGCAATTATTACGGGCATTGAGCTAGACAAGTTGACGGAACAAAATAAATTATCTCAGCCCTTGCAAGGTATTGTGGCTAATGATGAAAGCCTCTATGGTATCGACGAAATCTTAGCCTTTTCCATCGTTAATTTATACGGTTCCATAGGCTTTACGAACTATGGCTATCTAGATAAGGTTAAGCCTGGCATCATTAAAAAGTTAGATAGCAAGGCTGGTGGTCATTGTAATACATTCCTCGATGATTTAGTGGGGGCCGTGGCAGCTGCGGCAGCAGGAAAACTAGCTCATAATGAGCCACACCGCGTGCGTCATGCGTTAGCTGAGGAAAAAGCATAAATTTTTGTCGTTGATGTTATTAAAAATTAAGAGTATAACTAGTAGTGAAATGAATAATTAATGTATTCTATGTAGACTATATACAGGAGGAACTATGCAAAAGGTTCTAGTTGTTATCGATATGCAAAAAGATTTCGTAGATGGCGCCCTTGGTTCAGCGCAAGCACAGTTAATCGTAGATAATGTGCGCAACAAAATTGAGAACTTTGACGGGCCTATCATATTTACACGCGATACGCATGATACTAACTATCTTGAAAGCCAAGAGGGAAAGTTCTTGCCTGTCACACATTGTGTGAAGAATACAGAGGGTTGGCATATTGTGCCTGGCTTAATCGAAGCAGCAGAAGGTCGTCCTATCATGAGCCCTGTATCCTTTATCGACAAGCCAAACTTCGGATCCTTTGAACTATTATCTCGATTGGAAGGAATGAATTCGGTAAATCCTATTGAGTCCATTACGCTCGTTGGTTTATGCACTGATATTTGCGTTGTGTCTAATGCGATTATACTGAAAGTGGGCTTACCAGAAATCCCTGTTTATGTAGACTCTAGCTGCTGTGCGGGTGTAACAGAAGAATCCCACCAAGCAGCATTAACAACAATGAAAATGTGCCAATGTATTGTTGAGTAGTTATCGTGTTCTAGCTATATTAGAGTGCTTTATATTGGTAAACGAACTCAAAGGCTATAGGAAATCCTATAGCCTTTTTCTATGGGAAAATACATTGACGATTTTCTATATACAATGTACAATAAATAAAGAATGATAATTTATATCAATTAAATAAAATATAGATGCAGGTGCATCGAAACGCTTTCACAAGAATGATAGATACATTTCAACATCGTTCGTGCCCTATATTTAAGGAGGACTATTATGAAACCTTTCGAACTCGCACCATTACCATATGCTTATGATTATCTTGAGCCTGTTATCGACGCAGAAACAATGAAATTGCACCATGACAAGCACCATCAAGCGTATGTTAATAATTTGAACGCTGCTATCGCAAAATATCCTGATCTTGCTTATGGCTGTGTAGATTGTATTCTCGGTGATATCGCTAATGTGCCAGAAGATATCCGTCAAGCAGTTATCAATAACGGTGGCGGTCACAAGAACCACACTATGTTCTGGGACATCATGACAAAACCAGACACATCTAAATTGGAAGGCCCTTTGAAAGAGGCTATCGACGCTGATCTTGGCGGTTATGATGCTTTTGTTGAAAGCTTCTCCGCTGCAGCAGCAACACGCTTTGGCTCTGGTTGGGCATGGCTTGTGGTAAACAAAGATGGCAAACTAGAAGTGACATCTACTGCAAACCAAGATAACCCTCTACTAGAAGGTAAAACAGCAATCCTTTGCTTAGATGTTTGGGAACATGCATATTACTTGCATTACCAAAACCGTCGCCCAGACTATATCAAGGAATTCTTCCGCGTTATTAACTGGGATAAGGTTTCTGAAAACTACGAAAAAGCATTGAAACAAAACTAATAAATCTCTCAGAACTTTCATCTTTCTAAAAAATAGATATATATTTTAATAGATAACGGATAGTTGGTTCAAAGCGCTTTGATTGCTTAGGTGACTTTGAATTCTCAGCTATCCGTTATTTTTATATGAAATTTCGATATTTTTGGAATATCTTTCAAAAGTATAGCCATGGATACAGATTTTCCAATCGATATCGTTTATCATAGTGTCATAGGTTATTTTAGATAAACCTTTCAGAATGTAAATTGCCTTGTATACGAAGACGTATAGAGGGTTACTCACATATGTAATAAACAATATTTTTGACACGAGGGGATCAAAATGGAAAAGAAATTAGATTTGTCCAAATCTGTATATGATTTGGTAAAAGAATATCCTGAAGTAACAGAGATTATGAAAAGCTTAGGGTTCAGCGAAATCACTAATAAGGTGATGTTGAACTCTGTAGGCAAAATCATGACCATTCCTAAAGGGGCTAAAATGAAAGGCGTATCCATGATAGATATCGTGAGCGCATTCATGAAAGCAGGCTTTACCTTGGAAGGTGAAATGCCAAACCTACATGGTGATGATGCATCTGCTAAGGGTGCACCTACAGAGGCAGCTGCTACTCACATAGAGGCATCTAATGCTAATGACAATGCAGAAGCTAATGCTACTAAAAATGTAGAAGCTAATGCAGAGGATACTGTTACAGATAGCGAACGGGTAGAACAGTTAAAAGGTTTCTTGAAACGTTTGGGCACAGGCGAAGAGCTAGGTTCTGTTCGTGAAGATTTTGCAAGCCAATTCAAGCATGTTGAGGCTAGTGAAATCATGAAAGCTGAACAAGGTCTTATGCGCGAAGGTACACCTTTAGAAGAGGTACAACAATTATGTGACCTTCACTCTGCATTGTTCCATGGTTCTACCATTCATGAACAAATGGATGCTGAACATGCTAAGGTAGAGGCTGTCCTAGAAGCTCAAGAAAAGAGCAAGAGTGTAGTGACTTTGGTAGAGACTGTAGGTCATCCACTCAACCAATTAACAGAGGAAAATAAAGCTCTCGATGCATTGATTGAATCTATTCGCCCTAAAGTGGCAGATAAAACAGCCACTATTGATGATGTAAATACAGTGCGCCAAGTATCTGTTCATTATGCTAAAAAAGGCGACTTATTATATCCAAAATTGAAGGTGGATTATGCAATCGGTGGTCCATCCATGGTTATGTGGACTGTTGATGGCGATATCCGCGACCAACTAGGGGACTTAGCAAAATCTAGTCAAAGTGTAGATGATTGGTATAGACGTTTTGATGAGCTTCTTACACGTGCTCAAGAAATGATCTACAAAGAACAAAATATCTTGTTCCCAATCTGTGCAGAAAACTTCAGTAAAGAAGAATGGTACCAAATCTACAAAGATACAGCACAGTATGAAGAAATCTTTGGCGTAAAACGCATTGCATGGCCAGAGGCTGATGCAGCATTAGCTACACAAACTTCAAAATCAAGTGGTGATGACAATGCTATTGGTTTAATTGGTGGTACGCTAACTGTAGATCAACTCGATGCTATGCTCAATACAATGCCAATGGAAGTAACCTTCGTTGACCATGAAGATATCAACCGTTACTTCAATGATGGTGAAAAGGTATTCAAACGTCCTACTACAGCTATCGGTCGTGATGTGTACTCCTGCCATCCACCAAAGGTTGAACCAATTGTACGCGGCATTATCGATTCCTTCCGTAAAGGTGACCGCGATAATGTAGCTGTATGGCTTGAAAAACAAGGTCGTCCATTCTATGTAAACTACATGGCTGTACGCGATCAAAACAATAACTATATTGGTACATTAGAACTCGTACAAGACATGCAATTTGCAAAGGAACATTTCGGTAGAATTAAATAAGAACCAGTGTAATACTAGTTGGTAATACAGTGAAAGTATAATACAAAGAGGCGGCTCTAACATTGAATGATGCTAGAGCCGCCTCTTTTGTTTGTACGAAATGAATTCTCTAATATGGGGCTATAGGACAAAAAGTGTTGCTGTTAATGCCGATGGAACTAGCTAAATACTAGCTCCATCGGCATTTTATCTTT